>NZ_FPIX01000018.1:0-31853 GCF_900119205.1 Pseudomonas sp. NFACC16-2 | reverse complement strand
GCAGTGCCGGTCTTGTCGAAGCCGTCAGCAGCGATGGCGTCGGCGGTGCCGGTCTTGTCGAAACCATCGGCGGCGTAGCTACCGGCATGGCTGCGTTCGATGGCAGCGTTGGCGCCCGAGCCGAAGGAGGCGGTACCGGTTTTATCGAAACCGTCGGCGGCGAAGGTGTTGGCAGCCAGTACAGACAGGGTCAAGGCAAGGATCAGTTTGGTTTTCATGGTGGTCACTCCGGGTTCGTTGGCGATGTGTCTTGCATGGGTTGAATGCTACGCCGAATAAATTGATTAAAAAGCGCAAAATAATGCTAAAAACAATCGATTAAATCGATGTTAAGGGCGACGTATTTAATTCGCTTCGGCAGTCGGAGCGAACCTCGCGCAGGTCATCGATTCTGTGAACCCAGGGTGAAGCCAGCGCATTAACCGGCGATTAATCGCAGTTGAATGACAGATTTTTCATGCATTACCGACCGGTTTTTCACTGCGGCGATGTCAATTTGCCCTACGGCTGGAACCCAAGAGTCGGCCGCCATCCTCTGGAGCCTGCGATGAATAAATTGCCTCAAATCACCCTGGCCTTCTGGGTCATGAAGATCTGCGCGACGACCCTGGGCGAAACCGCGGGGGATCTGTTGTCCATGACCCTCGATGTCGGCTACGCCATCAGCTCGCTCATTTTGATCAGCGTGTTTGTCCTGACCCTGGTCACGCAACTGATGGCCAAGACTTACAAGCCTGCCCTGTACTGGATCGTGATCCTGTCCACCAGCACGGCGGGCACCACGATGTCCGATTTCATGGACCGCACCCTGGAGTTGGGTTACGCCACCGGGTCGATGATCCTGATTGCGATTCTGTTGGCGATCTTCGCGGCTTGGCGCCTGAGTGGGGATTCGCTCAACGTCACCAAGGTGCAGACCTTTCGCGGCGAGATGTTCTATTGGATGGCGATTCTGTTTTCCAACACCCTGGGCACCGCCCTCGGTGATTACCTGGCCGACGATTCGGGCCTTGGATTTGCCGGTGGCGCGTTGCTGATCAGCTCGGCCATCGCCGTGGTGGTACTGCTCAGGTACTTCACCAGGATTTCGTCGGTGGTGTTGTTCTGGGTAGCGTTCGTGTTGACCCGTCCCCTTGGCGCGACGCTGGGCGACTTGATGACCAAGTCTCATGACAAGGGGGGCCTGGACTTCGGCACCATCGGTTCGTCGGCGGTGTTGGCGGGGATATTGATTGTGATGATCGCTGGCGCGACCTATGCGCAGAACCGTTATGGCAACGGCCAGCGTGCGGCTGAGTTGAGCTGATTAACGCGCCGCCGCTCCCACAGGTCCAGCGCTATCCTGTGGGAGCGAGCTTGCTCGCGATGGGGCCATCACCGTCACCGTTGCAGTGACGGTGGAACCCTGTCAGTCAGTCACGATCCGCGAGTGTTTACGGGTGTCTTTCATGGTGATGTACACCAGCAGCGACACAGCGATGCACGCCGTGACGTACCAGTAGTAACCGGTTTCCATGCCGATGCTCTTGAACCACAGGGCTATGTATTCAGCGGTGCCGCCGAAAATCGACACGGTCAAGGCGTACGGCAGGCCGACGCCCAAGGCGCGGATTTCGGTGGGGAACAGCTCGGCTTTCACCACGGCGTTGATCGAGGTGTAGCCGCTGACGATGATCAGCGCGGCCATGATCAGGAAGAACGCACCCCACCAGGTCTGGATGGTGTGCAGGGTGGTGAGGATCGGCACGGTGAACAGCGTGCCGAGGATGCCGAAGGCGATCAGGATCGGCCGGCGACCGATCTTGTCCGACAGGCCGCCGATCACCGGCTGCAGGCACATGAAAAGGAACAGCGTGGCAGCGGAAATGGTGGTGGAGTCGGAGATGCTCATGCCGACGGTGTTCACCAGGTATTTCTGCATGTAGGTGGTGTAGGTGTAGAACGCCAGCGTGCCGCCCATGGTCAAGCCGACCACGGTCATCAGTTCCTTGGGATGGCGCAGCAAGGTGCGCATGGCGCTTTCCTTGGCTTTTTCCTTCTTGGTGAACGACTCGGTTTCTTCCATGCCGCGCCGCAGGTACAGCGCGACGATCGCGCACAGAGCGCCGATGGCGAACGGGATGCGCCAGCCCCAGGCATACAGCTGTTCGGTGGTGAGGAACTGTTGCAGCACGATCAGCACGCCGAGGGCGATGAGCTGGCCGGAGATCAGGGTCACGTACTGGAAGCTGGAGAAGAAGCCGCGACGTTCCTTGGTCGCCATCTCGCTCAGGTAGGTGGCCGAGGTGCCGTACTCGCCACCTACCGAAAGGCCTTGGAGCAGGCGGGCAAACACCAGCAGGATCGGTGCGCCGACGCCGATGGTTTCGTAGCTGGGGCTCAGGGCGATGATCAGCGAGCCGAAGCACATCAGGTACACCGAGGCCATCAACGCCCGTTTGCGACCAGCACGGTCGGCGTACAGGCCCATCAACCACCCGCCGATCGGGCGCATCAGGAAGCCCACGGCGAAGATCGCGGCGGTATTGAGCAATTGGGCGGTGGTGTCGCCCTTGGGGAAGAAGACTTTGGCGAAGTACAACGAGAAAGCGGCGTAGACGTACCAGTCATACCACTCGACCATGTTGCCGACCGAACCGCTGAAGATCGATTTGATCCGGCTGGCGGTGGTTCTTTCACGGGCAGGCGCGGCGGCCGACCCAAGGGGCAGGGCGTTGGAGTTGTCCATTGAAGGATCCTTCGTTTAATTGTTTTTGTGGAGCGCGTGGGAACGCAGCCTGCCAGGGCTATAGCAGGAGCTGTGCCAGCGGGAGGAGGGCCGGTCTAGAGGGGTTTATGGCGTTAGATGAGCGGAAATCCGCTTGTTTTGGATTCGGCGTGAGCGGGAATCCGCTTATGTTGATCGTTCCCACGCTCCGGCGTGGGAATGCATCCCGTGACGCTCTGCGTCACCTCCAGAGCGGAACGCGGAGCGTCCCTGGCGGCGTTCCCACGCGGGTGCGTGGGAGCGATCAACACCCTACAGAAACATCTCTCGACTCAACCCATGGCGCTGCATCTTTTCATTGAAGGTGCGGCGCGGCAGTTGCAGTTCTTCGAGCACGGCTTTCACATCGCCTTTGTGCCGCGTCAGGGCGGCGCGCAGGCATTGGGCTTCGAAGGCTTCCTGCTGGGCCGCGAGGGACTGGCCCGGTTCCGTCTCCAGGGCGGGCAGTTGAGCCAGCCCCAACACCTGGCGTTCGGCGACATTGGCCAGCTCTCGCACGTTGCCCGGCCAGTCGTGGCTCAGCAGATGGCTCAACTGCGGACCGCTCAGGGGCGCAGCGGGGCGGCCCAGGCGTTCGGCGGCAGTGTGGGTGAAGTGTTCGAACAGCAAGGGAATGTCCTCGCGCCGTTCTCGCAGCGGCGGCAGGCGCAGCTCGGCGATGTTCAGGCGATAGGCCAGGTCTTCGCGAAAACGCCCGGCCCGGGCTTCATCCAGCAGGTCGGGCTTGGTCGCGGCGATGATGCGCAGGTCCACGTCGATGCTCTGGTTGGAACCCAGGCGTTCAAGCTTCTTTTCCTGCAACACTCGCAGCAACTTGACCTGTTGGGCCAGGGGCATGCTCTCGATTTCATCGAGGAACAGCGTGCCGCCGTTGGCGTATTCGAGCTTGCCGATGCGCTTGCCCTGGGCGCCGGTGAAGGCGCCGCTTTCGTGACCGAACAGCTCCGCTTCGAACAGCGCTTCGGGAATGGCTGCGCAGTTCAACGCGACGAAGGGCTTGCTCGCCCGCGGGCCGAAATCGTGCAGGCAACGGGCGACCAGTTCCTTGCCGCTACCGGTTTCGCCGCGGATCAATACGTTGACCGGCAGTGCCGCCAGGTCCAGCACCTGGCGCCGCAGGTTTTGCAGCGCCCGGGAAACGCCCAGCAGCGTGCCATCGAGGCGGGCCCGGGCGTCGGCCTGTTCATGCAGGCGACGGTTTTCCAGGACCAGGGTGCGCTTGTCCAGGGCCCGGCGCAGGCTGCCGAGCAGGGCTTCGGGGCTGAAGGGTTTTTCCAGGAAGTCGTAGGCGCCGTCGCGCATGGCCTCCACAGCCATGGGCACGTCGCCGTGGCCGGTCAACAGAATCACCGGCAGGTCCGGATCGCGGCGACGCACTTCGGCCAACAGCTCCAGGCCGCTGAGGCCGGGCATGCGCACGTCGCTGAGGATCACCCCGGGGAAATGCTCCGGCAACCGGGCCAGGCATTCGTCGGCGCGGCTGAACAACTGCACCTGGAACCCCGACAGGCTCAACCATTGCTCGACGGCACTGCGGATGCTGCCTTCGTCATCCACGACCATGACAGAATCAAGCATGCAGTTGCGCCTCCTGATCGATGGGCAAGGTCACGCAGAATACTGCGCCATGTTCGTGATTGTCTGCCGTCAGCCGCCCGCCGGATTCATGAATGATCGCGAAGGAAACCGCCAGCCCCAGGCCCAGGCCGTCGCCTACCGCCTTGGTGGTGAAAAATGGATCGAACACCTGGGCCAGGTGTTCCTCGGCGATCCCGGTGCCGCTGTCGCTGACGGTCAGGCGCCACAATTGCTCATCGGCCTCCAGGCGCACTTCCAGGCGCTTGATGGGTTGCTCGGCCATGGCGTCGAGGGCATTGCGCAGCAGGTTGATCAACACTTGTTCGAGGCGGATCGCATCGCCGCGCACCCAGGCCGGTCGAGTCAGGTGCAACACGGTGCTGATCTGTTCGTCGCGCAGGCGCGTGTCCAGCAATTGCAGCGCCTGGTCGACCACAGCCGCCAGGTCCAGGCGTTCGCGCAGGCCGCTGGGGCTTTTGCGGGCAAAAGTTTTCAGGTGGCCGGTGAGGGCGGCCATGCGCGTCAGCATGTCGTCCACCGGCTTGAGGGCCTTGTAGGCGTCATCGACCCGACCGTGATCGAGCAACAGGCGCAGGGTCGCCAATTGCATGCGCTGGGCGGTCAAGGGCTGGTTGATTTCATGGGCCAGGGCCGCCGACATCTGCCCCAGTGCCGCCAGCTTGGCCGATTGCACCAACCCGTCCTGGGCCGTGCGCAGATCCCGGGTACGTTCTTCGACCAACCGTTCGAGCTCTTCGCGGCTGCGCTGGCGCAACCTTGCCAGGCGCCAGCGCTGGTTGAGAAACAGCAGCAGGAACACCAGCGCCAGCCACGACCCGGCGGCCGCGAGCCCGGCATTACGCCGGTCTTCGAAGGCGATCTGCGGACGGCGCAGCAAGTGCAGCGTCCAGCCTTCGGCGGTCAGCGGCAAGGATTCCCACAGGTAGTCCGCCGCGCCATCGGGCGTCTCGACCCGGGCCAGATGGCTATTGTCGTCAAAGCGCCGCAACGTTTCGTAAGCCAGCGGTTGCAACGGTTGTTTGTCGTATTGACGGGTGGCCTTGAGCTCGGCGCGGTCGCTGTCGCTTAGCGGCTGCAAGTGGCGATAACGCCAGCCTGGGCGGTTGGCGATGAAGATGATGCTTCGGGCATCGCTGACCAGCAGAGTGTCGCTGCCCTGGCGCCATTCGCGTTCAAGCTCCGGAAACTCCAGCTTTACCACCATCGCGCCGAGGAACTCGCCGTTGTCGTCGGTCACGGCGCTGGAGAGGAAGTATCCCGGGATGCCGCTGGTCACGCCCACCGCATAAAAACGTCCGGTGCCCTGGGTGCGGGTCTGGAGGAAATATGGACGAAAGCCATAGTTGTGCCCGACATAGCTGCTGGGCAGGCGCCAGTTGCTGGCCGCGACGGCCAACCCTGTGTGGTCGAGCAATTCCAGGGTGGATGACTGGGCGGCGCCATTGATCTGTTCCAGCTTGCGGTTCAACACATCCTGCTGCGCCGCGCCGACCGGTCCCTTGAGGGCCGAACGTAGCTCCGGGTCCAGCGCCAGCACAGCGGGCAGGGCGCGGTAGCGCTCGATCAGGGTGTGCAGTGAAGTGGCGTACAGCGCCAACTGCTGGTTGGCACGGCTGGCGTCTTCTTCCAGGGCCACGCGTTCGGCGTGGCGCACGGCGAGGGTGGCGGCAACGGCTGCGCCGGTGAGGATCAGCAAGGTGTACAACGACAGACGCAAGGTACGGGTAGTTGGCAGCATGCTGGTGTGAACAGTTGCAAGTCGGGCGGGCACGATAGCATGGCGGTTGCTTCGAGCGATCATGTACTTGAGCCGGCCCATGACCGGTGTGGGAGCGAGCTTGCTCGCGATGGCGGTGGATCATTCAGCATTGATGTTGACTGACAAGCCGCCATCGCGAGCAAGCTCGCTCCCACAGGGGGTAGGCGGTGGATTGAGGTGTGGTGTTCACCTGGCTCCGACAGGGTTCAACATAAAAAAGGCCGGTGGACTTGTCGCCTCACCGGCCTTTTTTACAGCAGCAAAGCGCGTGTTACTGCACTTCCACCGCCAGGCTGTCACTGATCTTCTTTTGCCAGATGGCAGGACCGGTGATGTGCACCGACTCGCCTTTGCTGTCGACCGCAACGGTCACCGGCATGTCCTTGACCTCGAACTCGTAGATCGCTTCCATCCCCAGCTCGGCGAACGCCAGGACCTTGGATTTCTTGATCGCCTGGGCCACCAGGTAAGCGGCACCGCCGACGGCCATCAGGTAGACCGCCTTGTTGTCCTTGATCGCTTCGATGGCGGTCGGGCCGCGCTCGGATTTGCCGATCATGCCCAACAGGCCGGTCTGCTCGAGGATCTGGCGGGTGAACTTGTCCATCCGCGTGGCCGTGGTCGGGCCGGCCGGGCCGACGACTTCGTCGCCTACCGGATCGACCGGGCCGACGTAGTAGATGAAGCGGCCCTTGAGGTCCACCGGCAAGGTTTCACCCTTGTTCAGCATCTCGACCATGCGCTTGTGCGCCGCGTCGCGGCCGGTGAGCATCTTGCCGTTGAGCAGCACGGTTTCGCCCGGTTTCCAGCTCTGGACTTCTTCCGGGGTCAGGGTGTCGAGGTTCACGCGGCGAGCCGACGGGCCGGCTTCCCAGACGATTTCCGGGTAGGCGTCCAGCGGTGGCGCTTCCAGCGACGCCGGGCCGCTGCCGTCGAGCACGAAGTGGGCGTGACGGGTGGCGGCGCAGTTGGGGATCATGCACACCGGCAGCGAAGCGGCGTGGGTCGGGTAGTCCATGATCTTCACGTCGAGCACGGTGGTCAGGCCACCCAGGCCCTGGGCGCCGATGCCCAGTTGGTTGACCTTCTCGAACAGCTCCAGGCGCATCTCTTCGATACGGTTCTGCGGGCCGCGCGCCTTGAGCTCGTGGATGTCGATGGATTCCATCAACACTTCCTTGGCCATGACCGCAGCTTTCTCGGCGGTGCCGCCGATGCCGATACCCAGCATGCCCGGTGGGCACCAGCCGGCGCCCATGGTCGGCACGGTTTTCAGTACCCAGTCGACGATGGAGTCGGACGGGTTGAGCATGGCCATCTTCGACTTGTTCTCGGAACCGCCGCCCTTGGCCGCCACGTCCACTTCCACGGTGTTGCCGGGGACGATGGAGTAGTGGATGACTGCCGGGGTGTTGTCCTTGGTGTTTTTACGTGCGCCTGCCGGGTCGGCGAGGATGGACGCACGCAGGACGTTTTCCGGCAGGTTGTAGGCGCGACGCACGCCCTCGTTGATCATGTCGTCCAGGCTCATGGTCGCGCCATCCCAACGCACGTCCATGCCCACGCGCACGAACACGGTCACAATGCCGGTGTCCTGGCAGATCGGCCGGTGGCCGGTGGCGCACATGCGCGAGTTGATCAGGATCTGCGCCATGGAGTCACGGGCCGCTGGCGATTCTTCGCGCAGGTAGGCCTCGTGCATCGCCTGGATGAAATCCACCGGGTGGTAGTAGGAAATGAACTGCAAAGCGTCGGCAACGCTCTGTATCAGGTCATCTTGCTTGATCACGGTCATGAGTCGCGCTCCTCTCTAAAGACGGGAACATTCAATAAGGTGCCGGCCGCTTGGGTGCATCGGTCGACGGGCGGCACCTCTATAAGGCACGCCGGGCATGCTGGCGCGACGCTAAAAAGGCGCGGCAGTATATCGCAGGCCGGCCCCCTGTGGGAGCGAGCTGCCTTTGTGGCGAGGGGATTTAATCTGTGGCGAGGGGATTTATCCCCGCTGGGCTGCGCAGCAGCCCCAAAAAACTGAACGAGATCAGCCTGACACACCGAGTTGTCTGGTTAAGGGGCTGCTGCGCAGCCCAGCGGGGATAAATCCCCTCGCCACAGATGGTCTCCTTGTCACAGGGGAACCTTGTCTCTGGTCCAAACTGGGTTCCGCCCGCAGCAAACAAATGCGTCAATCTGGGCCATTGCTTTGACGCCATTTTTCTGCTCCAGAATTGAATGGTCATTTGTCCTACACGCCACTAAAGTGGCGTCTGGCCTGTAGCGTAGGACGCCTCCTGTCAGTTTCCTTTCCCATGGTGAGTCAACGATTGACCCATAACGCCATTCAACGTCTTTTGCTGAAACGCTTCGCTTTGGCGGCCGCGACGTACGCGCTGGCACTGGTTTTATTGTGGCTGGCATTTTTCAGTGGTCATTACCTCGATTCGTTGCGCGGTGTCATCATCGGCAGCGTGTTGGTCGTGCTGTGCCAGGCTGGGCTGTTCGCGCTGTTTATCACGGACCGTAACCTGCGCTTCGCCGACCCCAGCCTTACCGAAGCGCAGGTGTTGATCGGCCTGGGCTGGCAGACCTGGATGATGGCGCACCTGGACCAGGCTCGGGGCGTGTTCCTGGTGTTTTATGTATTGATCCTGCTGTTCGGGCTGTTTCATCTGTCGCGCCGGGCCTTCGTGCGCTGCGCGACGCTGGTGTTCATCAGCTTCGCCGCTATTACCCTTTGGGACGGTTACTTCTTCAGGCTTCCCGATCCCACCTTGGCCGGGTTGCAGGTGGCCGTGCTGTTTCTGGTGCTGGTGTGGCTGGTGTTTTACGCCCGCTACGTCCAGATCTCACGTCAGCGCATGCGTCAGCGGCGGTTTGCCCTGCAGGCGCACCAGGACACCTTGCGCGGGATGATGCGCCAGCTCGAAGACCTGGTGGCCACCGACGAGCTGACCGGGCTGTTCAATCGCCGCCACTTCCTGCGCCTCGCTTCGCGCGAACTCAACACGCTCAGGCCCGGTATCGCCCATGGCCTGGCCCTGATCGACCTCGACCATTTCAAGCGCATCAACGACCTGCACGGCCACGCCGCCGGCGACCAGGTGCTGCAGGCATTTGCCGCGGTCGCCACCGCGTGCCTGCGTGAGGGCGATGTATTGGCCCGTTATGGTGGCGAGGAGTTCGTCATGCTACTGCCCGCCTGCGATCCCCAGCGCCTGACGGCCTGCTGCGAAAGGCTGCGGCTGGCATTCACTGAAGTCGAGCTGATCGGTCTGCAGGTCGGCGCCCTCAGCTTGTCGGCGGGCATGACGATGCTGGGAATGGGCGATGACCTGGACAACGCGTTGCAGCGTGCCGACCAGGCCCTGTACCGTGCCAAGCGAGACGGCCGCAATCGGTGCGCTGCCGCCTGGGAGAACGTCGATGCCTGAACTGACAGTCGCCGGTCGGCAATGGACGGTGGCGGCGGGCAGTAACCTGTTGGACGCCTTGAACGGTGCAGGCGTGGCGGTGCCCTACAGTTGCCGCGCCGGGAGCTGCCACGCCTGCCTGGTGCAGTGTGTGGGCGGTGATGTGCGCGACAGCCGCCCCGACGCCCTGAGCCCGACGCAGCGCGACCAGGGTTGGCGGCTGGCCTGCCAATGCCAGGTGGTCGAGGATGTGCAGATCCACACCTTCGACCCGCAACGCGACGGCCAGGCCGCCCAGGTGATGGCGGTGGATTGGCTGGGCGGTGAGGTGCTGCGTCTGCGCCTCACCCCCGAGCGGCCGCTGCGGTATCGGGTCGGGCAGCATCTGGTGCTGTGGGCCGGCGACGTGGCCCGGCCGTATTCCCTGGCGAGCCTGCCCGAGGAAGACCGTTTCCTGGAGTTCCACCTCGATTGTCGCGAGCCCGGTCAATTCATTGATGCGGCCCGGCGGATGAAGGCCGGTGATCCGATCCGCCTGGGCGAGTTGCGCGGCGGTGCCCTGCATTACGACCCCGACTGGCACGCCAGGCCGCTGTGGCTGCTCGCCGCCGGCACTGGCCTGGCGCCGCTGTTCGGCCTCCTGCGCGAAGCCTTGCGTCAGGATCACCAAGGCGCGATTCGCCTTATTCACGTGGCCCATGATGCGGCCGGGCATTACCTGGCCAAACCCCTGGCGGCGCTGGCGGCCAAGCACCAAAACCTCACCGTGGAACTGCTGACCGCGGCCGAGGCGCCGTCCGCCTTGGCGCAACTGCGGCTTGTTTCACGGCAAACCCAGGCCTTACTCTGCGGCCATCCCGACCGGGTCGAGGCCTTTGCCAAGCGCTTGTACCTGGCCGGCTTGCCGCGCAACCAACTGCTGGCCGACGTCTTCCTGCCCCGTGGTTGAGCGCTGATTTCCAGACGCGAGACCGACCATGACCCCAACCCTGTTGCTCGACCGAGAACGCGGCCTGCTGACGGTGCGCTTGAACCGTGCGGAAAAGAAAAACGCCCTGACCCGGGCCATGTACAGTCAGTTGGCCCAGGCCCTGGCGATGGCGGACAGCGACCCGCAGATTCGCGCAGTGCTGCTCACCGGCTCCAGCGACTGCTTCACCGCCGGCAACGACATCGTCGACTTCCTCGAACAACCACCGAACGACCTCGATAACCCGGTGTTCCAGTTCATGCTCAGCCTGCTCGATTGCCGCAAACCGGTGATCGCCGCCGTGGCCGGGCCGGCGGTGGGCATCGGCACCACGTTGCTGTTGCATTGCGACCTGGTCTACGTCAGCCGGGACGCGCGGCTGCGCATGCCGTTCGTCAACTTGGGGCTGTGCCCGGAATTCGGCTCCAGCCTCATCCTGCCACGGTTGCTGGGCCAGGCCAAGGCCGCGCAATTGTTGCTGTTGGGCGAGGGCTTCAGTGGCGAACAAGCGGTCGCCTGGGGCATTGCCACCGAGGCAATGGACAGTGGCGAGGCGGCATTGGCCAAGGCGCGGGAGGTGGCGCTGCGTTTCGAGTCGTTGCCGGCTGAAGCGGTGAGTATCAGCAAGCAACTGATGAAAGCGCCGGACCGGGAACTGTTGCGCAAGGTGATTGAAGCAGAGGGCAAGCTGTTCACCCAATGCCTGCGCTCGCCCGAGGCGGTAGCAGCGTTGTCGGGGTTTATCAACAGGCATTGAGTTCAGGCACTACATTCTCCAAGAGCAAAAACCAAAAAACCCCGCCATTCACATGGCAGGGCTTTTGTTTTCCAGCGCTCGGTCACTCAGACCATCGGGTCGCCAACATGCAGGATTTTCATCCCGTTGGTGCCGCCGATGGTGTGGTAGCTGTCGCCTTTGGTCAGGATGACCCAGTCACCGGTCTGCACCACGCCACGCTTGACCAGCTCATCCACCGCCGCCTGGCTGACTTCGCCCGGTTGCAGGGCGGCCGGATCGAACGGCACGGTGTAGACGCCACGGAACATGGCGGCGCGAGCCTGGGTTTCGCGGTGCGGGGAAAACGCGTAGATCGGCACCGAGGAACGGATGCGCGACATGATCAACGGTGTGTAGCCACTTTCGGTCAGGGCGATGATCGCCTTCACGCCCGGGAAGTGGTTGGCGGTGTACATCGTCGCCAGGGCGATGCTCTCGTCGCAGCGCTCGAAGGTCTTGCCGATGCGGTGGCTGGAGGTCTTGCTGGTCGGGTGCTTTTCAGCGCCGATGCAAATACGCGCCATGGCTTGCACTGCTTCGAGCGGGTAGAGACCCGCGGCGCTTTCGGCCGAGAGCATCACGGCGTCGGTGTAGTCCAATACGGCGTTGGCTACGTCGGACACTTCGGCGCGGGTCGGCATCGGGTTCTGGATCATCGACTCCATCATCTGGGTCGCGACGATCACCGCTTTGTTGTGGCGACGTGCGTGCAGGATGATTTTCTTCTGGATGCCCACCAGCTCGGCGTCGCCGATTTCCACGCCCAGGTCGCCACGGGCCACCATCACCGCGTCGGAGGCCTTGATCAGGCCGTCGAGGGTTTCGTCGTCGGCGACGGCTTCGGCGCGCTCGATCTTGGCCACCAGCCAGGCAGTACCGCCGGCTTCGTCGCGCAGTTGACGGGCATATTCCATGTCGGCGGCGTCACGGGGGAAGGACACGGCCAGGTAATCGACTTCCATTTCCGCGGCCAGCTTGATGTCGGCCTTGTCTTTTTCGGTCAGGGCCGGTGCGGTCAGGCCACCACCGCGGCGGTTGATGCCTTTGTGGTCCGACAGCGGGCCGCCGATGGTCACGACGCAGTTCAGTTCGGTGGCGGTGGCGGTCTCGACGCGCATCACCACGCGACCGTCGTCGAGCAGCAACTCATCGCCCACGCCGCAGTCCTTGACCAGGTCCGGGTAGTCGATACCCACCACCTGTTGGTTGCCTTCGGTCAGCGGATGGCTGGTGGAGAAGGTGAAGGTGTCACCAATCTTCAGCTCGATGCGCTTGTTGGCGAATTTGGCGATACGGATCTTCGGGCCTTGCAGGTCGCCCAGCAGGGCAACGAAACGGCCGTGCTTGGCGGCGAGGTCGCGCACCAGCTTGGCACGTGCCTTGTGTTCTTCGGGGGTACCGTGGGAAAAGTTCAGGCGGGCGACGTCCAGGCCAGCCAGAATCAGCTGTTCGAGAACTTCCGGCGAATTACTGGCCGGGCCAAGGGTAGCGACGATTTTGGTGCGACGGACGGACATGCAAGACTCCTCAAGTTCAAGCGCCAGCGAAGGCTACTATGCTCTTTGGGTGTAGTCATTGTTCATATGCACTACTTTTTCGTTTGTTTTTCGAAATGAACATTCCTGAAAATTTTCACACCTCTTTGGGCTACACAAACCTCCGTGGTTAGGAGATTTATCTGTGGCGAGGGGATTTATCCCCGTTGGGCTGCGAAGCAGCCCTGAAATCAGGCAGCTCGGTGTGTCAGGCCGACCGAATTTATTGTTTTGGGGCCGCTTCGCAGCCCAACGGGGATAAATCCCCTCGCCACAAGAGCAGACCCGGTTCCATTTCAGGCTGAAGATTTTCCCAGCCAGGTCGATACAGGGCTCAAGACAGGAGAACCTCCCATGCGATTCGTGCTTTTTGTTGCCCTGGCCCTCAGCGTCACGGGCTGCACCCGTTGGTCGATGAACCATCACATGAACCTGGCCTACAAGGCCTATGACCGCGGCAATTGCGAGCAGGTCATGCTCGAACTGTCCCAGGTCGACCGCGCCAGCCGTGCCCGCCGCTATATGCAGCCGGAAGTCTCGATGCTGCGCGGCCAGTGCCTGGAACGGCAGAAGCTGTTTGTCGATGCGGCGCAGACCTACCAGTTCATCATCACGCAATACCCTAACAGTGAATACGCCTTCCGCGCCCGCGCCCGGCTCGAGACCCTGCAGAGCCTGGGCCATTACCCGACCCGCAGCGCGTCGGCGATCCGCCCGACGGCGTCCTGACAGGCTCATCAAGCCATGGGCCGGGGGCGATCCCTGGCCACAAGCCCCGGGTGTTTTTGTTTATGAAAGGTGTGCGCACGGACTGGCTGCCACACGACCATGAGCTATATTTGTACAAATCGTCATTGGAGCTAAATCTCTAACTTCAAGCGGCACCTGTGACCGGCAGCACTAGGCTTGAACGCTTTCGAGCGTCTGGCACCGGGATCGGGGAGAGCGAGCTGGCGTGTGCTCGTTCCGAAGTATTAGGTTGCCCCGATTCGGGGTCGTTCAAAAAGCGATACAGGACATGTACAAAAAACGGCGCATCGAACGGCAGCAGCTGTCGTGTTTCCTGAGAGTGTTTAATGGCGTCAACGGCAAGCCCATCGGTTTTTTGGGCAACGTTTCTGCAGATGGCCTGATGCTGATCAGCCATTTACCGTTGATGGTCGGCGCGGACTTTGACTTGCACCTGAAAATCCCTTCCGACGAGGGACCGCAGCAGAACATTGTGCTCCGAGCCAATTGCCTGTGGTGCCGCGAAGACGTGACGCCGCAGCATTTCGACGCCGGTTTCAGCCTGCAATGGGCGCCGCCGGAGTACGGGCAACTGATCAGCGCATTGCAGCAATATTTCAGTTTTTATCCGTTGCCGGAATCGGCCTGAGCCCCGGTCACTTTTGTTGGCGCGACACTTTGTGGGAGCGAGCAAACTCGCTCCCACAGGCTTCTCATACACCTCTTCTAGCGCTGAACCTTCGCTTCGTTATCCAGCATCTTCTCCAGCAACAACACCCCCATCTCGCCCATCTGGTGAATCGCCAGGGCCAGGTTGCGCGGGGCGCCTTCCAGGTCTTCCGATAAATCCAGGATCAGCGTGCTCACCGAACAGAAGGTTTCGTAGGTGTGCGCGAGCATGCCTTCGGGGTCGGCGTCGGGGGCGACGATGAAGTAGTCCGGTTGTTTGCCAGGCTTCTTGTCGGGTTGGCCGTGGTTGGGCTTGAGGTAATAGTCGAGGGCTCTTTGGGCGGCGTCGTCGAGCTTTTCGGGGTCGAGGGTTTCGTGGGGGGAGAGCGGGTCGGTATGGGGTGGATTGGGGGTTGGTTTGATCATATTCGTTTTTCCATGATTGGTGCTGCCACCCGGTTCGCGACTAAACGAGGGGTGGCGGCTGGACGCAGGTTAGTCGACCGGTGGAAAAACGAAGCCCGGCGCGCCCGAGGGCGCCCTGCGCACAGCCACCATCAAGTGCGGGGATAGGGGAACCCGACTGGATGACGCTTGTGCACACCGTTTTTACCACCGGGCGACTAAACCCGATCGCTGGATATCAGCGACGCGAATCAAGTTACGGGGCAAGGCCAAGGCACACAAGCCGGCGGATTCTGGCGGATCTGTAGTCCGTTGCGCAAGGCGCTGTAGTCAGTTGGAGCTTTGCTGGCTCGCTGTAGGACCTATGCGGTCCCCGCCTTTTTCCATGCAAGATATTGCGTTACCAATTGCGCCCCCAACTCACTGGGGCGCGCATCCAGGGTCGGGATGCCATGGGCGCTCAGTTGCTGATGCAGTTCGGCCCGGGCATTCAAGTAGTCCACCGTTCCGCAATAGGCCAAGGCTTCAGGCAAGTTTTGCACCGGCGCCTGGCGCAACCGGTCGAGGGCTTCTTCCCGCAGGCTGGCCACCAGTACTCGATGCTGTTGGCCCAGCCGTTTCACGGCGGCGAGCAGATCCGCGTCGTCCTCATCCCGCAAGTTGGTCACCAGCACCACCAGGGCCCGGCGTTTTTGCCGGGCCAGCAACTGGGTGACGGCTGCCTGGTAGTCGGCGGGGCGTTGGCTGCTGTCGAGGTCGTACACGGTGTTGAGCAAGACGTTGAGCTGGCCCGGGCCTTTGACCGGGGCGAGGTAGCGGGGCCGATCACTGGCGAACGTGTTCAGGCCCACGGCATCGCCCTGGCGCAGCGCGGTGTAGCTGAGCAGCAGGCAGGCGTTGAGGGCGTGGTCGAAGTGCGACAGCTCGCCGTCCTGGCTGCGCATGCGCCGGCCGCAGTCGAGCATGAAGATGATCTGTTGGTCGCGCTCGTCTTCGTATTCCCGGGCAATCGGCGTGCGATGGCGGGCCGTAGCCTTCCAGTCGATCTGGCGCAGGCTGTCGCCCTCGCGAAATTCGCGCAGTTGATGAAATTCCTGGCCCTGGCCGCGCCGTTGCCGCTGACGGATGCCGAGTTGGCTGAGCCAGTTGTCCACCGCCAGCAGTTGACCGTCGTAGAGCCTAGCGAAATCCGGGTAGACCCGGGTCTCATCGAGCGCATCCAGCAGACGCTTGTCGGTCCACAGGCCCAATGGGCTCGGCAGGTTGATTTCGCAATGTTCGAAGACGAAGTGCCCGCGCTCGAGCGGGCGCAGGCGGTAGCCGACCTGGCTGCGTTGGCCGGGTTGCAGCTCGACGGACAGGGGCAGGTTTTCGAAGTCCAGGCCATCGGGGACGTGATCGAAGACCTGCGCCTCCAGCGGTTGGGCAAAGTCATGGCTGATGTCCAAGTGGATTTCACCCCAGCGACCCAGGGCCAGGCTGCCGGGCATCTGCCGTTGTACCCGCGGCGAGGGCAGGCGCCTGACGCGCACCGCGTCGAGCAGCGCCAGGGCCAGCAAGGCCAGCAGCAGCCCCCAGTTGATCGACAGCAGCGCCGATGGCACCGTCACGCCGAGTGCCCGCAGCGTGCCCAGCGCGATGCCGAGGGCCAGCAGAAGCGCGAGCCAGATCAAGAGCAGGCGCGAGGGTTTCATGGGTGCATTCCCGTTGGAGACATGCAGAGCGCGCTTTTGTGGCGAGGGGATTTATCCCCGCTGGGCTGCGAAGCGGCCCCCTGGTTTTGTCTGACACACTGCAAGGGGCCGCTGCGCGCCCCAGCGGGGATAAATCCCCTCGCCACAATGAGTTTCTCCATCATGAAATGCGTATTCACAAGCGCGGCGCCGGCACTTGATCGAGCAGTTGCCCCAGCACCTGATCCACCGACAGCCCTTCGATGTCCAGCTCCGGCGCCAGCCGCACGCGATGGCGCAGCACCGCCAGGGCGCAGCCCTTGATGTCGTCCGGCACGACGAACTCGCCGCCGCGCAACAACGCCCGGGCCCGGGCACACCGCACCAGGGCAATCGACGCGCGCGGCCCGGCGCCGAGGGTCAGGCCCGGCCAACTGCGGGTGGTACGGGCCAGGCGTACGGCGTAGTCGAGCACCTGGTCGTCCATCGGCAGGTCGCTGGCAATGCGTTGCAGCGCTTGCACGTCCTTGGCCTGCAACACCACGCGCAGCGGTTGCACGTCGAGCATGTCGGCGCGGGTCGAGCGGCTGACCTGGCGCACCATGTCCAGCTCCTGGTCGGCGTCCGGATAGTCCATGCGCACCTTGAGCATGAAGCGGTCGAGCTCGGCTTCGGGCAACGGGTAGGTGCCTTCCTGTTCGATGGGGTTCTGGGTGGCGAGGACCATGAACGGCTGGCTGATGGGCAGGGCGCGGCCTTCGAGGGTGACCTGGCGTTCCTGCATGGCTTCGAGCAGCGCGGCCTGGGTCTTGGCCGGTGCGCGGTTGATCTCGTCGGCCAGCAGCAGGTTGGTGAACACCGGGCCCTTGCGCAGCTTGAACTGCTCGGTCTGCAAGTCGTACACCGCGTGCCCGGTGACGTCGCTGGGCATCAGGTCGGGGGTGAACTGGATGCGCGCGAACTCGCCGTTGAAACAGCGGGCCAAGGCCCGCACCAGCAAGGTCTTGCCCAGCCCGGGAACGCCTTCGAGCAGCACGTGCCCGCCGGCGATCAGCGCGGTGAGCACATCGTCGATCACCGCGCTCTGGCCGACCACCGCTTTGCGCAGCTCGGTGCGGATGGCCTGGGCCAACTGACTGGCGCGCTGGCGCTGTTGGGCAGCGTGGGCCTGGCCATCGACAGGTTCGTTCTGTTCAGTCGTCAATTCTGGAGTTCTCCTAACGGTTAAATCCTATTCCTATTAGATAAATCATCTAGTTACATGATCTAACCATTTCATGCCATGACAGGGCGGTGACATCTGAGCCGCCGACATAACCTAGCCCATTTGGAAGTGCAGGTTTGGAAAGATCAACCCAGCGAAGCGTGCGGGCAAACCCGCCTCCACCGTGCGGGATCTGGGGGTACTGCTGACCACAATCCCCGCGTCGATCAAGCGGCTCAATTCCTCCGTGGCAAGCCGATCCTTCAAACCTGTGAACACCTTGAACTCTGCACGCGGCATCGCCCCTTGGGTGAGCAGCGCCAGCACGGCAGCTGCGCTGGTATGCCTGATGCCGGCACGGCGAAGCTCAGGATCCGTTGAGAACACATGAACAACCTGCTCGCGCAGCTTGGCTGGGTTTAGCGAGGTCGTCATGTACTCAATCTGGTCGTGGCAGACATCGAGCATGAACTCGATGAAGTTGAAATAGTGACGCTGTGAGAGCTGGCCGCGCCCGTCATAGTCTCCTTCACGAGGACGATCAGCCAAAGCCAGGAAGCGATAGTACTCATCTTGCCTGCGAGCCAGGCCGCGGGACAGTGACCAGAGGAAAGGTTTTAGCCCGAGGTGAACCAGTTGCAGGTGGGTGAGCATCCGAATCACTCGACCATTGCCATCGAGGAAGGGGTGAACAAGCGCCACTCGGTGATGGCCTGCCAGGGCCGCGATCAGTTGGCGTCGCGGATCCTTTATTCGTCCGTAGTGCAACTGCAGATGCTCAAGCATGGGCAATACAACTGCAGCCGCTGGAGCGATATGCGCGCCGACCTGGACCTGTTCATCCTCTTCGACCCGCAGCCTGCCCGGTTCCATCAGGCGACCATCGCTCAGGGTGAGTTCCTGCGTGGAAGCATCTTTGAACAGTCGACGATGGATGGCCGCGATTAACCTGGGATCGAACATGGCAGAGAAATTATCCGCTGGCCGCATGCGAAGCAGCCGCTCCATCACCTCCTGCTGCGTCATGTGTTGTACGGCCAGCTCTTTGAGCTCTTTTCTTTCCCGTTTCGGTGTCGTGCGAGCAATCTGGAGGTCGGCGATCTCGGTTCGATGCCCTTCGATCAGGTTCGAGTAATAGGTATTGGTGATGCGCAACAGGCCCGCCAGTTGGCTGGATGTTTCATCGGCTAGCCGTCCTGCAAGAAAGGCGGCCTTGCGCGGCAACTGATCCGCGGCCCGGAAGATCGAGTCGGGCAGAGTCTCTGACCCTATTACCAAGTTCACAAGGCATTCCTGAGGGTTTGCAAATGGGCGACCTGGCGGCAGAACTCAGCGTTCGACGTCCGCTGTTTCGGCCGGGGGCTCAAGGCCTGGCTGATGGCTCGCGTGGGCTGGCGGGTCAGGCGGGCGAGTACCTGCCATTGTTCGGCGACGGCCAGTTGTTCGAAGCCTGGGTGAAGATGACGCGCCCGGCGCAGGACGTCTTGTTGCAAGGCATGCAACAGGTACGCCTGGCCGTTGTGGCGCAGGTGGAAACCGGCGCCGGCCTGCACATGCTCTTCCAACTGACGCCGCGCCTTGGGCGCCGGTTGTTGCAGTGGGCCATGGCGTACCGCCGAGCGCCAGAGCCATAGCGCAACCAGAGCCAGCAGGGCCACCAGTGCCTGGGGGAAATAGCGCAGCAGCAAGGTCAGCAGGTCGTCGTGGTCGGTGTTGAACAGCAGGGTGACGTCCGTGTCGGCGCTCAAATACCAGAGCAGCCAGGCGTTGTCGTATTGGTCGATGGCGTCGTTCTTCCACAGCTCGGCGTCGGTGATCACGGTGATCGAGCCCAGGCCGAGGTTCAACTGCATCATGTGGGTCGACAGTGCGCTGTTGGCCCAGGCCTGGGCCAGGTTATGCGGGTCTTCGAGGTGGAAATCGGTGTCGAAGCCGATATACGCCGGCGCCTCTTCATCTTCCAGGTAGAGCTTGGTCAGTTCCGGGTAACGGTCCTTGATCAGTTCGGGCGCGGGCTCCTTGAGGTCTTCGCTCAGGAGTTGACGCAGGCGCACGCGATCAAGCAGCAGGTCGCCACTGCTGCCGGTGTTGTTGTCCCACAAGGCTTCGGCCACAAAGACCAGGCGTCCGCCGGCCCGGGTCCAGTTCATCAACTGTTCGACTTCCCGTGGCGTCATGTGGGTTCGCTCGCCCAGCAACAGCAGGCTGTGCTGGCGAGGTTCCAGGCTGGGCAGCACGTCCAGGCTGTTGGCGTGCTCGACGTTGATACCCCGCTGGCGCAGGAAAAGTTCGGCGGCCAGGTAAGGATTGGCCTGGGCTTCAGGGGAGGGGCCGTGCTCGACGACCTCTTCATAGGGTTCGGCCTTGGTGTAGAGGTAGAGGCCGAATGCGCACACCAGCGCGGCCAGCACGGCGCCGATCAGCCACCCTGCGTGCCGCCTCATCGAGAGGCTCCCGGACCGAACAGCTCGCGCCAGCCGTCACACAATTGCTGTTGCAGGTGTGTCGGCGGTGGACGATGCCCATAGGCAATGTTCTGCCAATGTAGGGTCAGGTTTTTGCTGAAGCCCAGCAGGTTGTCCTGCTTGAGTTGTTCGACGCGTTCCAGCACCTGGCCTTCGGTGTCGGCCGGTTTCAAGGGGATCTTGAAGTCATGATGCAACCGACTGAGCAGCGCCCGGTAGAGCAGGCCCAGGGCTTCACGGGGTTGCGTGGCCCACAGTTGTTCGACGCGGGTGGCCACATCGGCGGGCAGGCTCTCTTCGCGAATATCCAGGCCGAACATGCGCGCCGGTACGGCTCGTTCCACCGGCAGGCGCTGCGTCGGTCGGCGATTGGCCAGGGCCTTGAGTCTTTCACGGTAGCGCCAGGCCAGCCAGGCGATCGCTGCCCCCAGGCAGGCCCACAGCACCACCTGGATCAGTGCGGCGGCGATGTCGAAACGTTGGCTGCCGAGCCATTTGAACAGGTCCTTGAGCCAGCTCGGTTTGGCCTCGGTCTCGGCCTCGGGGGATTCGGCAGTTTCTTCGCCGAAACGATAACGGATGACGGTCTCGGGGTTCTTGAACGGCGGGGCGTCGAGGATTGCCTTGATACCGTCCCGGGAGGCTTCGCTGGTGAGGGGCTGGTTGAGCAGCCGCGGGCTATCGGGGGCGTCGCTGTCTTCGGCGGCAAACGCCGGGGGCGTCGGCGGCAGCAGCATGAGCGCCAGCAGCATCAACACCGGGGCCACGCCGCTCAGGCGCTGGCGCAGGCGCCGGAACACCAGTTCGATGTCCCACGCTTCGAGGATCGTGCGCCGGTTCAGGTAGAGGCTGAAGCCGCAGGCGACGTACACCGGCTCCCACAAGATCAGCAGCAGTGGGTAGAGAAAGTTGACCAGGTGTTCGAACCACAACCAGTCGTGCTCGGCCGCTGACACCAGCGTCTCCCAATCCCATTGCAGTTCGACTTGTTGCGGCACGAACAGGTAGAACAGGGCCATCAGGCCGAACCACAAGGCGGTTTCCAGGTGCACGCCGATGATGGTCAACCATTGCGCCGCGCCGCGGTTGCGTTGCATCAATACCCGCAAGCGCTGCGTCCGGGCCTCACCGCTAAGCCCCTCCAGTTGTACCACCGGCATCAGGAAGCTGCGGCTCAGGCTCAGCCGGCGCCAGGTCAGGCTGGCCAGCAACTGCGGCTTGAGCAGCGCCGGCCACTGGCGCAACGCCTGGCGCAAGGTGGGGGTTTGACCAAACAGTGCCTTGGACAGAATGTACAGCGGCAGCCGGTCGAAGGCCGGCTTCAACCACCAGAACAGCATCACCACCAGCGACGGTGAGTCCCACAGCAGCAGGGTCAGCAACAGATACACCGGCAACGTGATGATCGCCCAACTGGTCATCAGCAGGCGTCGATGCTGCTGGCTCATCAACACCCCAAGGTCCATGGCTTCCCAGGTGGTGCGTGGGCGGATGACGACGGTGGCGTCACTCAGGCGCATGGCGGACCCGTCCGGCAAGCGACAGATAGCTGATGACCAACAGCCACAACAAGGCGCCCACCGTGTATTTGGTGGCGGGTGTCACGGCGCTGGAAGACCAGTAGGCCTCGATGAACGCGGCAATGAGCAGGAACAGCATCACGCCGCCGATCATCAGTACGCTTTTGCCCGCCGCGAGCCGCAGGGCCTCGCCTCGGGCCAGGCGTCCCGGGGCAATCAAAGCCCAGCCCAGTTGCAGGCCCGCGGCCCCGGCCAGGGCGATGGCGGTGAGTTCGAAGGCGCCGTGGCCAATCACGAACGACCAGAACGTTCCCCCGGAGCCGATCTGGGTCAGGTGCCCGGCCACCGCGCCAATGGTCAGGCCATTGAAAAACAGGAAGAACGCGCTCCCCAGGCCAAACATCAAGCCACTGGCAAAGGTCTGAAAGGCAATGCCGATGTTGTGCATGATGTAGTAACCGAACATGACCCAGTCCTCGCTGGCGGCGCGCTCGACCGAACGCCCCAGGTGCCCGGACGCGGGGTCATACATGCTGCGGATCTGGCTGATTTCGTCGGCGCCGAGCACGCTGTAGACCAGTTCCGGGAACAGATAGACCAGCAGCCCGATACCCACCAGGCTGCCCAGGAACATCAGGCTGGCAGCCAGCACGAATCGCCATTGTTCACGCACCAGTCGGGGAAAACCGGCCAGGATAAACGCCGAGAGACCGGCCGATGGCCGGCTGCGATCCCGGTAGAGTTGCTGGTGACCGCGCAGTGCGAGTTGTTGCAGCGTGTCGACCAGCAAGCTGCTGTAGCCCCGGGCCTGGGCCAGTGCCAGGTGGTGGCAAAGCCGTCGGTAGGTGGCGGGAAAGTCGCTGCTCTGGGGCACGCTGCGGCTGCGCTCCAGTTGGTCGAGTTGCCGGGTCAGGTGCTCCCATTCCCCTTGGTGACGGCTTTCGAACAGGCTTTGCTTCATGTTGGCCCCAGCAGGCCGCGGGCGACGCCATTGAGTTCGGCCGCGGCGTTTGGCACCTGGACGTTCAGTGGCGCGGCCAGGATGGCAGCCAGTTCGTTGACCCGCGCCTGGGACAGTTCTGCCTGGCGTTCGGCGAAGCCCAGCACGGCGCGTTGCTCATGCAGGCTGAGGGTGAAAGGTGTTCGTATCGGTGCTGCCATTGGCAATGCAGGGCGTTTGACCGGCTGTTCGCGATACACCACCAGCGTGCCGGCCGCGAGATCGCCCAAGCGCTTGAACGTCGGATGCTGCAGGCAACTGATGGCCCCGAAGGTGTAGCCGAAGGGCAGCATGTCGACGAAACGCAGCAGGTTGCGGATCAACGACGCCGACCAGCCGATGGGCCGGCCATCGTCCTGCACCACGCGCAGCCCCAGGATCTGCTTGCCGGGAGAGCGCCCCTGGTTGAGCACCTCGAACAGCACCATGTACCACCAACTGACGACAAACAGCAGGATGGACCCAAGGCCGATCCCCAGCTCGCCGAAAAACGCCAGGACCAGAAAGAAAAGCCCCAGGACCAGCCCGCGTATGCCCAGGTCGATGGCGAAGGCGATTGCACGCGGCATCAGCCCCGCCGGGCGCAGTGGCAGGTCGATGCCTTCGGGCGTTTCAACCTGATAGCGCGTGTCCAGGGGCGCGGGCAGCGTCGCGTTCCTTTGCAGTGCTGGTGTCTCGAGCATGGGCAACCTGTGATGGGCCAGACCGAATGTTCAATCTCGGCCCAGATGCTAGCAGTCTTCGTGCGGGCAAACGATACAACTGTGCAGGTCATTTCATGGTTTGCAACAGGATTGAGAAGGCGAACGCTGCCTGTATGAGCACCAGGGTTCAAACTGTGGACGTGGAACCCGTGTTGGAATTCAAAAGTTACAGGACTGCTGGTCTCGGGCGGGCCCGAGCGCCTAGACTTCGCCAGTCTTCAGTTCAGGAACAGCCCGTGACTTCCATCTTCTGGTACGACTACGAAACCACCGGCATCAACCCGCGTTGCGACCGGCCCTTGCAGGTGGCGGGTATCCGTACCGATTTCGAACTCAATGAAATCGACGAACCGGTGAACCTGTATTGCCGGCCCAGCGATGACATCCTGCCGCATCCGGCGGCCTGTGCGATTACCGGTATCACCCCGACATGCCTGGCCGAAAAAGGTTTGAGCGAAGCCGATTTCATGACCCGTGTCCACGGGCACCTGGCCGCGCCCGGAACCTGTGGCGCCGGCTACAACACCCTGCGCTTCGACGATGAAATGACCCGCTACAGCCTCTATCGAAATTTCTTCGACCCGTACGCACGGGAATGGCAGGGCGGCAACAGTCGCTGGGATTTGATCGACCTGGTGCGCGCGGCCTATGCGCTGCGCCCGCAAGGCATTGTCTGGCCGCAAGAGGACGGGCGCGTAACCCTCAAGCTCGAGCGCCTGACCGCCGCCAATGGCATCGACCATGGCCAGGCCCACGATGCGTTGTCGGACGTGCGCGCGACCATTGCCCTGGCCCGGCTGATCCGTCAGCAGCAGCCCCGGCTCTACGACTGGCTGTTCCAGTTGCGCAGTAAACAGAAGGTGATGGACCAGATCCGTCTGTTGCAGCCCATGGTGCATATTTCCGGTCGCTTCTCGGCGGCGCGCAACTACATCGGCGTGGTATTGCCGTTGGCCTGGCACCCGAAAAACCGCAACGCCCTGATCGTCTGCGACCTGCACCTGGACCCCCAGGGCCTGCTGGGCCACGATGCCGAAAGCCTGCGCCAGCGTTTGTATACCCGCCGTGAAGAATTGCTCGAAGGTGAGTTGCCGGTGCCGCTCAAGCTTATCCATATCAACAAATGCCCGGTGATCGCGCCATTGTCGGTGCTGCGTGTCGAGGACCAGCAGCGACTGGAGTTGGACATGGAGGGCTATCAGCAACGGGCAGCGCGGCTAACTGACGCACAGAAAGTTTGGCAAGATAAACTTCAGGCTATTTATGGTCGCGAGGATTTCACCGCCAGCGAGGATCCCGAGCAACAGTTATACGCGGGCTTCCTGGGGGATCGCGATCGACGTTTATGTGAACAAGTCCGCATGGCGGACCCCGCGCAATTGGCTCAAGAACGCTGGCCTTTCGATGATGAGCGTTTGCCGGAACTATTGTTCCGATATCGTGCACGCAACTTTCCAGACACGTTGAATCCTGAAGAGCAGGAGCGTTGGAGAGTTTTCTGTCAACAACGGCTGTCATCCCCGGAGTGGGGCGCGCCTAATACCTTGGAAAGTTTTGATGCTGCGATGGGGGAGTGGATGGACCTGTCTACACCAGTGCAGCAAGAAGTACTCAGGGAGTGGCAGGGTTACAGCCAGCAATTGCGCAAACGTTTAAGCCTTGAGCCGCGATGAAGTGAAAAGATGACAGGCAAAAAAAACGCCAGCAATCGCTGGCGTTTTTTGTTCGCTAAGAACGCTGCGAACCGGTGGGGCTTAGCCCAGCAGGGTTGCCCAGCCTTCAACCACGTCACCGCCCCACTTGGCTTTCCACTCTTTCAGAGTCTTGTGGTTGCCACCTTTGGTTTCGATGACTTCGCCGTTGTGCGGGTTCTTGTATTGCTTAACTTTGCGAGCGCGTTTGGTGCCGGTAGTTTTCACGGCGCCACGTGGTGCTTTGCTCGACTTGGCTTCTGGATCCAGCAGGGCAATGATGTCGCGCAGCGACTTGGAGTATTCGCCCATCAGAGTGCGCAGTTTGCCTTCGAATTCAAGCTCGGTTTGCAGTTTGTCGTCTTGGGACAGGTTTTTCAGGCGAGCTTGCAGTTCTTTGATAGCTTCTTCTGTGGCGCGGTATTCATTGATCAAGGACATGTGGACTACCTTATGTAGGACGCGGGTGACAAGGACACAGTGCGACAATAGTAATCAGACAGTTTCATCAAGTAAACATTTAACCGGTGTTTTATTTAATTAATTAGTGCTACGCCACAAAAACGCCTGTTGCAGTTAAATACCGCGACAGAGTCTTCACATCTGTTCACACATATAGCTTGCTTTCCCGGGCCTCGCCGGTCGTGGCCCGGGGGCCGTCGTCGAGATTTGGCGTCTCATCGATACTGCAGTTTTGCCGCGCAATGGCTAGAATGGCCGCCTTTGCGAAGTTCTGGAGTTTCCCTAATGCGCACTTTTCGTCTGGTGATTGCTTGCCCGGACCGCGTCGGCATCGTTGCTAAAGTCAGTAACTTTCTGGCGTCCCATAACGGCTGGATCACCGAAGCAAGCCATCACTCGGACAATCAAAGCGGTTGGTTTTTCATGCGTCACGAGATTCGTGCCGACTCGCTGCCCTTCGGTATCGAAGCCTTCCGTGAAGCATTCGCCCCCATTGCCGAAGAGTTCTCGATGGACTGGCGTATCACCGACACCGCGCAGAAAAAGCGCGTGGTGCTGATGGCCAGTCGTGAGTCCCACTGCCTGGCTGACTTGCTGCACCGCTGGCACAGCGATGAGCTCGATTGCGACATCGCCTGTGTGATTTCCAACCATGATGACTTGCGCAGCATGGTGGAATGGCACGGCATCCCTTACTACCACGTGCCGGTCAACCCGCAGGACAAGCAGCCGGCGTTCGCCGAAGTCTCGCGGTTGGTCAAGCAGCACGATGCCGAGGTGGTGGTGCTGGCCCGCTACATGCAGATCCTGCCGCCGGCCTTGTGCCGCGAATACGCCCATAAGGTCATCAACATCCACCACAGTTTCCTGCCGTCGTTCGTCGGGGCCAAGCCGTACCACCAGGCCTCGATGCGTGGTGTGAAGCTGATTGGCGCCACCTGCCACTACGTGACCGAAGAGCTGGATGCCGGCCCGATCATCGAGCAGGACGTGGTGCGCGTCAGCCACAGCGACAGCATCGAAGACATGGTGCGTTTCGGCCGTGACGTAGAGAAGATGGTGTTGGCCCGGGGCCTGCGTTATCACCTGGAAGACCGGGTGCTGGTGCACGGCAACAAGACCGTGGTCTTCTGACTACACTGCCAAGGGCCTGGACGAGTGATCGCCAGGCCTTTTTTCATGAGGTTCGCCATGACCGATCCATTGGACAAAGCCACTTCCAAGGCGCCAGCCACCTTGGGCGAGGGCTGCCTCAGCCGCTATGACCCCGACGTGTTGAGCCCGGAGGATGGCACCGAGTTTCCCGATGCCGCGCAATTGTGGGAGCAATTGCATCCCCAGGACGAGCCCGAACAGGCGCCGTGACCGGTCAGGCTTGCCTGAGCCGGATCAGCTTCTTGATCAATGGCCGCCCGACCATCAGGAAGAACACCGGCCCGCCGGCCACCAGGTAAAAGTAATAGGTCACCGCCCGCCAGATCAGGATCGCCGCCGCTGCGGTGGACTTGCCCACCATGGGGGCCAGCAGCGCCGCCGACGTCAGCTCGGCCGCCCCGGCACCGCCCGGCAGCAGGCTGAACTGTCCCGCGCTCAAGGACAGCATCTGGATCAGGAAACTCCAGGCCCACTGCAAGTCCGCGCCCAGCCCCTTCAATGCCAGGTACAAAACGCTGTAACGCAACGCCCAATGCAGACAGGTCAGGCCGAAGACCTGGAACAGGGTTTGTCGTGGCAATTTCAAGGTGTCGGTGAAGGCCGCGAGGAAGTTCAGGATCTTGCGGCCCCAGCGTCGGCGGGTGGCGGTCTTTACCCGCAAGTGCCGCAGTACACGAGCGCCCAGCAGAATCAGCCAGCGATGATAGCGAGCCACCAGCACGCAGCCGAACAGCCCGCCAAACAACGAAATCGCGCTCAATGCCAGCATCCATTCCAGGCGCTGGCTGAGGTTCTGGAACAGCGCATAAAACAGAATGCCCACCAAGGCGCAGAGGAAGAACAGCAAGTCGCTCAGTTGATCCATGGCGAACACCGCGCTGCCATGGGCCGGGCGCACACCGTTGCGCGCCAGCAGGGCCATCAGCGTCAGTGGGCCGCCACTGCCTCCGGGCGTCGCGCACATGGCGAACTCGGTGGACATCACCACGCCCATGCTTTTCCACCCGCCGATGCGCCCACGGTATTCACCCAGCAACAGGCGCAGGCGCACGGAATTCAAGCCCCAGCACAGCACGATCATGCCGAGCATGGCCAGCAGTAGCGACAAGGGAAAGCGCTGCACCCGCGACCACATTTCCCCGCCGCCAACCAGCAGCGGCACCAACAGCGCCGTGAGCAGGGCGGCGCCCAGCCAGATCAGCCGTTTCATGCGGCGCTGCGGGCCCGCAGCCCCTGGGTTGCCAGCCAGCCGACCTTGGTCATCGGCACGCGACCATCGTTGAGCAGGCGTTCGAGGGTGCGCAGCCAATAGCCCCGGGAAAAGGTATGGCGCATGTCCACCGGGTGCAGGCCCAGGCGAATCACCGGCGCCTGGCGCCAGCGCTGTTCGCGTTGGTCGCTGATGACTTTCGACAGGCCACGGCGCCAGGCGCTGCGGGCACTCCAGACCAGCCCCGGCGCGTCGATGGCGCTGAAGTCTGGCAGGCGATAGAGGTGTTGGGTGTCACTGGTGTAGCTCAGGGGTAACTGGCGCAAGGCTTGGCGCGTGCCTTCGCTCATCAGCCAGGCCGGGGCCACGAAACCTTCCAGCGGCCAATGGTAGCGCTCGAAAGTGTCGATACCGGCGCGCAGGCGGGCGAGGGCGACGGCCTCGGACAGGTTGTAGAACTCACCCTCATGGGTATAGACCCGGCGCATGAACCAGTCCTTGGGGTGGCGGGCGACAGGGCCGTCGTCGCAATGGTAGTAGCCATGCAACACCAGCTCATCGCCGCGCTCGACCCGGCTATCGAGCAGGCGCCGAAAGCCGGGGTGAGCCTCCAAGGCATTGTTGCGGTGAAAGTCAGGTACCACCAACCAGGTCATCGGCACGTGGCCGAGGGCGTCAACGGCTTCGATGAAGGGCTGGTAGTCGGGCCAGGTTTGCGGTGCCACGTCGTGCAGCACCAATAGCACGCTGGGCGAAGAACTCATCGACACGGTCCTCGCCTCAACCATTGGCCAGCAACGGCATTTGTTCGCCGAGCACGGCGTAGTAGTGCCCCAGCAAGCTGTTGACCACGGTATCCCAGGCGTAATGACGCTCCACGTGCCGGCGTGCCAATACCCCCCGGCGCTGACAGCCTTCGGAAAACAGTTGGCGCACGGCATTGGCCATGGCCTGTGGATTGTTGGGCATGCACAGCAGGCCGCAGTCTTCGTTGACGATTTCGGTAAAGGCCCCGGCCGCCACCGCCACCACGGGAATACCGCTGGCCATGGCTTCGAGGATCACCAGGCCGAAGGTTTCCTGGTCGCCGGCGTGCAGCAAGGCATCGGCGCTGGCCATGAGCCGGGCGACTTGCGGCGCCGGGCAGAACTCATCGATCACCGTGACGTTGTCCGGCACCAAGGCGGGCATCGATGAGCCCACCAGGAGCAGGTGGTAGCGCTCGCCCAGGCGTTTCATGCACTTGAGCAGCACCGGCAGGTTTTTTTCCTTGGAGCCGCGACCGGCGAAAATCAGCAGGCGCGCGTCTTCGGCGATGCCCAGCTCGGCGCGCAACTCCGGGTCGCGGGCGGCCGGGTTGAAGGTTTGCAGGTCGACGCCCAACGGTTGCACGTAGACGTTCTTGACCCCCAACCCGGTCAGTTTGTCGGCCATGACCTGGCTCGGCGCCAGGACCCGGTCGAAATTGCCGTACAACTTGCTGACATAGGCTTCGATGTTGGGAGTGAACCAGTTGCCCATACGGTTGCTGACCAGCAGTGGCAGGTCGGAGTGATAGAAACCGATGACGGGCACGTCGAGCTGGCGACGGGCATCCAGCGCGGCCCATGCCGTGAGGTAGGGATCGCCGACTTCAATCAGATCGGGCTGTAGATCGCGCAGGACATTGCGCCAGGGGGCCAGGCGAAGGGGGAAACGATAGCCCTTGCCGAACGGCAGTGCAGGGGCAGGAACCTTGTAGATCCCATCGTGCTCGCTCAAATGCGCGCCGGGGATCAACAGACTGTGGCGAATACCGGGCCGATCGCCCAGGCGCCGGTGCTTGGCATCCAGATAAGTGCGCACGCCTCCGCTGGCGGGGGCGTAGAACATGGTTATGTCCGCTATATGCACGATGAACGTCCCTCCGGTCAGTGTTCTCCTGTGTTGACCTTTAGTAAGAATAGATGTTCGGTTGGGTTATGGTGACGTAGCGGCTATGTAAATGAATACGTGGCGAGGGGGCTTGCTCCCGCTGGACCGGGCTGGCGCTCCAGTGCGAAGCACTCCCAAGATTTTGGGGCCGCTTCGCAGCCCAGCGGGAGCAAGCGCCCTCGCCACATGAGTGCGACCACATGCGATTTTTATTTCCTGCGCCGGGGCCTTAATGCGCCAGGCGTGCTTTTATATAAGCGTGCAAAATGGCGTCATATCGCAAACACCACGGGTGACTACATGCCTGACTCATCGCAACTCGTTATCGGGGCCGACCTTGGCGGCCAGCCCATCGCCCAGGCCATGCGCCTGGCGAACCGTCATGGTCTGGTGGCGGGCGCCACCGGTACCGGCAAGACCGTCACCTTGCAGCGCCTGGCCGAAATGTTCAGCGATGCCGGCGTGGCGGTGTTCGCGGCGGACATCAAGGGTGACCTGTGCGGCCTGGGTGCTGCCGGCAATCCCCAGGGCAAGATCGCCGAACGTATCGCCGGCATGCCCTGGCTCAACCACAAGCCCCAGGCTTACCCGGTGACCTTGTGGGATATCCACGGGCAGTCCGGCCATCCGCTGCGCACCACCTTGAGTGAAATGGGCCCGTTGTTGATCGGCAGTCTGCTGGAGCTGACGGACAGCCAGCAGTCGGCGCTCTACGCCGCGTTCAAGGTGGCCGACCGTGAAGGCCTGTTGTTGCTGGACCTCAAGGACCTGAAGGCGCTGCTCAACCATCTCAAGGACAACCCACAATTGCTGGGGGACGACGCTGCCTTGATGACCACCGGTTCCAGCCAGGCGTTGTTGCGACGCTTGTCCACCCTGGAACAGCAGGGCGCGGACGCGTTGTTCGGCGAGCCAGCCTTGCAGCTCGAAGACATCCTGCAACCGGCCAGCGATGGCCGGGGCCGCATCCACTTGCTCGACGCCAGCCGCCTGGTCCATGAAGCACCAAAGGTCTACGCGACGTTCCTGTTGTGGCTGCTGGCCGAGCTGTTCGAGCAGTTGCCTGAGCGCGGCGATGCGGACAAACCGCTGCTGGCGCTGTTCTTCGACGAGGCGCACCTGCTCTTTGCCGGGACGCCCAAGGCTTTGCAGGAGCGCCTGGAGCAAGTGGTGCGGCTGATCCGTTCCAAGGGCGTGGGGGTGTATTTCGTGACCCAGTCGCCGGGCGACTTGCCGGACGACGTGCTGGCGCAGTTGGGCTTGCGCATCCAGCACGGGTTGCGGGCCTTTACTGCCAAGGAGCAGAAATCCCTGCGGGCGGTGGCCGACGGGTTCCGGCCCAACCCGCAGTTCGATGCCCTGGCGGTGCTCACCGAACTGGGCATCGGTGAAGCCCTGGTGGGCACCTTGCAGGAAAAAGGCACGCCGGAAATGGTCCAGCGCGTGCTGGTGGCGCCGCCGCAATCGCGCATCGGGCCGCTGAGCGAGGCCGAGCGTGCCGGGTTGATCGCCAGCTCGCCGCTGCAAGGACGCTACGACAAGCCCATTGATCGTGAATCGGCCTATGAAGTGCTGATGGGCCGCAAAGGGCTGGAACCGCAGGCCGAAGAGGCACCGGGCAAGCCGACGGCGCAAGAACCGAGCTTCACCGAAAAGGCCGGGGAATTCCTCGGCACCGCGGCCGGTCAGGCGCTTAAATCGGCGATGCGCCAGGCGGCCAATCAGTTGGGGCGGCAATTGGTGCGGGGGTTGATGGGCTCGTTGCTCGGTGGCAGCAAGCGCCGGTAGGCAAGGCCGAGTTGCTTTCACCAGGGAGGCGGGAGTTTGTGTGTATATCCGTTTTTTTGGTAACGGCTGCTGGCGGTTCCGCTCTTACAGCCAGCCCTTTCAAGGTCTTTGATAAAATCCCCCAAAACCAGTCAGGGTGACGAAAGCAGTGTGGGCAGAAGTTCTAGCGCGGTTTGAGAAAAAAGCACCGGCCAGTGTCATGACCAGAGTGGTATTGGAACAGGCTGTTCCTGCTGAATGGATCGATCAGGTGTTCGAAGAGCACCGTCAGCGGCAGTACCCACGTGAGCTTTTGTTTTCAACCATCGTTGAACTGATGTCCCTTGTTTCATTGGGCTTGCGACCTTCGCTGCATGCCGCCGCGCGGCAGATGGAAGATCTTCCTGTCAGCTTGGCGGCGCTGTATGACAAGGTCAGTCGTACAGAGCCTGCGCTACTGCGCGCCC
>NZ_FPIX01000047.1:0-44167 GCF_900119205.1 Pseudomonas sp. NFACC16-2 | reverse complement strand
GGGATGGGCGAACAGAAGTCAGCCGAGGCCGTAGTAGTTGCTCGAAGCCGGAGTGACGAAGGGCTGAACCTGCCATGAGTGGACAGTCGGGTGTGATCTCTGTTGGAGCGTAAAGCAGAAACTCCGCGCAGCGGGGGTCGAGACCATCAGGAGGTAGGAGCCGGAAGCTCCGAGGGCCGGTCTGGGCGCTTAGATACCACAGGCGACACATCAACGGAACCAAGCTCGCTGAAGCTGTTTATCAGTAGGCAGGAACCGCCGTATACGGAACCGTACGTACGGTGGTGTGAGAGGACGGCGGCCGTGAGGCCGCCTCCTACTCGATCGTGCTTGGATTCATGACGCGGTGCCAATCCCCTGTGGGATGTGGTTCAGTTCAGGCATTGGCGGGACTGGTTACAGCTACGTGATCAGCCGTGGCGGCCGGTCGGTACAGGATGTAGTAGTAACATCCCAGGCAAATCAGCCAACAGAACAGCGCCGTCCACACGTTATGGGAAAAGAAATGCGCCCCTTGCATCATCCGCCCCAGGGAGAACACCGTTCCCAACGTGAAGGCGAATATCAGAGTCTGGCGGGCCAGGCGCGGGCGGCGGTCGCGCAGGGCGAAGAAAAGCGCAAACAACGAAAACCCGGTGGCGGCGTGACCGCCGGGCCAGCATCGACCGGGTTTGTCCGTGGCCGGGCGTGGGCTCAGCAGTTCGCTATAGGTTTCCTTGCCACCGAATTCCTTCAGGCTCCAAGGGCATTGCACCGCCGTCACTGCTTTCATCGGCGTGACGAAGGACGTCGCCAGTGCCAGGGACAGCACCAGGCAACCGAGCTCGCGCTTGAACGGTTTGAGCCGGGCGATGAAGAACGAGCTGATGAATCCCAGGACCGCTAGCACGGAGAACACGATGACCACCTCTTTGGCCCGGTCGTGCAGGATGTCCTCCAGGAAAAAGCTGTGCCGGCCGATGAATCCACCCGCCATCGGGTCGTAAAACAGCTTGGCCAGGTCCATGTCCAGCGTGGTCAGTTCCAGTAACACCAGAATCGCTGCGACAACGGCAGGCAGGCCCAGGGCAACCCAGAAATTCAGTGGACTGGAAGCGGGGCGGATGGCGGTGGAAACCATGGCAGTACCTTTGATGGAGGTTTTCGTAAGCAGCGCGTTGCGCAGTCTGGTCTGCGTTGCGTCGGGACGGTGTGAATGTTGGGTGAAAAACTCGTCAATGCCTTGCAGTCCGGCTGTGGGTCCAGGCTGCCACAGCCGATACAATCCTAGCCGTCAGCCAAACTTGGCCGTAAGCTGCGCGGGCCAAGATGGCCGTTAACTGTGTACACAGAGGTGCCCATGCGAATTCTATTGGTCGAAGACAACCGCGATATCCTGGCCAACCTGGCCGATTACCTGGGGCTCAAGGGCTACACCGTCGATTGTGCCCAGGACGGTTTGTCGGGATTGCACCTGGCCGCGACCGAACACTACGACCTGATCGTGCTCGACATCATGCTGCCTGGCATCGACGGCTACACCTTGTGCAAGCGCCTGCGCGAAGACGCCCGGCGCGATACACCGGTGATCATGCTCACCGCCCGGGATCAGCTGGACGATCGTTTGCAGGGCTTCAAATCCGGGGCCGATGACTACCTGATCAAACCGTTTGCCCTGTCGGAACTGGCCGCACGGATCGAAGCTGTCATGCGTCGGGCCCAGGGCGGTGGCCGCCGTGCCTTGCAGGTTGGCGACCTGAGCTACGACCTCGACACCCTGGAAGTGACCCGTGAAGGCAAGCTGCTCAAGCTCAACCCCGTAGGCCTCAAGCTGCTGGCGGTACTGATGCAGAAAAGCCCCCACGTGCTGCGCCGCGAAATCCTCGAAGAAGCCTTGTGGGGCGATGACTGCCCGGACAGCGACAGCCTGCGCAGCCACGTCCATCAACTGCGCCAGGTGATCGACAAACCGTTCGATAAACCGTTGTTGCACACCGTACACGGCGTCGGCTATCGCTTGGCCGAGGGCCGCGATGGAGTTTAAGCAGAGCCTCGCCCAACGGATCATTATCGCCTTTGCGCTGATGAGCGCATTGGTGGCAGGGGCTTTCGCCATGGGCATCGTGGCGACGGTCCACCTGGTGGAAGAGAAACTGATTTCCGCCGGGCTTGGAGGCGACCTGCAGCGCTTGCTGTTGATGGACAGTGTCTCGGACTGGAATCACCGGCCTGAACCCGACCAGCTGTTTTATTTCAGCGGCGGCCCGGGCGATTTCGAATTGCCTAAGGACCTGCGTCATCTGGAGCGTGGTTTCCACGAGGTGTTTCGCGAGCAATTGTCTTATCACGCCATGGTCGAGATCGTTGACGGTCGGCATTACGTGTTGCTGCAGGACCAGAGCGACTTCGAAGAGCGCGAACGGGTGCTGTTCGCCGTGGTGCTGGTGGGTTTCGTGCTCAGCCTGGCACTGGCGGTATTTCTGGGCTGGGTCCTGGCACGTCGAGTGATGGCGCCGGTAGTTCGCCTGGCCCGGCAAGTGCGTCATCGCGATCAGCTGCTGGGCCTGGCTCCGCCGCTGGCCCCGGATTATGCCGCCGATGAAGTGGGTGAACTGGCCGTGGCGTTCGACGCGACACTGGGGCGCTTGCGCCAGGCCCTGACCCGTGAACGATTGTTCACCAGCGACGTGAGCCACGAATTGCGCACACCGTTGATGGTCTTGGCAACCTCCTGTGAATTGCTGCTGGAAAACCCGGTATTGGACCAGCGTGGTCGTACCCAGGTCGAGCGCATCAACAGGGCCAGTGAAGAGATGCGCGAACTGGTGCAGACCTTCCTGATGCTCGCCAGGGCCCAGCGCGAAGACAACGGTATGTCACCTCGGCTGAACCTTGCACAGGTGGCTGAAAATCTCCTCGGAGTGTGGCGCGGCCCCATCGAATCCAAAGGCCTGACGCTGATCTTCGAACCGGGGCAAACCCTGGACACCCTGTATAACGCCACTTTCCTGACGGCCGTCATGGGCAACCTGCTGCGAAATGCCTTGCACTACACCGACCAGGGGTTTATCCGTCTTTCATTGTCTGCGACGGGCTTCGTGGTCGAGGACAGCGGCGTGGGCATCCCGGAGGAGAAGCGCGAGGCGATGTTCGAGCCATTCGTGCGCGGCAACGAAAAGCGCGGCGAGGGGCTGGGATTGGGACTGTCCCTGGTGCAACGAATTTGCGAAAACCAGGGCTGGACGGTGAGTCTCAGCACGATGGAACCCAACGGTTGCCGTTTCGAGGTGGAGTTGAATCCGAAGGTGTGATCGCTTAGGTTGGAAAAATCCTGTAAGAATTCTGTCATTTACATGACGAACTTTTCACAAAGTGATGACCTGACCCTGACATATCGATTCATAAGGTGGGAGCTATTCAGACATGGAGGCCCCCATCAATGCCCGCCCCTATCAAACTCGATTTTTCCGAGAAATACGACGAGCAGCACGCCAAGAAGTATTTTCATAAGCATCGCAGCGGCTTGAGTCGCCGTCTTTCCAACCTTCGAGACCAGCAATTGGCCCAGCGCGCATTGGCGCTTGTCGGTGACCCTGGCCTGGTGTTGGACCTGCCATGCGGTGCCGGGCGATTCTGGTCCTTGTTGGCCGAAAAACCGAACCGGGTCATCATCGGCGCGGACAATTCCGAGGCCATGCTCAAGACCGCAATGGAGGCTCAACCGGCTGATGTGGTGAAACGGGTACAACCCTTGCACACTTCTGCGTTCGACATCGCCTTGCCTGATAACGCCGTCGATAGCATTTTTTGCATGCGCCTGTTGCACCACATCGGGGAACCCGAGCATCGCCTGGCGATTCTCAGGGAATTCCAGCGTGTCAGCCGCGACAGCGTGATCGTTTCGTTATGGGTCGACGGCAATTTCAAGGCCTGGAAACGCAAGCGCCAGGAACGCACGCGTGGGCAAAAAGACTACCAGAATCGATTTGTGTTACCGGTTGCTACAGTTGAGGACGAGTTTCGACAGGCAGGGTTTCGCATTCAGGAACGACTGGATTTTCTACCGCTCTATGCCATGTGGCGAGTTTATGTATTACGCAAGAGGTAAGGGCATGGGTGTACAGGCAGCAGAACCATCAACGATTCTTCTCGACGACTTCGAACATTTCTGGAGTCAGCAGGGTGAGTGGGTGGAAGAACCTAATGTGCGTCGCGGCGGCGAAAGCGGCGTACAGCGGATCAAGAGTAAGGATGGCAAGCTGCTTTATGCCAAGCGTCAGACCGGACATATTTATCGCAGCTGGCTGCACCCGTTCGGTAGACCGACCGTGCTGCGCGAGCAAGACGCACTCCTGGCGTTGACCCGACTGGGTGTTCGCGTCCCCCAGCTCATTTTCTGTGGCGCCCAACGGGACCCGGTTCACCAGTGGCGTGCGCTGCTGGTAACCCAGGCGCTGGAAGGTTTTGAAGAGATCGAGCACTGGTATGCCGGGGGTGGCCGCGAGCGCCATGGTGAAGCCGTGCATGATCAAATCCTCCAGGCACTGGCTGAAAACCTGGCCCGCATGCACAAGGGCCGCTGGCAACATGGTTGTATCTACATCAAGCACGTCTTTGTGCGCGTGACCGGGGAGGGCGAGGCGGCCAAGGCCGAAGTGGCTTTGCTCGATTTTGAAAAGTGTCGCGAGCGTCTGACCGCCCAACGTGCGGCATCCCATGACCTGAAGCAGTTGCGGCGCCACTCGTCGTTCAGCGAGGCTGACTGGAAAAAACTGGTCTATTTTTACGAGGCGGCGTTTGGCAGCGCTATCAAAGGTTTATAGCGATGAAACTAGAAATTGCTAGAGGTTTGTTTTTAGTCGGAGCCCTGGCAGTTGCATCGATGGCGGTGGCTGTCTGGGAACAGCCTCGTTCGCAGATCCTCAGTGCCTCCAACGCTGGCGCTCACTGCCCTTTGCCAAGGGTGGCCAAGGCCAGCGAGGCGATCCGACCGGATAACGATCTGCTGCTGTTCATGTTCAGTCTGTCCCAGGGGATGAGGCCGCAGAGTTGAACGTCACGAAGCCCAAAAGGCCTCGCTTGTGCGAGGCCTTTTTTGTTTTGAGTTTTTACATGGCCCACCACAAACCTCCAGTCAAACATTCAACTTGTGGTGAGGGGATTTATCCCCGCTGGGCTGCGCAGCAGCCCCAAAACACATTAACTTAACTGGCCTGGCACTCCTCGTTTCCGATAAAGGGGCCGCTACGCGACCCAGCGGGGATAAATCCCCTCGCCACAAAGCCCTCGGCTTCTTGTCCCGATATGCCTTCAGGGTTTATCGGGCTTGGCCAGCAGTGTGTAGACGCAAGGCAACACGAACAGCGTGAACAAAGTGCCAATCGACATCCCGGTGGCGATCACCGTGCCAATGTCGAAGCGGCTCACCGCCCCGGCGCCTGTGGCGAAGATGAGCGGCACCATGCCGAACACCATCGCAGCGGTGGTCATCAGCACCGGCCGCAGACGAATCGACGCGGCTTGTTCCACGGCCTCCCGCGGTGTCAGGTGCTGTTCCCTGCGCAGCTGGTTGGCGAATTCGACAATCAGGATCCCATGCTTGCTGATCAGGCCAATCAACGTCACCAGCCCCACCTGGGTATAGATGTTCATGCTCGACCAGCCGAGGAACAACGGAATCAAGGCGCCGCAAATCGACAGCGGCACGGTCACCAGGATCACCAGCGGGTCCCGGAAACTTTCGAACTGCGCGGCCAACACCAGGAAGATGATTGCCAGTGCCAGGGCAAAGGTCACCCACAACGCGCTGCCTTCCTGTACGAATTGGCGCGAAGCCCCGGCGTAATCGAAGGCGAACCCCACTGGGGCTTCCTCCCGGGCAATCTGGCGGACGGTCTCGATCGCCTCGCCCATGCTTACCACGGGAAAGCCCGAAATGGTCACCGCATTGAGCTGCTGGAACTGGTTCAGCTGTCGCGGTCGCGCCCGGTCGCTGACCTTGATCAGGGTCGACAGCGGGAGTGATTCACCCTTGGCATTTTTCACGTAGTAGTTGTTCAACCAATCCGGGTTGTCCCGGAAGGGCCGTTCGACCTGGGCAATGACCTTATAGCTGCGCCCCTCGAGGGTGAAGCGGTTGATCTCGGCTTCACCCAGCAGTGTCGCCAGGGTACCGCCCAGATCCTGCATCGAGACGCCCATCTGGGCGGCCTTGGCGCGATCGATATCCACCACGACTTCGGGTTTGTCGAACGCCAGGTCAATGTCCATGAAGGCGAACTTGCCGGATTCCAATGCGCGCTTTTTGACACGCTCGGCAATCTCCAGCAGCGTCGCATAATCCTTTGGCGAGTTGATGACGAACGCAAATGGCAAGCCTTCGCCGGTGCCCGGCAGTGAGGGCAGGTTGAAACCGAAGATCTGCAAGCCAGGCACGCTTTCGAGCTTGGTCTGGACCTCTGGCAGGATTTCCATCTGGGTGCGGCTGCGTTCGTTCCAGGGCTTGAGCAGGAAGCCGCCGATGCCCGACTGTACGCCGTTGTAGCCGTTGATCTGGAACGAGGAGTAGTACTCCGGGAACTCCTTGAAGATGGTAATGAAGTGATCGGTGTAGGTGTTCAGGTAGTCGAGGTTGGTTGGCTGCGGGGCGTTGGCCATCATGAAGATGATGCCCTGGTCCTCGTCGGGGGCCAGTTCGGACTTGGTGAACATGATCAGCACCGGGATCAGCAGCAGGACGATCACGGCGAACACCAGTACTACCGGCCGTGTGTTGAGCGTGCCGTGAAGCATGCGCTGGTAACGGCTCTTCAGACGCTCGAAAACCATGTCCAGCCGATGGGCCAGCCCCGAGGGGTTCTCATCGTGGCGCAGGAGCATGGCGCACATCATTGGTGACAAGGTCAGGGCGACGATGCCGGAGATCACCACCGCCCCGGCCAGGGTCAATGCGAACTCCTTGAACAAAGCGCCCGTCAGGCCCTGGAGCAGGCCGATCGGCGCGTACACCGCCGCCAGGGTGATGGTCATCGAGACCACCGGCATGGCGATTTCCCGGGCACCTTCTATCGCGGCATCCAATGGTGTCTTGCCTTCCTCGATGTGCCGGTGAATGTTCTCCACCACCACGATGGCGTCGTCCACTACCAGGCCGATGGCGAGCACCATGGCCAGCAGGGTCAGGAGGTTCATCGAGTAGCCCATCAACTGCATGAAGAACATCACGCCGATCATCGACAGCGGGATGGTCACCACCGGGATGACCACCGAACGCAGGGCGCCGAGGAACAGGAACACGACGACGATGACGATCAGCACCGCTTCGAACAGGGTTTTCACCACCTCGTCGAGGGAAGCCTGGATGAACAGGGTGGCGTCGTAGGCGATCTCGGCCTTGAGGTTGGTCGGGAGCTGGGCCTCCATGTCCGGCATGATCTTGCGTACTTCCTTGATCACATCCAGTGGGTTCGCACCGGGCGTGGCCTTGATCCCGATGTACACCGAGGGTGTGCCACCAAAGGAACTGATGGTGTCGTAGTTCTCGGCGCCCATTTCCACGCGGGCCACGTCCCGCAGCAACACCCGGCTGTCGCCGTCGGTCTTGAGCGGGATCGCGGCGAAGGCCTCGGCGGACTTGAGTTCGGTGTTGGCGTTGATGCTGGTGACGACGTATTCGCCTTTCACCTCACCGGCGGCGGAGAGGAAGTTGTGCTGGCGCACGGCATTGGTCACGTCGGCGGCAGTCAGGCCGAAGCCGGCGAGCTTGACCGGGTCCAGCCACAGGCGCATGGCAAAGACCTGGTTGCCGAGGATCTCCGCCTCAGCCATGCCTGGCAGGGTCGCCAGCTTGGGCTGGATCACCCGTGACAGGTAGTCGGTGATCTGCGGGTTGTTCAGTTCCTTGCTGAAGAAGCTGATGTACATCAGTGCCGAGGCATCGGCGGCCTCGCGGCTGAGGACCGGGTCCTCGGCATCCTGGGGCAACTGGTTCTTGACCTCGTTGGCCTTGGCCAGCAGCTCGGTAAAAAGCCGGTCGCTGTTGGAGCCGATGCGGGCATAGACCGAAATCACCGAGAAGTTCTGGCGACTGACCGAGGTCATGTAGTCGATGCCCTCGGCACTGGCCAGGCTCTGCTGCATCGGTTGGGTGATGTAGCCCTGGATGGTCTCGGCGTTGGCCCCGGGGTAGGCGGTGGTCACCGTGATCAGGGCGTTTTCCATTTGTGGATACTGACGCAGGGGCAGCTTGCTCCAGGCCTGGAAACCCAGGAGCACGATCAACAGGCTGACCACGGTGGCGAGCACCGGACGGCGGATGAACGGATCGGTAAAAGCCATGGGGGTTCCTTGATCAGTCCGCGCGCGGCGGGCTGTTCTGTTCGGTCAGGGTCTTGTCGTCGCTGATGGCGATCGGCGTACCGTTATCGAGCTTGATCTGGCCAGCGATCACGACTTGTTCGCCGCTCTGCACTCCTTTGGTAACCAGCACCTGCCCGTCGCGTCGTTCGCCGGTTTCAACAAAACGCCGTTCGGCGATCAGGACCGGCTGGCCCTTGTCGTTTTTCTCGACTGTGCCGTCGGCGGCTTTCTTTTGCGCCACCACGTACATGGAGTTGCCGTAGAGGGTGTAGGTCACGGCGCTTTCCGGCACGACGATTCCGGCGGCCACGTCCGGCAGGATTACCTGCAGGTTGGCGAACATGCCGGGCAGCAGCTTGCCGTCGGGGTTGGCCAGGGTGGCGCGTACCAGGACGTTGCGGGTGCTGTCCTCGACCTTGGGGTTGATCGCGCTGATGGTGGCGACGAAGTTTTGCCCGGGATAGGCCGAGACACTGACGTTGACCGACTGGGCAACAGCCAGCCGGGGCACGCTTTGCTCTGGCACGTAGAAGTCCACGTACAGGCTGCTGAGGTCTTGCAGGGTGGCGATCACCGTGCCGCTGGCCAGGTAGTCGCCGACATCCACCTGGCGAATGCCGATGGTGCCGCTGAACGGTGCCAGGATGTGTTTCTTGGCCAGCGATGCCTTGAGTTGGTTGACCGTGGCCTGGTTCTTCTTAAGTTGCGCCGAGAGCCGGTCGAATTCGCCCTTGGAGATCGCCTGGCTGCCCACCAGTTGTCGGCCGCGACCGAAATCCACTTGCGACAGGCCCAGGTCGGCCTCGGCGGTTTCCAGCAGGGCACTTTCGACTTCGCTGTCCAGTTGCAGGAGCGGCTGACCGGCCTTGACCTTCTGCCCGGACTGGAACTGCACCTTCTGCACGGTCCCGGCGATTTCCAGGCTCAGGTCCACGCCTTGCAGGGCCTTGAGGCTACCGACGGTGGGCAGGCGTGCCTGCCAGGGCTGCTCGATGGCCTTGGCCACGGCCACGCTGACGGGTGGTTTCGGTGCAGAAAACATCTGGATCTGCTGGTAGATGGAGAAGGCCTTGTAGCCGGCGAGCAACAGCACCACCAGCAGGACAACACCCAACATGATCAGCATGCGGCGTCGCAGCATGTTCCACTTCCTTGGAAAAGAGCTGAGAGAAAATACAGATAGGCGGGCACATTACCCTGAGTGTGCGGGCTATTCCAGATGCTGGCGGGCTGGAGGTGCGTGGGATTTTTCCGAAAAATCAGGGAGCTCGGCGCCGATGGGCTTCGCTCCCTGGCTCAGGCCAGATGCAAATGGTTGTCCCAGAGCCCTGCCGGCAGATCCAGCGGCTTTGCAACCAGTTGTGTCTGCCGGCAATCGTAATAACGGCAACGCCCTTGTCCCGACGTCACGACGAAACCGTCGGCCACCGCACCCACACCGGCACAGTCCGGTAAAGGTGCATCCAGGCGCACTTCACCGCTGTCCAGGTCCCAGATGAAAAAGCGGTTGCCACGGGGAGCGGTCAGGGCCACCAGGCGCAGGTCGCTGTGCACGGCGACGCTGGCGGTGTAGTGCCCCATGGCCTGCAATTGTTCCTCAGGCAGGGGAAACGCCTGGAACGGCTGGCCCGGCCGCTTGATCGCTAGCAGTTCCGACGACTCGTGGGCTGCGCCCATGAACTGCTGGCCGGAGACGATGGTGCCGTCACTGGCGATGCCGAGGTGGCGCACGCTGTTCATCGATTGGGCGAGGGTTTCCTTGCTCAGCAGGGTGCCATTGCGTTGCATCAGCACCAGGCTCGGCTCCATGGCGTCGAGGTTCATTTCGACCCGGCTTTCGGCCTCGGTGCGAATGCCGCCATTGGCCACCACCAGGGTTTCGCCGTCAGGCATCCATGAGACCTGGTGCGGACCGATGCCATGGGTGGATATCTCGCCGCTGTGCACCAGCCGCTCGCCTTCGAAACGGTAAACGCCCAACAGGCCGCGTCCCGGGTCGGTGGTGTCGTTCTCGGTGGCGTACAGCCATTCGCCGCTGTTATGGATGACCGCGTGGCCGTAGAAATGCCGGTTCGGCAACGAGGCGATGGTTTGCAGCAGCGCCCCGTCGCGCAGGTCGATCAAGTAGCTTTCGGTGCCTGGACGACGGGCGACGAACAGCGCAATCGGCTGTGTCGGATGATTGATGATGTCATGGCAGCGTTGGCCGACCTGGGTGACGAACACCCGGGTGCCGTCCAGTCGATAGCCGACGGCGTAGTGCTTGCCGTCGCCATCGTCCCGTGCCGAAAGCAAGAGTGGGTGCTTGTCCTTTTGCTTGAACAGCGTCCAGCCGCCCAGGGTGACGGCACCGAGCAGCAAGCTGCCCAGTGCCAGGACCTGACGTCGAAACATGATCAGTCACCGTCGTTGGCATTGAAGCCCAGTTGAATGCCCAGCGCCTTGGCCAGTTCGCCTTCGTGCAGGCGATGGACGACGTTGAGGCTGTCATACAAATCGTTGAGTTGCTGGCGCCCGGCATCGTCGTTGAGCATTTCAGTCAGCGAACGCTGGCTGCTGGCGAACAACTTCAAGGAGGCATCGTAGGCGGCGTCGATCTTGTCCGCCAACGGTTTCTGGTCGCTGGGCAGCAGGCCGCGCAGACCCTTGTTGTCCACGCCGGCCCAGACAGTCCTGGCCGCGCTCAGGCTGGCCTCCAGGCCTTGCAGCGACGACTGGCTGCGCCAGGCATCGGCCTGGAACGGTTGCGGCACACCCTTGCTCTGGCGGCCCATCGGCGTGCCGAGTTTTTTCTTCAGGGTGTCGAGGGCGGTGACCTGGACCCGCAGCAGATCAGCGATGGCTTCGTGGGAATCGGCGTAGCGCTGGTTGGGGAATTTGCTCATCTGGGCGAGCATGCCGTCGTTGGTGTTCCAGCGCGACAGGATCTCTTCGGCCAGTTGTTTCTGACGTTCACCAATGGCGGTGAGCAGCGGGCAATACTTGGCTTTTTGCGCACTGTCGGCCATGTCGATCTTGGCGTCGAACAGCAGGTATTCATAGGCCGAGAGGCCCTGGACCACGACGCTGGACTTGGCCAGGCCGGCGGCGTCGATCTGTGGCTCGCTGTTGACCAATTGCTCGACCTGACGGCCCACCAGGTTTTTCTTGTCCGGCCAGAACTGCACCTGCCAGGCGCGGTTGCCCTCGGCCAGCGGACCGATCAACAGCGGTTGCAATTCGGCCCAGGCTTTTTGTGCCTTGAGGAAATCGGCGCGGGCGGTTTCCAGGTTTTCCTTGCCTTGGCAGAACGCCAGGGCGCTGGTCGCCAGTTGCCGGTCGGCGTCGACCCAGCGGCTATAGGTCGGCAGGATCACTTGCTTGGCGATGGCGGCCGAGGTTACGGCTTGTGGATCCTGGGGCGAGCAGGCACCGAGGGCGATGGCGGCGAGGCTGGTGAACAACAGCTTGGGACGGAACATGTCGTGCTCCCACTTCTGGAAAAGGCATTTAAAGGGAATTCAGGAAGGCCAGCAACGCAGTGCGCTGCTCGGCATTGAACGCTAAAACCTGACGCTGCGCCGCTTGTGCTTCGCCGCCATGCCACAGCACGGCTTCGAGCAGGTTGCGGGCCCGGCCGTCATGCAGGAACTGGGTGTGGCCGTTGACGGTTTCGGTCAGGCCGATGCCCCACAGCGGCGGGGTTCGCCAGTCACGGCCGCTGGCCTTGAATTCGCTGCGGTTGTCCGCCAGGCCTTCGCCCATGTCGTGCAACAGCAGGTCGGTGTAAGGGCGGATGAGCTGGTTCGCCAACTCCGGTTCGGCGGCGTTGGCGGAGGTGGTGTATTTCGGGGTGTGGCAGGACTGGCAACCGGCCTGGAAGAACAGATTCTTGCCCGCCAGCACCTGGGGTGAATTCACCTCGCGCCGGGCCGGTACGGCGAGGTTGCGGCTATAGAACAGCACCAGTCGCAGGATGTTGTCGCTGACTTCCGGTTCGCCATCCGGGCCGTTGCCGCTGGGCGCACGCTTGCAGTCGGCCTGGGTCTGGGTGCAGTCGTCGAAGGGGCGCAGGCTTGTCGTCAGGCCCATGTCGCCGGAGAACGCGTGGACGTTCTGCTGGTTGAGGTTGGGCTGTCCGGCCTTCCAGCCGAACCTTCCCAGGACGGTTTTTTGCTGGGCATCGTCCCAGACCTCGTTGGGACGCCCGGCGATGCCGTTTTTCTCCCGGGCCTGGGCTTCGGCGTTTGCGAGGATGGCTTCGTCGGGGATCGCCTCGAGCAGTCCCAGGCCGATCATCGGCGGGGCGACGCGGGCGGAAAAACGCGTGTCCGGGTGCATCGGCCCATAGGCCAGTTGGGTAATCTGCAGGTCCGGCTTGCGCAGTTCCACCACGGTGCCGTCCTTGAAACGCACAGGGACCGGTTTGTAATCGACCCGCACCTTGCCTTCGGGGGCGACGCCGGGCACGGACATGTCCTGTAATTGCCCGCCGTAAACCGGTTCCGGCACGACGCCCAATTGTTCGATGACCTTGGCGTATGGCGGTGTGTCGGGGATCGACAGGCGTACCAGCATCGATACCGCGGTGGTCGCGTCCGGCGCAGGTGGGTGGCCGCGGCCGTCCTTGATGTGGCAGTTCTGGCAGGCGTTGGTGTTGAACAAGGGCCCGAGGCCGTCGCGAGCGGTGGTGGTCGAGGGGGCGATCACCCAGGGGCTGCGGAAGAAACTGTTGCCGACGCTGAAATCCACGCGCCGTGAGGGCGGCAGGTTGGCCGAGGGCAGGGAAAAGGCGTTCTGGTCCGTCTTGCGTACTGTCGCGGCACCACCGGACCGGGCTTCACCCGGTTCGGCCTGGGTAAAGCGCGGGGCATCATCGCAGGCGCTCAGGCCCAGGGCCATGAACAGCGCACATAAACGAAGAGGCAACGACGGCATCGGGCGTCCTGGGAGATGAGTGAAAACGAGGGCGCAAAGTCTAACAGGGCCGGGGAGTTTGAATAAGAGGAATTATCGTTTGGTTTGAGGCGTAGTTTGATCCATTGTGGCGAGGGGATTTATCCCCGTTGGGGCGCGTAGCGCCCCCAAAAATGTGACGGTCCCCACGTCCTATCAGGCGGCTCAGGGGCCGCTTCGCAGCCCAGCGGGGATAAATCCCCTCGCCACAGATCTACCATGTGCCCGGTCCTACCAGTTAGATGAAGATTACGGCTGGACAACAGCCCCCGGCACCAGCGGCAGTTCCAGTGTTGCAATGAAACCACCTTCGGGATGGTTGCCCAACACCAGCGCACCGCCGTGGCGTTCGGCGGCACGGCGCGCGATGGCCAGGCCCAGGCCATGGCCGGCGGCGGTCTGGCCGGGCGCGCGGTAGAACGGCTCGCCCAATTGTCCCAGGTGTGCGGCCTCCACGCCTGGCCCGTGGTCGCGCACGCTGATCAGGATCCGTTCACCCTGGCGCATCGCGTGCATCTCGATCGATTGCCCGGCCGGATTGAAGCGCTGGGCGTTGCGCAGCAGGTTGTCCACTGCTCGCTCGATCATGGTCGGCCAGCCCTTGAGGGTCAGGTCCGCCTCGGTTTCGAGCTGCACGGTTTGTTCCGGTGAGGCCAGTTGCGCATCTTTTTGCAGGGTGACGAGCAAACCGTTGAGTTCCACCTCTTCGGCGCTGGCGTTGTCGGCATCGACCCGGGCCAACACCAGGATTTCACTGATCAGCGCTTCCAGGCGATCGCATTCGCGGGTCAGGCGTGGCCAGAGCCTTTCCCGCTCCTCGGGGCTGGCCCGTTCAGCCAAGGCCAAGGCAATGCGCAGCCGGGCCAGGGGCGAGCGCAGTTCGTGGGACACGTCGCGCAGCAGTTGTCGCTGGCTGGTGATCAAGCTTTGCAGGCGCGCGCCCATGCGGTTGAAGTCAGTGGCCAGTACGCCGAACTCATCCCGCCGGTTGGCCAGCTTGGCGAGGCTGTTCTGTTGATAGGCGGCCTGGCCCAAGTCATGCACCGCACCACGCAGGCGACTCAGCGGGCGAGTGATGGAAAGCGTCACCAACAGGCTGAACAAGGTCAGCACCACCAGCGCGATCCCCAGCGCACTGATGGGCCAGAGCAGGCTGTCGCGGTGCCAGGCGTCCAGTTCGGGATGGGGGATGCGGTAGATGAACAGATACGTGTCGCCGGTTTTGGCGCTGGTGAATTCGTCGGTCAGTCGTCGCCAGGGCAGGCGACGCTCGTTGTTGTTCTGCCGGGCCTCGAAGGCCGCGGCGCGATGTGGGAAGGTGCCGCGCACCACGGGGTCGCCGCTTTCATTGAACACTTGGACGTCGATGTGATACTGACGCTTGCGCTGTTGCAGGATGTCCTGCGCGGCGTCCTCGCCCTGGCTTTCGTAGGTTTGCGTCCACTCTTCGGGCAGGGTGTTGAGACCCGGATGGCGGCTGAGGATCCAGGCGTCTTGATTGAGCATGTGGCCCATCAGGAGCGAGAGTCCTGCAACCAGAGCGATGGCCAGCCAGAAACTGGCCAGGATGCGCCAGAACAATGAACGCACGGTAAATCCTCGAAAACAAAGAAAGCCCAACGGCGACTTGCCGTTGGGCTGGGGGCTTCAGTGCATTATTGCGCTTTTTGCGGCTGTTGCGCTTTCCAGGCCTTGAACTCAGCCCACTCGGCGCGACGCTCGGCCTGTTTCTTCTGGATCGCGTCGAACTCTTTCTGCTGCTCAGGCTTCAGCAGCCCGCGGATCTGGGCATCGATCTTCTGATGCCGGGCTTGCATTTCGTCTTGCATGGCTTTCTGGTCGGCTGGCGACAGCTTGGCCAGGTACTTGTCTACCAGTTCGCGTTGTTCGTGGCGCTGTTCGCCCATGATCCGGCGAATCTGCTGGCGCTGTTCGCGGCTCAGGTCCAGATCGCTGAAGGGACCTTTGTCATGCATCATGCCGCCGTGGCGCGGGCCATCCATCGGACCCATCGGGCCGGCGTCTCCAGGCATGGCCATGGCGACGGTCGGCAGGGCAGCAGCGAACATCAGAGCGATAAGGGTCTTGCGCATGGTGTGTCTCCTTGTCTCATTCCCGGTCAGTTCCGGATGAGTGCAGATTACGGAGATCAAGGTCAGCGGCGGTCAGGGGTGGGTAAAGCTTGGGTAAAGAGGTTTTGGTGGCGGGCTTACAAAACCGTCGAAGCAAAAGATGTGGCAGGCAGATCATCTGTGGCGAGGGGATTTATCCCCGTTGGGCCGCGCAGCGGCCCCCCCTTGGTGTTATCTGATACACCAATGGGCAAACTGACTTGGGGGCGCTTCGCACCCCAACGGGGATAAATCCCCTCGCCACAAAGGGATCATGTCCCCCAGTCCAAGCAAGGCATCGGTGCAGTGCTTAGAGGCTGTAGTAATAACCCCGGCTACGCAGCGCCACGATGCGCGGGCGGCCGTCGGGGTGGGGGCCGATCTTCTTGCGCAGGTTGCTCACGTGCATATCGAGGCTGCGGTCGTACAGGGTCAGCTTGCGGCCCAGGGCGATCTGCGCCAGTTCCTGTTTGTCCAGCGGCTCGCCCGGCTGCTTGAGCAGCGCTTCGAGCAGGCGGCTTTCGGAAATAGTGAGGGCCTGTTCCTGTTCATCGATGCTGACCACGCCACGCACCGGGCTGAAAGTCAGGTCACCCAGTTCGATCTGGGTGGACACGGCCGTCGGGTGGCTGCGCCGTAGCACGGCGCGCAGGCGGGCGGTCAGTTCGCGTGGGTCGCAGGGCTTGGCCAGGTAATCATCGGCGCCCAGTTCCAGGCCGAGGATACGGTCCAGCGGTTCACCCCGGGCCGACAGCATCAGCACCGGCAGCTCCGGGTGATCGCTGCGCAATTGCTTGAGCAGTTCCAGGCCACTGCCGTCGGGCAGCATCACGTCCAGTACCACGGCTGCCGGGGCGGTTTCGGCCAGGGCCTTGCGGGCACTTTGGCCATCGTGACAGGCCCGGACCTGAAAACCTTCCTGGCTCAACCAGCTTACGAGGAGCTCGCACAGCTCCTGGTCATCGTCTATCAGTAACAGCTCGCTCATGACTCACTCAATTTAGCCATTGCCGACGTTGTCTACGTCCACCGCTGGCAAAGATACCGCACAGCAGGGCCAATAGCGCTACCCCGGCACCAATGACAAACCATTGCTGTTGATCGGTCAACAGGCGTGGCAGGGGGCTGGCCTGGGCTTCCTTGAGTTGCAGCTTCAGGCGCTGGTTCTCCTGGCGCAACCGGGCCAGCAATGCGCTCTCGCGTTCGCTGTCAGCGTTTTGCAATTGCTTGCTCAGTTCTTCGCGCTGGCGTTCGCTGTCTTTCAAGCGTTGCTGCAGTTCGGCGATCTGGCTGCCGGCACTCAGGGACAAAGGCGTCGAATGACTGCCCTCGGTGTTCTCCTCGCCATGGGCGGGTGCCCCGATCGCCAACGTGACCAATAACAGGCACAACGGACCTTTGCGCATTGCAACTCCTGAATTCCAATCGAGATTAGACAGGTTGTCGGCAGGCAAACGAGAACAATGAGCAATTGAAAGCAATGAGCCGCGAAGGCTCATCGCGCCAGGGGCATTACGGCATGACTTGCTTGAATGGCTTGACCACGACATTGGCATAGACGCCGGCCGCAACGAACGGATCGGCCTCGGCCCATTGCTGCGCAGCGGAAAGCGAGTCGAATTCGACCACCATCAGGCTGCCACTGAAGCCCGCGGCGCCCGGGTCATTGCTGTCCACCGCCGGATGCGGTCCAGCCAGCACTACGCGGCCTTCGTCCTGGAGTTTTTGCAGGCGCTCCAGGTGCGCGGGACGAGCGGCCTGGCGTTTTTCCAGGGAGTTGGCGACGTCGGTAGCAATGATTGCGTAGAGCATGTCAGTCCTCGGTTTTTGGCGTGGTGGGGTCGGCATCATGCAGATGACGGGACAGGTAGATACCCTGGCCAATCAGGAACAACAGCGTCAAGCCCAGGCTACCGAAGACCTTGAAGTCGACCCAGTAGTCCTGGAACGTGAACGCAACGAACAGGTTGGCGGCGCCGCAGAACAGGAAGAACGCGATCCAGGCGATGTTCAGCCGGATCCAGATCAGTTCCGGCAGGTTGATGGCATGGCCCATGATGCGCTTGATCAGCAAGCGGTCACCGACAAAGTGGCTGCCGATGAAGGCGAGGGCGAACAACCAGTTGACCACCGGGGCCTTCCATTTGAGGAAGGTTTCGCTGTGGAACGCCAGGGTCAGGCTGCCGAACACGAGGCAGGCGATCAGGGTCAGCCACTGGCTCTTCTCCAGTTTGCGCTGGGACACGAACAATGCGCCGTAGACCACCAGGGAGCTGATGATCAGCACCGCGGTGGCGCTGTAAATACCGCCTACAGTCAAGGAATGACCGGCGAAGTCGACGGCCCGGGGATCAAGTTTGTAGACGATGAAAAACAGCAGGAGCGGGATGAAGTCGATGAATTGTTTCACAGTGGCAGCCAGAAGCAGGATGTGGCGGCATAATAACAAACATCCTTGGCCGCGATAGGGCCAGCTGATTTGAGGTAACAAACTCTCGTGAATGTTGATTTGCACTGCCATAGCACGGCCTCCGATGGCGCCCTGGCGCCTGCGGTTCTGGTGGCGCGGGCGTTCGAGCACGGCGTGCGAGTCCTGGCCCTGACCGATCACGACACCCTTGAAGGCCTCGACGAGGCCCGCAGCGCCGCCACCGCGCTGGGCATGCAGCTGGTCAACGGGGTCGAGTTGTCGTGTACCTGGGGCGGGGCGACCATCCATGTGCTGGGCTATGGTTTCGATGTGAATGCGCCGGCGCTGGTCCAGGCCATCGCACAACTGCGCGACGGGCGCTGGCTGCGGTCCGAAGAGATCAGCCGCAAACTGGCCCTCAAGGGCATGCCCGGTGCGCAGGACGGCGCCCGGCAGATCCAGCAGGAACTGGGCGACAGCGGCAACGCACCGGCCCGGCCACACTTTGCCGACTGGATGGTGCGCGAAGGGTTCGTCAAGGATCGCGCCGAAGCGTTCCGCAAATGGTTGGGTGCCGGCAAGCTGGGGGACGTCAAGCAGCATTGGCCGACCCTGGAAGAAACCGTCCAGACCCTGCGGGCCGCGGGCGCCTGGGTCAGCCTGGCGCATCCATGGCACTATGATTTCACTCGCAGCAAGCGCCGTCGCCTGGTCGCCGACTATATTCAAGCGGGGGGCCATGCCATTGAGGTGGTCAACGGCCATCAGCCTGCCGAGCAGGTCGGCAGCCTGGCGATCCTGGCCCGTGAGTTCGGCCTGCTGGTCACCGCCGGCAGTGATTTCCATGGCCCTGGGGGCTGGTCCGAGATTGGCGAGTACCGCCCGTTGCCGGAAGATCTGCCACCACTATGGTGTAGATTCAAACATGATCCCGTTACCGCCGCCGTCTGAACAGGTAGAACACGTGAGTCAATTTTTCCAGATTCATCCGGAAAACCCGCAACCGCGCCTGATCAAACAGGCCGTGGAGATTATTCGTAGCGGTGGTGTGGTGGTCTATCCCACCGACTCGTCCTATGCCATTGGTTGCCAGATCGGCGACAAGAATGCCGTGGAGCGTGTCAGACGCCTGCGTCAACTGGACGACAAGCACAACTTCGCGCTCATCTGCAGCGACCTGTCGCAGTTGGGCCTGTTCGCCAAGATCGACACCGGCACCTTCCGCCTGCTCAAGGCGCATTTGCCGGGGCCATACACCTTTATTCTCAATGCCACGCGGGAAGTCCCGCGGCTGTTGCTGCACCCGAAAAAGCGCACCATCGGCCTGCGGGTGCCAAGCCATCCCATTGCCCTGGCGCTGCTGGCGGAACTGGGTGAGCCGCTGATGAGCGTGACGCTGATCATGCCCGGCGAGACCGATCCATTGACCGATCCCTATGAGATGCGCCAGATCCTCGAGCACCAGGTGGACCTGATCATCGACGGCGGTTTCGGCGGTATGTCGGCGTCCACGGTGATCAACCTGGCCGATGGCGAGCCCCAGGTGGTGCGCGTCGGTTGTGGCGATCCGACGCCGTTCATGGTCGAGGCCTGAATGTCCGCCGTGGAAACCGCCGTGGAGCGTACAGACAGCCAGGCCGGCGCGCAGCAGGAGCTGCCGTTCGCCATGGTCTATGGCCAGGCGGTCATGGAAATGCCCCTGGACCTGTACATTCCGCCGGATGCGCTGGAAGTGTTCCTCGAAGCCTTCGAGGGCCCGCTTGACCTGCTGCTGTACCTGATTCGCAAACAGAACATCAACATCCTCGACATCCCCGTGGCGGAAATCACCCGCCAGTACATGGGCTACGTCGAGTTGATGCAGTCGGTGCGCCTGGAACTGGCGGCCGAGTACCTGGTGATGGCCGCGATGCTGGCCGAAATCAAGTCGCGGATGCTGCTGCCGCGCTCGGCTGAGGTCGAAGAGGAAGAAGACGACCCGCGGGCCGAGCTGATCCGTCGTTTGCAGGAGTACGAACGCTTCAAGGTCGCAGCCGAAGGCCTCGATGGTTTGAACCGGGTCGGGCGCGATGTGGTGGTGCCCAAGCTCGATGCCCCCGAGGCGCGGGCGCGCAAGTTGCTGCCGGATGTGAGCCTGGAAGAGTTGCTGATGTCCATGGCTGAGGTCCTGCGCCGGGGCGATATGTTTGAAAGTCATCAGGTCAGCCGCGAAGCGCTGTCCACCCGCGAGCGCATGAGCGATGTGCTGGAGCGGCTCAAGGGCGGCGGTTTTGTGCCGTTCGTCGAGCTGTTCACTGCCGAGGAAGGGCGCCTGGGGGTCGTTGTGACGTTTATGGCGGTCTTGGAATTGGTCAAGGAATCCTTGGTCGAGCTGGTACAGAATGAGCCGTTCGCAGCGATCCATGTGCGGGCACGAGCCGAATAACGAGCAAATCAATGAATCTGATTGAACCCCGCGAGCTGGCCCCCTTGCTTGAAGCTTTCCTGTTGGCCTCGGGAAAGCCGCAATCGATGGAGCGCCTGTTCGAACTCTTCGAAGAAGGCGAACGACCTGAGCCGGCCGTATTCAAGAAAGCCCTGACACTGTTGGGCAAATCCTGCGAGGGGCGGGCCTTCGAGCTCAAGGAAGTGGCGTCCGGTTATCGCCTGCAGATCCGCGAGAAGTTCGCGCCATGGGTCGGGCGCCTGTGGGAGGAGCGGCCGCAGCGCTACTCTCGCGCCATGCTCGAAACCATGGCATTGATTGCCTATCGTCAACCGATCACCCGGGGCGAGATCGAAGATGTGCGCGGCGTGGCAGTCAACAGCCATATCGTCAAGACGCTGTTGGAGCGCGAGTGGATCCGCGTCGTTGGCTATCGCGATGTGCCCGGCAAACCGGCGATGTTCGCCACCACCAAGGCCTTTCTCGATCACTTCAACTTGAAGAACCTGGATGACCTGCCGCCGCTGGCCGAACTGCGGGAGCTGGAACCCGAACCGATGCTGGAGTTCGACGACGTGCCGGTGCCCCAGGGCTTGCAGGAACTGGCGGATGCCAGCGCCGAGCCTGAGGAGCCGAAGGAAGAGACCAGTTTCCATTCGTTGTTGCTGGAGCTGGACACCATGGAGGAGGGCTTGAAGACCGATTTCGATGACCTGCTGCGTGAGGGGCCGGGCGGGACGGATGAGTTGCCGGAGCCCGACAGCGAGTCGGAGCCTGAACCTGAACCTGAACCTGAGCCTGAGCCTGAGCCGGAAGAAGACATCCTCGGCGTTGCCGAAGCCCGGGAAAAACTGCTGGCCGCCGTCGCCGCCCTCCAACCGCCGGAACCCGAACTGAGCGACGAGGAAGCCGAAGCCCGCGCCCTGGCCGAAGCGATCGAAAACGAACGGCGCCAGTTCGACGATTGATTCAACTGGGTTGGAACGCGGCTCCCACAGGGGCCTTCAGCCACCGGTCGACGGAAAAAGCGCTGAGCCTGGGTTGTTCAGCTAGTCTCAGATGCGCAATCGCGTCAACAGGCGTATGATTCGCGACCCTTTGGCGATCCCTTCGTCGAAGACCCGTTTTCAAAGCGTCAGGCCAAGCCTGGCTCGACCACACCGGGAGGTGCCCAGAATGAAAGACCAAGACCAGAACGACAGCCAGGAAATCGGCCCAGCAGGCGAGAAGCTGCAAAAAGTCCTCGCCCGTATCGGCGTCGGTTCGCGCCGTGACGTGGAAGCCTGGATCAGCCAGGGCCGGATCAAGGTCAATGGCAAAGATGCCACCTTGGGCCTGCGTGTCGACATGCACGACGCCATCACCATCGATGGCAAGGTGATCAAGCGCGAAGAGGCCGCCGAAACGGTGCGCCGCGTGATCATGTACAACAAACCCGACGGCGAGATCTGCACCCGTGACGACCCGGAAGGCCGTCCGACGGTGTTCGACAAGATGCCGCGTCCCAAAGAAGGCCGCTGGATCAATATCGGGCGCCTGGACATCAACACCACCGGTTTGCTGATGTTCACCACCGACGGTGAGCTGGCCAACCGCTTGATGCACCCGTCCTACGAGATGGACCGCGAATACGCCGTGCGTGTGCGTGGCGAAGTCGATGACGAGATGATCGAGCGCCTCAAGGCTGGCGTGGTGCTGGAAGACGGCCCGGCGCGTTTCACCGACATCAAGCAGGCGCCCGGCGGTGAAGGCTTCAACCACTGGTACCACTGCGTGGTGATGGAAGGCCGCAACCGTGAAGTGCGGCGTCTGTGGGAATCCCAGGGGTTGGTGGTCAGCCGCCTCAAGCGCGTGCGCTTCGGTCCGGTGTTTCTCAATTCCGACCTGCCGATGGGCCGCTGGCGCGAAATGAGCCAGTACGAAGTCGACATCCTGGCCGCCGAAGTGGGCCTCAAGCCGGTGGCAATGCCGCAGATGACCGCCAAGAGCAAGGACAAGCTGGAGCGGATGCAGCGTAAATCCTCGCGCCCGATGGGCAAGACCGAGCGCGTGCGTACGCTGCGTCCGGCTGCCGAAGGCGCACCGGCGGGGCCGCGTCCTTCACGCGAGCCGCAGATCGAAGGCGAACGCCCGGCCCGCAAGCCTGCACCTCGCCAGGACGGTGAGCGTGGCCCACGCACGCCGCGTCCGGCCAATGGTCGGACTGAACGTGGTGAGGGGCGCGGTGCTCCGGCTGGCCGCGGTACGCCAGTCGCCGATCGCCCGGCCGACACCAAGCGTCCGGCCAAGCCCGCGCCGAAAAAGCGCCCGGGTATCGTCCTGGCCGATCGCGATGCGCCATCGGGCAAGCGCCGTGGTGCACCGGCAGGTTCGGGACAGCGTCCGGGGTTCGGGCGTCGTAAGCCGGAGTGAGGCAGCTGTGAGCTTCTAGCTGCAAGCTGCAAGAAAAAACGGCAACCACTAGGTTGCCGTTTTTGTGTCTGGCGTTATTGATGCGCTGCCGGTGCGGCCGTCTTCGCGAGCAGCTCCACACCACGATCCAGAGGCTGCTCGCTTTTTCTTGCCGCTTGAAGCTCGCCGCTTGCAACTGCCCCTAAAGCACAAACCGCCCATCAAACATCGGCTCGTTATCCAGGGCCAACACGCCGCTCTCGAAAATCAGGTCCAGGTGATGGCTGCCCTTGGCCCCGCCACCGAGTCCCAGGTGCAGGCCGCAATGGCGCTCCTCGAAACCGGCGTTGCGAGCATAAAGGCTCTTGATCCCTTCATTGGTGCCGATGCCCAGTTCCTCGATGCGGCGATTGGACGGGTTGGCGTCCAGGTACTTGTTGAAGTCGTGCTCCAGGCCCGGTACGTCGGTGGCGATTTTCTGGATGGTGGAGTCTTCGATCCACAGCTCCAGCGGCGATTGCAGCACACCGTACTTGCGGGCGAACGGGATGGTGCCCAGGAAGGTGCCGACGAAATTCACCCGGCCATTGATGGTGTCGCTGTGGGTGGCGATTTCGCCGGGCGCCAGATCGTAGTTGCCGAGGCCGTTGATGTCGGTCCACTTCTTCACGCCGCCCAGGGCTGTATCGAAATATGAGCCGTGGTCATCCTGGAAACTCAGGGTCGTCGCCTGGGACATGCGTCGGATCAGGTGACTGTTGAGCCCGGCGATACGCTGGGGAATCACGCTGAAGGTGTCGTAGAAGTAGTCGCCGTAGTCCTTGAACAGCAGCGATTTCTTCCAGTTGTCGGCCATCACGCCTTGCAGTGCGCGGACAAAGTCCGGGCCGTCGGGACGAGGGTTGGGCAGGGTGGAGGAGTCGTAGAAGAAAATATACAGATCGCTGTCGGCAATGGCCTTGGACAGGCGCTCCGTGGGTTCGAGGTCCAGGCGCATGGCACTGAACCGGAAAGGCGAGCCGCTGCCCGCCTGTTCGGCGATGGCGCCGGTCAGCGCTTCGTAGTCAGCGGTATGGCCGAGCAACACCTTGGCGGGCTGGATGCCGGCCAGGGCGGGATGGTGTTCGAGGTAGTAAAGGAAATGTGAGATGGCTCGTTGCGTGTCCATGCTTATTCTTCCCTGACAGTTCATTAAACGTCCCTGACAACCGGCAAAAGTGGCGGAGTCGACCGGCCGGATCGCCTCCGCCGGGCGGTGCCTACAGAGGCCACATCGCCGTGCCGAATGGAACAACGGCATCGGCCTGCATCATTTCAACCGCGGCTTCATGGGTTGGGGCTTCAAACCATTCGTCCAGTTGCAGTTCGGTTTCCAAGTCTTTGTCCAATGCTTGCATAGTGAATCTCCTAGATGACTTTTACGCAAATCAGCGGCTCGCTTCGGCGAGTGGAAACAGGCCAGCGAGGGCACCGCAGAACTTGTCGGCACGATGCCTTGGCAAGTCGCTGAAAACCTAGTCGAGGGTTTTTTGTATTGCAAAAAAATAATTTATTTTTTTCGTTTGAACTTTTTGTTCCATTTTTGACGACAACATTACTCATTCAAAAACAGCCGCCTGGGTGTTTTTTTAAATAGGTAGCTACCTACCGTCAATTTGCAGTCAGCCTACGGAAATTTCCTACTTGGAAAGTTTGCGTGACGGGTTGTAAAGAAATATTGACGAAAACGGCCTGCCGAGAGGGGCTGAAACGTCGTTTTCCCAAAGCGTAAGAAAAAACTTCCGTAAGCCCCGCCCTGCAGGGGTTTCCAAAGCTCTGGCCCGCTTGTTTCGAATCGATGGGCAGGGTGAGATGCGCCCCATGCCTGTCGTGCAGGTGAATAACAAGAAGGAGGCGCAATGAACGCCGCAGCTCAAGTGCATTTCTCCCGTCGTAGCGTTTTTAGCGCTACACCCTTCAGGGGCTCGCAAGGGCCTGGACACTTTTTTGCAGCCGCCCGGCACGTCCGGGGCGGACCCATGCAATCCCGGCAAACGACACGCTGATCCGGTGGTGTCTGGCAGCAGGGGGTCAGCGGTGTACAATGCGCCGCGTTTTACTGTGACCCTTCGCGTACCCACGCACTTTCAAGGTTATCCGCCTTGTTCACTCCGCCACGCCACAAGCGTGTCGGGTTCGATTTCGTCACAGATAAAAACAAACAGGTGACGCATGACCGTTGTAAGAACGCTGAATTCCTGGTGCCTGCGCTGGGGTTTGATCGGCGCTGCTTGAGATCCGATTCGAGCGGCAACGTCTAACGAACATCATCAAACCTTGCGTGAGACCCTTTTCATGAGTGGACAAAACTCGCATTCGGGCGAGCTGAAACGCGGCCTGAAAAATCGCCACATTCAACTGATCGCCCTCGGTGGCGCGATCGGCACTGGCCTGTTCCTCGGCTCGGCGGGGGTGCTGAAATCAGCCGGCCCGTCGATGATCCTTGGCTACGCCATCTGCGGCTTCATTGCCTTCATGATCATGCGCCAGTTGGGCGAAATGATCGTCGAAGAGCCCGTCGCCGGGTCCTTCAGCCACTTCGCCCACAAGTACTGGGGCGGTTTCGCCGGGTTCCTGTCGGGTTGGAACTGCTGGATTCTCTACATCCTGGTGGGCATGTCCGAACTGACCGCGGTGGGCAAGTACATCCATTACTGGGCGCCGGATATCCCGACCTGGGTGTCGGCGGCGGCGTTTTTCATCCTGATCAACGCGATCAACCTGGCCAACGTCAAAGTCTTCGGCGAGGCCGAGTTCTGGTTCGCGATCATCAAGGTCGTGGCGATTGTCGGCATGATTGCCCTGGGCAGCTATTTGCTGGTCAGTGGCCACGGCGGCCCGCAAGCGTCGGTGACCAACCTGTGGTCCCACGGTGGGTTTTTCCCCAACGGCGTCAGCGGCCTGGTGATGGCCATGGCGATCATCATGTTCTCCTTTGGTGGCCTGGAAATGCTCGGTTTCACCGCCGCTGAGGCCGACAAACCGAAAACCGTGATCCCCAAGGCCATTAACCAGGTGATCTACCGGATCCTGATTTTCTACATCGGCGCCCTCGTGGTGCTGCTGTCCCTGACGCCTTGGGACAGCCTGCTGAGCACCCTCAACGCCTCCGGCGATGCCTACAGCGGCAGCCCGTTCGTGCAGGTGTTCTCGATGCTGGGCAGCAACACCGCGGCGCATATCCTCAACTTCGTGGTGCTGACCGCCGCGCTGTCGGTGTACAACAGCGGCACCTATTGCAACAGCCGTATGTTGCTGGGCATGGCCGAGCAGGGCGATGCGCCCAAGGTCTTGTCCAAGATCGACAAGCGCGGCGTGCCGGTGCGTTCGATCCTCGCGTCGGCGGCGGTCACGCTGGTGGCGGTGCTGTTGAATTACCTGATCCCGCAACATGCGCTGGAGTTGCTGATGTCGCTGGTGGTCGCGACCCTGGTGATCAACTGGGCGATGATCAGCTACTCGCACTTCAAATTCCGCCAGCACATGAACCAGACCCATCAGACACCGCTGTTCAAGGCGCTGTGGTACCCGTACGGCAACTACATCTGCCTGGCGTTCGTGGTGTTCATCCTGGGCGTGATGTTGCTGATCCCGGGCATCCAGGTATCGGTCTATGCGATTCCGGTGTGGGTGGTGTTCATGGCCGTGTGCTATTGGATCAAGAACAAGCGCAGTGCGCGGCAGGAACTGGCTGTGGCGGCTGCAGCCAAGTAACCCATCCTGAAAATACAACAAGCCCGGCCAAGTGCCGTAATGCTGTTCACTCAAGGCAATCGACAAACCCGTGGCGAGGGAGCTTGCTCCCGCTGGGCCGCGAAGCGGCCCCAAAACCAGCCAGAGGCGGAGCATCAGACGCACCGCACCCGCCAGTTTACGACTGCTTCGCAGCCGAACGGGAGCAAGCTCCCTCGCCACAGGTCCATCATTTTTCTTGAATGAACCGCATTAGGCCAAGTGCCGGTTTGTCGTTTCAGGCTCACACCTCCCCCTGTGGGAGCGTTGTCTGGAGTATTCGCGGTATCCTGTGGGGCCTGATACCGGACCCTTTCCCATGCTGGCGATTTCCAACACCGTGCACATCCCGGACGCCGAGATCGAGCTGACGGCCATCCGCGCCCAGGGGGCTGGGGGGCAGAACGTCAACAAGGTCTCCAGTGCCGTGCATTTGCGCTTCGACATTCCGGCCTCGTCGCTGCCCGAGTTCTACAAGGAGCGGCTGCTGGCCCTGCGCGACAGTCGCATTACCAGCGACGGTGTGTTGATCATCAAGGCCCAGCAGTACCGCACCCAGGAACAGAATCGGGCCGATGCCCTGGAGCGCCTGCTCGAGCTGATCCTCAGCGCCACCAAGGTCGAGAAGAAGCGCCGTCCGACCAAACCGACCCTGGGTTCGAAAAAGCGTCGCCTGGAATCCAAGACCAAGCGCGGCTCGATCAAGGCCGGTCGCGGCAAGGTGGACTTCTAGCTTTTCTCCCGCTCCTGGCGATGCCTCGGCGCCTGTCGGTACAGATAGACGCTCAATGCCAACCCGCCCAGGGCCGCGAATGCGGCGAACAGAAAGATCGAGGCAAAGCCGAAGCCCGCAGCAATCGCACCGGCCAGCGGTCCGGTGATCCCCAGCGACAAATCAATGAACAGTGAATAAGCCCCCACCGCCGCCCCACGGCTGGAGGCCGGCACGAGGTTGACCGCTTCCACGCCCAGCGCCGGAAACACCAGGGAGAAGCCGAAACCGCTCAACGCCGCGCCCGCCAGGGCCCAGTGGGCATCCGGTGCGAGCCACAACAGCAACAGGCCCAGGGTTTCCACCGACAGGCAGGCAATGGCGACGCGGAAGCCGCCCAGGCGGTTGATCAGATTGCCAAAGAGCAAGCGCGCGCCGATGAAGCTGGCGCCGAACAGGCTCAGGCACAACACCGCGTTGTCCCAATGCTGGGTTGCGTAATACAGGGTGATGAACGTGGCGATGGTGCCAAACCCGATGGAACCCAGGGCCAGGCCGCAGCCGTGCGGCAGGACGCGCCCCAGCACGTGCATGAACGGCAGGCGTTCGCCTGTGACGATGGGCGCGGCAGTTTTGCGCCAGGCCAATGCCAACCCCAGCAAACCGAGCAAGATAATGCTCACGCCCATGCTCCACAGCCCCAGCGCATTGACCAGCCACACCCCCAGCGGTGCGCCGATCGCCAGCGCGCCGTAACTGGCGATACCGTTCCAGGAAATCACCTTGGCGGTATTCGCCGCGCCGACCCGGCCGATGCCCCAGCCAATCGAACCGGAGCCCACCAGGCTTTCCGCGCTGCCGAGCACCAGACGACCGATCAGCAGGCTGATCAGGCTGAACGTGGGCAGGTGGGGCGTCCAGGCAGAGACCAGCATGAACACACCGCTCAGCCCGCAGCCGGCGAGGCCGAACATCACCGCGCGCTTGCTCCCCAGGTTATCGATGATTCGCCCGGCGTAAGGACGACTGAGCAGGGTGGCCAGGTATTGCACGCTGATCACCAACCCGGCGATCACCGCGCCGAAGCCCAGTTCGCCGTGGACGAACCCGGGCAGCACGGCCAGGGGAATGCCGATATTCAGGTAGCCGATGAAGGTGAACAGGACGATGGAAACGACTTGCAGCGTGACCGCCAGGGGGCGCTGGGAATCTGACATGGGGTAAAGGTCCACGGAGCAGCAGGATAGGTAGGCTGCTTATGATAACGGCGACCGTGGGGTCAGGGCGGGGAAAAGTAAAACTATTTGCCCAATGGTGGTTCAGTTGCCGTTCTCACCGCTGACCAGGCGTGTGGTAACCAGTGCGGCGATGGCGTTTTCTTCGCTGCCAAAGCGCGCCAGCAGGGCCGCTCGTTTCTCGGCAGGAAGGCGGGTCCAGATCTCGACCATTTTTTCGGCAGTGCCGATCAGCACGCTGGCCTGGGCTTCGCTGAATGGAGGGGTGTCATCGGTCATGGAGGGCTCGGGATTCAGGCGGTGTGGAAAGCGCATCTTAGCGCTTTCCACACGGTCTGGTGGTGCGGGTCAATCAGTCTTCGCTGTCGGCCTGGCGGCGTTCAGCGGCTTCTTTTGGCTCGGGTTGCTGGGCATCTGCTTGCCCCCCGGCTTGTAGCGTGGTCGTCTGCTCAGTGTCGTGCAGGCTTGGGAAGGGGAGATTAGGGATCTCGTGCATATCGCGCTCCTCGCAAGGTCTGTGGATAGATCTGGTAGATCCGCGCTTTTACAAAGCCTGGGCAGGATACAGCAGGAGAAATGACAAAAAGACTTTTAAATCCCGTCGGGCCGACAAAAGGGATTGTCTAGACACGTCATGTTCAATAGTCACCTCGCTTGCGAAATGCCCAGCGGCCGGCAATCAGCGTGAAGGTTGCCACCAGTGCCACCAGGATCCAGAAGCCTTCGGGATCGCTGGCAAGCGGCACGCCACCGACGTTCATGCCAAAGAAACCGGCAATGATGTTGATGGGCAACGCCAATACCGTGACCACCGTCAGGGTGAACAGGGTGCGGTTGCTTTGTTCGTTGAGATTGGCGGCGATTTCTTCCTGGAGCAACTTGATCCGTTCACTCAACGCGGTGAGGTCGTTGATGATCAGGGCGAATTCCTCGGTGGATTTGCGCAGCTCCTTGACGTCTTCTTTCTGCAACCATTGCGGTGGGCGGTTGAGCAGACGTAGCAATGAACCCGGCTCCAGGGCCAGCAAGCGCTGCAAGCGCACCAGCACCCGGCGGTTGCTGCCCAGCTCGGCGCGGTTGGTGGACAGCCGCGAGGACAGCAATTGATCTTCGACCTGGTCGACGCTCAGGCTGGTCTTGCGCACGATCTGGGTCAGCACTTCGCCCTGGTCGCGCAGCAAGTGCACGAGCAATTCCACTGGCGAGCGAAAGCACTCGCCGGCCTTCACCGACGAGCGCAGCTTGTCGACCGAATGCAAGGGTTGCAGGCGCGCGCTGACGATCAATCGGCTGTGCACGCAAACCCACAATGTGGAGACATCCGAGGAGACCATGTTGCTGAGGTTGAACACGACATCGTTCACCACGGCCAGCAACGCCGAGTCGACATGCTCGATGCGGGTCGAGCGCGAGCCTTCGTGCAAGGCTTCGAAAAATTCCTGGGGCAGGGCCAGGTGACCTTTCATCCAGCGCTCGCACGCAGCGTGGGCCAGGTTCAGGTGCAGCCAGAGGAACTCATCCGAGTCTTGCGGGTGTTGCAGGCTCCGTAAGGCCTGGGCCGAATCGATTTCCTGCCCGCGTTCGCCGGGGCGGAAACGGAACCCGTAAAGCAGGCCGAACAGGTCCGGATCACGGTGGCTTTGATCAAGGCTGTGATTCATGAAGTCTCGCTGGCGGGAAGTGCCTGTGGCGGCTACAGGTTCACTTGAACGCCATCTTCGCAAGCTTTCTTGATGGTTTTGTGACAGTTCCATCCGCACCGCAAAGCTGGCGCTACCGGCAGTCGCCAAGTTTCAAGAATGCCCCGGGCAGGCCGATGTCGTGTACATATCCCCCGTATTCGGTGTGTTGCGGACATGGGGGCGGGACATCGTTCCTGTTCCTCTTGCTTAGAGATTGCTCCCCATGATTCTACAAAAATCCCTTCGAGCCCAGATTCTCGCCCTGCTGCGCGGCAAGCAGCCGGCGGACCTGGATAAATACTGGAAGCAGTTCGAGGAGCGTCAGCGTGAGGTCCAAGACATCCTCGGCCAATTGAGCGGGCGTGAAGGTGTACCGGCGCCAATCAAGACCCGCATCGTGGCCCTGCGCGATGAACATCGTCAGTTGGGCGCTGCCTACCAAAAGGGCCGTGACGCATTTGTCGCCTCCGGTGGTGATTCGGCGGCGGGCGATGCGGCGGTCAAGGGCGTGGACCGTGCGGCCAGTGAGCAAATGAGTGCGCTGGTGGTGGAGCTGCGCAAGCTGGGCACCGAGCAATCGACGCTGATCAGTGCCGGCGCCGATCGCACGATTATGCTGGGCACCGTGATCATGCTGGTGTCGGGCGTGCTGATTGGGCTGTTCAGCCTGTGGCTGGTCAATCGCAACCTGGTTCAACCGATCCGTAACCTATCGACTACGTGACCCGACTCAGCCATGGGCGTTTCGCCGAGCGTGTGACGAGCAACCGTCAGGACGAGTTGGGCAATCTGGCGGTAGCGGCCAACACATTGCGCGATTTCCTTGCCGAAACCTTTACCCGCCTGCAACGCAGTGCCACGGAACTGGACAGTGCCAGCGGTGAGCTCAATGCCATCGCCAGCCTGATGAGCCAGGGCACCAGCGAGCAATTCGAACGCACCGATCAGGTGGCAACGGCGATGAACGAAATGTCCGCCACGGCCCAGGAAGTGGCCCGCCATGCGGCTGACGCTGCAAGGGCGGCCGATGACGCCGATCAATCGGCGCAGCAGGGCGAGAAGGTCATGCAAGGGACCATTCACACCATCACCCGGATGCGCGGCGAGATCGCCAACACGGCCACGGTCATCCGTCAGTTGGAAACCGACAGCGGGCGCATCGGCAAGGTGCTGGAGGTGATCCGCGGGATCGCCGAACAGACCAACCTGCTGGCCCTCAATGCTGCCATCGAAGCCGCGCGAGCCGGGGAGGCGGGGCGCGGTTTCGCGGTGGTCGCCGATGAGGTCCGCAGCCTGGCCCAGCGTACGGCTTCGTCAATCATCGAGATCAACCAGATTATCCAGACTGTACAAACGGGCGCGGTGGACGCGGCCCACGCCATTGAGAGTGGGTAGTCGCGCAGCGAAGAAAGTGTGGAGCAAGTGACCCAGGCCGGTGTGATGCTCGAACGCATCACCCAGGCTGTCGAAGCGATTCGCGACATGAACCGCCAGATCGCCACCGCAGCCGAAGAGCAGACTTCCGTGGCCGAAGACATTTCCCGCAACCTGACGGAAATCACCTGCATCGCCAGCACTAACCTGGACAATGTGCAGCGCACCGAAGCCGCCAGTCGGGATTTGCACGGTTTGTCGGGACAATTGAATGAAGTGACGGCGCGGTTGAGTGCCTGACGGTCGTTCGCCACAGGTATTGATAAACGCAAAAGAGCCGCGCAACCCCAAGGTTGCGCGGCTCTTTTGCTGATGGATCAAGTGTCTTGCTTGTTGCTCAAGACTTTGCCGGTAGTGGCATCGAAATCAACATCAAACTCTTTGCCGTCGGTGGTTTTCAATTCGACTTCATATTCATAACCGTTGAAGTGGTTATCCAGGTCGGTGTCGGTGATGGTCGCGCCCGGGTGCAACTTCAGGGCTTCGGCGTTCATCGACTCAAGGGACTTGATCTTGCCTTCCTTGATCAGTTGAGGAATCTGATCGACGCGAACATCCGCCTGGGCCAGGCCAGCAGTCAGGGTCAGGGCAGCGGCGGTAAACAGGGCAGTCAATGTTTTCATGAGTTCTTTCCTTGGTGTCGTTAAGGGTGAGTCGTTTAAGTGAGCTCAGATTAACTGTGGCAACTTAATTCACCCTTAATTCGAAAAAACCTGAAGCAAGTTGCCTGGCAACCGTCTTGCGACTCAGTAGCCATTGTTTTCCAATAGTTGCGCCACGCTGCCTGTCTCGGGTCGCTGGAAGTACTTGAGCAACTCATTGGCACGGTTGGTGAAGATGCCATCGACACCGGCATCCATCACTTTCTTGAAGTCCACCGCTTCATCCACGGTGTAGACATGCACCAGCAGTCCCTGGTCATGGGTGTACTGGTTCATCCACGGCTGCACCAGGTCCGCGTAACTCTGGCTGCCGCCATGGGTCAACGCCGCGGATGGCCCAGTACCAATGGCGCCCTGGGCCTTGGCGTACTGAATCCATTTTTCGAATTCAGCCTTGTCCTTGGGTTCCTGCTTGGCGTAATAGGCGGCCTTGTCCGTTTCGCCGGACTCGGCAAAAGGCACCTTGGATTTGGGCTCGATGTTGCCTTCGCCCACCCACAACAGCAGGATCTTCGGCACCTTTGGCATTTCTTTGTGCAGCAGTTCGAGACTGCTCTTTTCAAAGGTCTGCAAGACGACTTTGCCCTTGCCCTGGCCGACCCCCGTGGCCCGCTTGGCCAGTTTCGACCCGGCCGGGCTCAGCCAACCGCGGTCCTGCAGTTTGTCCTTCAGGTCGCGCTCGATGCCGGGGAACAGTTTCGGCTCCTTGGTTTCGATGTACAGCCCGGGCTTTTGCTGCGGATTGCCCTCGGCGATATTGATCACTTCATCGAGGGTCAGGATCTTCAGGCCGGCGAACGAAGGGCGCGCGCGGTCCGGGTAAGCAGTGTTGAACCAACTGCCGGCATCGAGGGTCTTGAGCTCCGCCATGGTGAATTCGTTGGCGGTGCTGTCCTTACGCTCGGGGAATTTGACCGCGACATCCGTGGTGCGCAGCAGGCTGTCGTCATGGAGGACGAACAACACGCCGTCCTTGCTGCGTTGCAGGTCCAGTTCCAGGTAGTCGGCGCCCAGGTCGCGGGCCAGCTTGTAGGCGGCAGCGGTAGATTCCGGCGCGTCGAACGAGGCCCCGCGGTGGGCGATCACGGCGGGGTGCGGAATGCCCTGGAGGGTTGCCAGGGCCTTGGGGCTCGGGGCCTCGGACGCTTGGGTCTGGCCGAAGCCGAGTAACAGGCTCAGCATCAAGGCGGTGCGGGTGAAGGTGACAGGCATGCTCGAAATCCTTTCGTCGGTGTGTGCAAAAACTATCTTTTAACAACTGAACGCTGTCGGCGCTATCGCCATACCGACATAAAACTGTGCAAAGAAGATTTTTCCCACGCATTTCCAGGCTGCTTTGCAGTACCCTTGCCGCATCAGTTTCCCCGGCAGAGGGAAACCTTAAATCCTGTGTCCGCTTGCCCTGCGTGTAAACCATTGATCAGACGTCCTGAGGGACGCATCCATGAGGTTTACCATGCGCACCACTTCGACATTCATCTGCCAGGCCGCCGACCAGCTCAAGGGTTTTGTCGGCTTGAACCGCAAGACTGGCCAGTACATCGTGCGTTTCAGCGAAGACGCTTTCGGCATGGACGTGGCCGACGACGGCATCATCCCCACCTGCGAATTTGTCTGGGCCCCCGTGGCGGACGGCACCATGGCCCTCAAGCGCGAGCGGATCCAGTTGCTGCTGGACCAGCACATCGACGACCGGATCAACCTCACCGAACCCTTGCGGGTGTACATGGCCCGCAGCGACCTGCCGGAAATCGTGGCGGTGCGGCAGTTGGTGGAAGGCTGAAGCCCTCAATCTTGCGTTGAACAGAGATCCTGTGGGAGCCCACAAGGATTTTTGGAATGGCACGGTCCTGTGGCGAGGGAGCTTGCTCCCGCTGGGTCGCGCAGCGGCCCGCAAAAAAGCGATGAGCGCTGCGCACTCAAGCGGGAGCAAGCTCCCTCGCCACAAAAGCTTCCCTGCTATCACGCTACAGATTGATCAACGGTAAACACTGTGACATTAGATTGGGCGTTGGAAGGCATAGTCGCGTTCGACCTTGCACACCCTCGTATGGCAATGGGTATACCAGGTGGAGCGGCCGCGCTCACGGATCGCGCGGTGTTCGGGATGCTGCTTCCAGGCCAGGATCGCGGCTTCATCGCTCCAATAGGACACGGTAATCCCCAGGCCATCTTCGCCACGTGCCGATTCGACACCGAGAAACCCCGGCTGCTCTCGAGCCAAGGCCAGCATGCGCTCGGCGGCTTCGGCGTATCCTTGGTTCCCCTCGGTGCGCAGGGAGGTGAAAATCACTGCGTAGTAGTGGGCGTTCATGGCGTTGTCCTGGCGCAGGCTTCGACAAACGCGCTGACCAGTGGCGGCACGCGCCCTTCCAATGCGGCACGTTCAGGCTGGAACAGCGTGGCGACGAAGAACGGATGGTCCTGCAGCTCCACCGCTCGCAGGCCGCCGGCCGAGTCTCGGGCCACGGGGTGCAGGCGCTGATTGAGCAAGTCTTCTTCAAAGTTCGGGTTGACCCCGAAACGGCAATGGTAGCCCTCGAATACCATCTGGCGACCATAAGCCTTGGCAATCAACGAGTCCGCATCGAGCTGAAGGCTGTCGATGGTTTCGATCAAGGCACAGCTCAGCGGCGTCAGCAGCGCCCGTTCAGCCTCGGGGTCGGTTTCGCCATGGGCGGCGTCGGCCCAACCCATCACATTGCGCGCGTATTCCAGCACGGCATGCTGAAAACCACCGCAGGTGCCGAGGAAAGGGCGACGCTGTTCGCGGGCAAAACGAATCGCTTGCACGGCGCCGTCTTCACTTCGGTAAGGACTGCCGGGCACGCACCAGACGCCGTTGAAGTCATTTAGAACGCGGTTGTCAGCGATGGAGTCGGTTGCCAACCATTGGAAGTGAATGTCTTGGCCGGTTTGTCTGGTGATGAGCTCAAGGGCGATGGGGATTGCCCGATGAGCCGTTATCTGGGGGTCATGGTCGCCGATCAGGGCGATGTGTAAAGGACGCTGTTTTTCCATGAGGGACTCGCCGCTTGTTGATTCCTGGTCGCCACTATAGATTGGCGTTCACGCAATCAATATTGGCGTTTATACAAGTGATCAATGCAGCAGCGCACTATCGTCTGGACTATCCCGACCTGTCTCTGATCCTCGCACTGGTCCGTGGCGGCTCACTGGCCCGGGCCGCTCGATTGCTGCAGGTGGATGTGTCCACGGTGTTTCGTTCGGTACGTCGGCTGGAAGCGGCCTTGGGCCAGCCCTTGTTCGAAAAAAGCCGTTCCGGGTACTTGCCCACGAGCCTGGCCCAGGCGCTGGCCGAGCAAGCCGAGCGCGCCGAACAGGCCTTGGAGGCGGCACGGGTGGGGGTGGAGCAGGGCGGCGAGGTCATCAGCGGGACGGTACGCTTGACGTGCAGCGACTCGGTCCTGCAAGCGTTGCTGCTGCCTGCGCTGGCGCGTTTCATGCCCGCGTATCCGGCGTTGACCCTTGAGCTGAGCACCTCGAACGACTTCGCCAACCTGAGCCGCCGCGATGCCGACATTGCGTTACGCCTGACCCGTACGCCGCCGGAACACCTGGTCGGTCGAAATCTGGGCGATGTGGCATACCGGGTATGCGCCAGCGCCACCTACCTGCGCTTGGCGAATACGGATGACCTGGCCTCCATGACCTGGATCGCGTCGGACGATTTCCGCCCGGATCACCCCACCGTAGCCTGGCGCCGCCAACATCTACCCGCCGTGGTGCCCGCCTATCGCTGCAACAGCATGCTCTCGGTCACCGAACTGGTGCGAGCCGGCTTGGGGGTTGCGGCGCTGCCGGACTTTCTGATCGATGAAAACCAGGGCCTGATACCCCTTGGCGAACCGCTGGAGGGGTATGACACCGCCCTGTGGCTCCTGACTCGCCCCGACTGCCGGGCCTTGCGCTCTGTGGTGAGCTTGTTCGATGAGCTGGGGCGCAATCTGCGCTGGCGCTGACTTTTAACGAGTAGGGTATGCGTGACTCAATGGATGATGGTCCCCCAACGGTTATAGTGCCTCAAGCACCCGCCCTTGGCAGAGAACATCACGATGACGAAGTCTTCCCAACCCACTCCCGCCGCACCCGTTGACCACTTGCGTTTTCATCGCCCCCACGCGCATCTGGCGCCGACCTTCGGTAATGACCGCTTTGCGCTGAGAGCGGAGGCGTTCGCGCGTTTTTTCGGAACGCCGATGTTCCTCGGCGCGCAAACCTTGATCGTGCTGGTATGGGTCAGCCTGAACCTGCTGGGGGTCTTTCATTTCGATGCTTACCCATTCATTTTGCTGAACCTGGCGTTCAGCCTGCAGTCAGCCTATGCCGCGCCGCTGATCTTGCTGGCACAAACCCGTCAGGCTGCTCGGGACAAAGCCCAAGCCGAAGCCGATGCCCAGCATCGTGAAGCCTTGGCCATCGCCAACAGCGAGCGCCAGGCCCAGGCCGCGCAGAATACGGCGCAGTTGCTTGAATTGTTGGAGCAGAACACCCGCCTGACGGAAATGACCAAGGCATTGACCGAGCGCATCGACAACTTGACCACTGAAATGCACCAGAAGGTCGTGCACAACCCATCGGTGCAGTAGTCCTTCACGCCAGGACTTCTTGATCAAGCCTGGTAACGGCTCAGGAACATGTCGAGGGCCGATTCGATCACCTGGGCCTGCTCATCCTGGGTCAGGCTGGGTTGCCCCATCGAGACCTGCGGCCAGAAGGCGAACGTCTTGAGCAGCCCATGCATTTGCTGGGCGGCAAATGCCGGTTCCACGGGTTTCAACCGGCCATCGGCCTGGGCTTGGCGAATCCAGGCCGTCAGGCCTTCTTCCCGCTGGCCCATGCGCGACACCATGTCCCGGGCCCGCTCCGGGGAATGAATGGTTGCGGCGATGGCGATGCGCGCCAGGTCAAGGAAGTTCTCGTCCGCCAGCATGTGCAGCTTGGCTTGCAGCAACGTTTGCAACTGCTCCCGTAGCGGCTTTCGCGGGCTGTAGGGCATGTCTTGTTCTGCGGTAATGCTGTTCCATAACCGATTCAGAATTTCGGCGAACAATTCTTCCTTGCTCGGAAAATGGTTATACACCGTGCGCTTCGATACGCCGGCAGTCGCCGCAATCTTGTCCATGCTGGTGATCTCGAAACCGCTGCTACGGAATTCAGCAATCGCGGCCTGGAGGATGGCTTCGCGTTTTCGCTCGGTGAGGCGCTGCGGTACGGTCATGGGCAATTCGTCGGTGAGATGAGAGAACTTACACTCGGCAGTTTACTTGCTACCGGGATTCATGCAATCTAGAAAGTACACCGAGTGGTGTAGTTTTTGAGTCAAGCGGCTGAGCGTGCATGCAACGGCCATCCAGCGTCCCACGACGGCGAAGCGCAATTGCGCCGACGCCCTTGGAGTTATCGCATCATGACCATTCCCTCTCTTTCGACCGACAATCCGTCCGCCCAAGACGCATCCCGGCGTGAACAGGGCAAGTATCGCAATCATGCCTTCACGCCTCGGGAAGGTTTTGGCACCACCCTGCGTATCATCTGGAACATGATTTTCCACAAGCCGCGCACCACTCGGCCTTCGGGCGCCATCGAGGTTCAACCGCTGTCGCGCGACACCCTGCTGGCCGCGCCGAACAACAGTGTCTGGCGCCTCGGCCATTCCACCGTGCTGCTCAAGCTGCGGGACAAGTTCTGGCTGACCGACCCGGTTTTCTCCGAACGTGCCTCACCCGTGCAATGGGTCGGTCCCAAGCGTTTTCATCAGCCACCCATCAGCCTGGAAGAACTGCCGCCGATCGAAGCAGTGATCCTTTCCCATGATCATTACGATCACCTCGACCATCAGGCCATTCTCAAACTGGCTGCCAAGACTCGCCACTTCCTGGCTCCCTTGGGCGTGGGCGACACCCTGATCAAATGGGGCATCGACGCCAGCAAGGTCTGTCAGTTGGACTGGTGGCAAGGCACCGAAGTGGACGGTATCGAGTTCATTGCCACGCCATCCCAACATTTTTCCGGTCGCGGCCTGTTCGACAGCAACGGCACGTTATGGGCCTCGTGGGTGATGATCGACGCCGGTACCCGGATTTTCTTCAGCGGCGACACTGGTTATTTCGATGGTTTCAAACGCATCGGCGAGCAATACGGCCCCTTTGACCTGACGCTGATGGAAACTGGCGCCTATAACGTCGACTGGCCGCATGTCCACATGCAGCCGGAGCAAACCCTGCAAGCTCATATCGACCTCAGGGGCCGCTGGTTGCTGCCGATTCACAACGGCACATTCGACCTGGCGATGCATGCCTGGTATGAACCCTTCGATCGCATCCTGGCCTTGGCCTGGGAGCGCAACGTCAGCATCGCTACGCCGCAAATGGGCGAAGCATTCACCCTGACGCAGCCGAAACGTGGCCGCGCCTGGTGGCTGGATGTGGAGCCCTCGGCTTATCAGGACCAGCCCGACATGGCCTGACTCCCGACGCATCGATCATTCGATCATTGCGTAGTCTGGGCGCTCCATCGGATCCGGCGTGGCGCCCTTGATGTTCATGCCGCGTCCCGGTGCGAAGCCGGGGAAGAACACCAGGCCCTCGGCCTCCAGCCGAAAGGCCAGGGCCAGGCGGGTCACGTCGAGTAACTCGCCGCCAGCCTCGAAGCGGCGGATGGCCTGGACCGAAACACCGGACTGCCGCGACAACTCCTCGACACTCCAGCCCAGCATGGCTCGGGCTTGCGCGCTGTGGGCTGGGGTGAATTGATAGACAGCGATGCGTTGCAGGGTGGTTTTGATTGCGAGAGAGGCCATGGGGGGCTCCAAAGCTGTGGGGATTAAAAAAGTACTGTGTTTTTGTACAGTTGTTTTGAATCCCGATCAATCTCATTTTTTTGATCAATGACCAGCGGTCTTTTCCAGCCAGGCACTCGGCGCGTGTCCCAGTACCCGCCGGAACATGGTGGAGAACGCGGCAGGGCTGTCGTAGCCCAGATCCAGGGCAATGCGGGTTACCGAATCGCCTACGGCCAATCGGGACAATGCCGACATCACACACGCCTGTTGCCGCCATTGGCTGAAACTTGCCCCGGTTTGCTGGCTGAACAGGCGATTGAACGAGCGCAAGCTGATATGTAACTGCGCCGCCCATTGCACGGGCGAGACGTGGGCGTTGGGGTGTTTCAGAAATCCCTGGCACAGGCCTAGCAGACGCGGATCCTTGGGCAGTGGAAGGTGCAGCGGCAAATGCGCGCAGCGGGCCAGCTCGTGCAGCAATAGATCGATTAATGCACCGTCGCGTCCAGCCTCGTCATAGTCCGGCGCAAGTTCCACGGCTTCCATCAGCAACTGGCGCATCAGCGGCGACACGCTGATGACCTGGCAACGGGCGTCCATGGCCGTTACCGCAGCCGGTTCGATATACAAACTTCGCGTGCTGACGCCCAGCATCAGCACCTCATGGGCAACCCCGGGCGGGATCCACACCGCCCGTTGCGGCGGCACCACCCAATTGCCGTCCGCGGTGCTGACCTGCATGACTCCGGTGGCGCCGTAGAGCAACTGCGCCCGACGATGGCGGTGCAATGGCAACAAATGTCCGTGGGGGTAATCGGTGCCAATGGCGACGACTGCCCTGGGGGTCGCATCCAATAAATCGATCGAAGTGTTGCGCATCAACGGGCCACTCGTGATTGGCGTAAACGCGAACATTATTGGCCTGTTTGCTACAGCAGGCCAAGCGTCGCTTACCTATCGTGGGCGCCCACATTTCACGGAATCACCTCGAATGTTCTATATATTGCTCGCATGCTTCGGCTGCCTGAGTGGCGTGACAGCCGTGCTGTTCGGGTTCGGCGGCGGCTTTGTCGTGGTGCCCTTGATGTATCGCATGCTGACGGTCCATCACACCGGTGACGTCATCGGTGAGTCGGCGATGCACATCGCCGTCGCTACCTCCACCTGCGTCATGATCGTCAACGCCCTGGTTGCCACTCGAAAACAACGCCGCGCCGGTCAGTTGATTCGTCGTTATTTGTGGCCGTTCGGCGGCTTCATTGCCCTGGGCGCGGCCCTCGGCGCAGCTACTGCCACCTGGATGAGCGGCGAGATTATCCGCTACGCTTTCATTGCCTACCTGGGCCTGACCATTTTGGATTGCCTGCTGCGGCGAGGTTTTCTGACACACACCAGCGATGCCGTCCCACGACCTTTGGCGACAATGGAGACCGCGTTGGGTGGCACCACCATCGGAATCATCGCCACGGTCCTGGGGGTTGGCGGCAGCGTCATGACCGTGCCGTTGCTACGCCGCTGCGGCCTGGGCATGTCCCAGGCCACGTCGATGGCCAATCCGCTGAGCTTGCCCGTCGCGTTGGCCGGTACTGTTACCTACATGGCCATGGCCGGTTTCACCGATACAGACTTCGGCCCGTGGTTTATCGGTTATATCGATCTACTGGCCTTTGTTGCGCTCACACTTGGCGCGTTACTGGGCATTCGCCTGGCAACGCCATGGATCGGGCGGATACCGGATCGGCTGCACGCGTGGGTCTATATTGGATTGTTAGTCATTGTGATGCTGGGCATATCGATACAATAAATCGCTGCACGGCGTTGCTCGAAATCCAGTGAAGGAGGGTGCCATGTCGATATCCGACAGTGACTGGAAGAGTTACAACGAACTCTACGATCTGGCGCTAGAGCGCTTCTGCCAAGGCGTTCTTGCTGATGCCCAGACCATCGCTCAGAGCGAAGCTTTATCAGCTCACGCGCGATATCGTACGCTCTATCGCCTCATGCGAAATCGGGACAAGGACTTGGCGATGGCATTCAATGTATCTCGACGCCGAGACGTCTCTTTATCTTTGAGATTGATGATTGCATATGACCTGCTGAGCGATCAGGAATTGGCGGTCCTGAGCGAGGAGCTGCGTGAAAGGGTTTCTGACGCCGTTCGCCAACCCTTTGAGATTGAATGGGCTGAAGACACATAAGTATTTTTCAAGCATTTTCCAGAGAGTCTGAATGTTAATCTTCAACTGCACCGAAGCGGCCAGCAACTTCTTCAGCCGCGTGAGCAAAGGTAAGAAGATTACCCCAGTGGAGAAACCACCATCACCCGTTATCGAGGACGATGAGGTGGTGGTTGAGTTCGCCGAACAGTGGCTGATCCATGCTATCACCGTGCAGCGCAAACACGTGTTGTTCGTCATCCATGTGCAAACCCGTTACTGCATGATTTTCGCCGATGCTAAAAAGGCTGATATTGAAGGTTTTGTTCAGCGGTTTTCCGAGCGATGGATCAATGGCCTGATGCGTCACGCGGGACAGCACGACCTCCTTCGCTGGGTCGATGACGAACCGATGATGGAACGCTTCCGGGAAAGTTGCCGTGAGTACGTTTTTTACAAACGTGGTCATCGTGGTGCGCAAAAGCACATCAACGAAATTTCCTGGATTTTCGAGGACCGTGCCGCCGAATGGGGAACGTTACCCACAGATGAATACGCTGCGGGCCGCTTCGATGGCAATAGGAATAACACCCCGAGAAGCAGTAAGGGGCATAAGGACTATTACTACCCGGATGAGGAAATGATCATTCACTGGTTGCGGGTGTACGGTGGCGTGGATGATTCCGCCGCCGAGGCTGCTCGTGAACGACGTATGGAAGTGAGACGGGAAATCTGGGCACTCGAACGGCAACTTGCGCAAGAAGCGCAATGAATAGGAAAAGCGACGACGCTCTGCAGCTCGTCGTCTGAGTCACAACAGTCTCTCAGGCGAAATTACTTTTCATCCAACCCCGGCGCTTCCCGAATAATGAAGTGATCCAGGTTCTCGATATTGGCACTGAACACCCCGAACGTCTGGTCGGGGTTTTTCTTGCTCGGTACCTGCTTGAGCTCCGGCGTCACGCCATAAAAGAAGCAATACAACGGCGCGTCACTGTCGGCGGCGTGCTTGATCTCTTCCAGGAACGCTTTGCGCTTGCGGTAGTTGTCGATCAGCTTCTTGCTCAGGTAAACATTGACTGAGTAAGGCTTCTTCTTCGCCTCGTCCGGCTGCTTGAACCAGACCTTGGGTTCGAAATCGATGCGAAAGCTTTGCGTGTAATCCTTGATCTCCTTGATCTTGCCCCAGTAAATGAGCCCCTTGTTATCCAGCAGGTACTCGACCTTCTTGAAGAACGAGCCATAGGGCGCCGTGTGCTCGCCAATCTTCAGCATCATGCGCTTGAGCAGGTCCTTGTCCGCGAAGTTCGACACGAAGCACTCCACCGGATGGGCGAAGACATGGGTCTTGTCCGGTGCCGAGTCACGGCCCAGGTGCTCGTCATGCCTGGCGGCTGAAGGCATGCGCTCATCGCGTATCACGTCTGCCGTCGCCGTCGGGTTGGACGGCTTGCGCACATACTCACGCCGAGTCAGCAACAACTCCGAAGGGAAATGCTCCTCCCGACCGTCATCCGATTCCGCACCATCCACTTCCAGGCCCGACGCCGATGCCTTCAGGCTGACATAAGGACAACCCTCGATATGCCGCGTGCTGGGGATGTTCTTGAAGTGCGGCGTGCGCACGTAATTCACATTCTTGGCGTTGAACGTCCCCAACACATTCGCCGCATCAAACGTCATTCGACAGGCATCGTTGGGGCACTGGAACTGTTCCTTCGCGGAATCGAACGCCACCGTCTCGTCGAAATTCAGATCGCGCACGTCATAGATCGACAGCTTGTCGTCGAGGCTGCGGCAATAGGCGAGGTCGAATTTCATGGCGGGCTCGGGTCCTTGAGGGGGAAGGGTATTAATAGCGGGAGGCGGGGTGGGTTGCACTGACTGTTTTAAGAACAGAGCAAATTTGTAGCAATGCCCCGCCCATGGACAGCGCCCGAGACGTTATTGATATTCCTCCAGCACGACGATCACCCTGTGGTGAGGGGATTTATCCCCGCTGGGCTGCGAAGCAGCCCCCAATTCATAAAGCCAATAAAAGCCGCCGCTCGGACACAGACGGCAACGTCGCAATTACAACTCGCTTAACCACGCGAGTGCATAACCGGAATTATATTGCCGGAAGTGGAGGCTTGAGCCACGACAATCGGCATTATAGTTCCGACTATGTTGGACAAGCCTGCTCCTGAAGCGAGCGTTGTTACACTGCGAGGCATTGCGAAGGCCAAGGATGATGACAAGGGGGATCGAATGAGTGATGACGCAAAATCCGTAGGTACGCGTGCGTGGGAGGGCGACAGGGTGATGATCACTAAGGCCGATAAGCCTCATCTGGATCTGCTACCTCATGCCGATACGCCTCAGGTGCGCAAGCCAGGTCGGTTGAAGGGGAAGATTCGGGCGTCGGCGGATTTTGACCGCACCCCCGGGGACATCATCGAGAGTTTTGAGGGACGGTCGTGAGTTCGGAAGAGTTTTCCTGATCTGAGATTTCAGCAGGCACCTCAACAATGCAGGCTTCGTCGAACTCCCGCATAGTGGCCGTGTCGATAGCGCCGATCTTCAGCAGCGCTTCAGCCGAGTTGTGAATCGATTCGAGAGCTTCACTTTTGTATTCTTCAGCCATGGCACATCTCCAAAAAATCTCGTTCTTGAGCAACTCAACGGGAGTCTGCTCGTGATCTTAAAAAAACACAGTAATGAGGCCTGCCGCTGAATTGTGGCGAGGGGATTTATCCCCGCTGGGCTGCGAAGCAGGAGGGTGTTCTGAAGTTTGTGTAAACGGTCATTAGGTGCACACTGCCTTTCCCAAGGAGTCTCAATGACCGAGCCCAAGCGCACTAAACGAGTCAAACCCGATCCTGAGCTGGTGAAGCTGACCGACAGTCTGTTGGCCAATTACCGAAAGCCTGAAGATCTGATCGGCGAAAATGGTCTGCTCAAGCAGCTCACCAAGATGCTGGTCGAACGTGCCCTGGAAGCTGAAATGACCGAACATCTGGGTCATGACAAAAGCGCAGCGGTGACCAATGCAGAAGGAAATGCCCGCAACGGCCATAGCGGCAAGACGCTCAAAGGCGACTTTGGCGAGCTAGCGTTGG
>NZ_FPIX01000078.1:0-7800 GCF_900119205.1 Pseudomonas sp. NFACC16-2 | reverse complement strand
GTTCCCACGCTCCTGCGTGGGAATGCCGCCAGGGACGCTCCGCGTTCCGCTTCTGGAAGTGACGCAGAGCGTCACGGGATGCATTCCCACGCGGAGCGTGGGAACGATCGGTTCACTGCCGCTTCAAGCCTCTGGCCAAAACGCCCGGATCCCCGCCACACCCTGCGCCCCGGCCTCCCAGGCTTTTTGTCGCTCGCCAGGCCCGACTCCGCCCAACAGATAAACCGGCCTGTTGAAGCCCTCGATCAAGCGCGCCGCCTCTGCCCACCCCAACGGCTGTGCATCGGGATGAGTCTGGGTCGGCTGCACCGGCGAGAGTGTCACGAAGTCCACGTCCATCTGCTGCGCCAGGGACAGTTCCTCGGCGTTATGGCAGGAGGCCGCCAGCCAGCGGTCCTTGCCGAACGGTCGACCGGCCGCTGCATGCTTGCGCAGTTGCGCGGCGGTAATGTGCCAGCCAGCGGAAGGAAAATCCCCCAGCCATTCGAACGGCCCCTTGAGCATCAACTGGGCCTTACCGGCACACAGCCCCGCCGCGTCCACCGCCAGATCGCGGTATTGCGGGTCGTAACCGTTGGGGGCACGTAGCTGGACCAACTTGATCCCACCAGCAATCGCCTTCTGCATGCCGCGCAGCAAGGCCGGTGTCTCAAGGCCGTCAGGTGTGATCAGGTACTCACCCGGCAAACGGGCCGCCGCGACAATCGGCTGATTGGCCGCCGGAAACTCATAATTCGTCAGTTCGCGGGCCGTCACCCAGGCCAACGGCTGCCCTTCGGCGCCGTGGGGCTGGCCGGTGAACGCCGAGACTTCCCAGACATCCAGCAACACCTGTTTGTCCGGGTAATCGTGGCGCACCTTGATCAACGGTCGGGCGGCATCGACGACAATGCACAACTCTTCATGAAGTTCGCGGGCCAGGGCGGTTTCGACGGACTCATCGGCCTCGACCTTGCCACCGGGGAACTCCCACAGGCCACCCTGGTGCTGGGTGTCGGCCCTTCGGGCGATCAGGATTTTACCGGCGGCGTCGCGAATGACCGCCGCCGCCACATGGACTCGTTTCACCGCGCAGTGTCCTCCAGGCCAGCTTGTTGCCACGCCTTGAACGCCGGCCATTGATAAAGGGTTTCGACGTAGGCCTCATCGACCTGCGGCAGTTTCACCTGATAAGTGCGCAAGCGCACGGCAACAGGAGCAAAAAACGCATCGACCAGGCTCACCCGGCCAAACAGGTAAGGACCGGTTTCGGTCGCCGCGGCACGGCATTCGGCCCACAACGCCAGCATCCGCTCGATTTCCACCTGGACGTCAGCAGGCATGGGTGACAGCGGTGCATCGTGCAGCAGGTCCATGGGCATGTTGCTGCGAATGGCGAAGAAACCGCTGTGCATTTGTGCACAAGCCGACCGCGCCTGAGCCCGGGCGGCAACGTCCTTGGGCCAGAGGCCGGCATCCGGGAACTGTTCGGCCAGGTATTCGGCAATCGCCAGGGAGTCGGCGATCACGCCGAACTCGGTCTTGAGCAGCGGAACCTTGGCCGTGGCCGAATACTTGAGCAGCTTCTCGCGGGTATCGGGTTGGCCGAGCCTGACCAGCTCTTCGGTGTACTTCGCGCCGGTCAGCGCCAGGGCCAACGCGCCACGCAGGGACCAGGAAGATAGATCTTTGTCGCCGATGATCAGGTGCAGGGTCATGCTGGATTCCTTTCTTATGGTTCTGGGGTGTCTGTTCTGGCGCCATCGCTAGCAAGCTCGCGATGGCAGCAACTCGGTCCCGAGCCTGTTAAGTGCGGTACTCAGCGTTGATCTTGACGTACTCGTGGGACAGATCGGTGGTCCAGATGGTTTCGCTGCAATCACCCCGTCCCAGCTCGATACGGATGGTGATTTCTTCCTGTTGCATGACCGCCGCGCCCTGGGCTTCGGTGTAGGTCGCAGCGCGAGCGCCTTGGCTGGCGATGCAGACTTCGCCGAGGAACACGTCGATCTTGCTCACGTCCAGCTCAGGCACGCCGGCCCGGCCAACGGCGGCGAGAATGCGGCCCCAGTTAGGATCGGAGGCGAACAGCGCGGTCTTGATCAGCGGCGAGTGGGCCACGGTGTAGCCAACATCCAGGCATTCCTGGTGATTGCCACCGCCGTTAACCTGCACGGTCACGAACTTGGTCGCGCCTTCGCCGTCACGCACGATGGCCTGGGCCACTTCCATGCACACTTCAAACACCGCCTGCTTCAACGCCGCGAACAGCGGGCCGCTGGCTTCGGTGATTTCCGGCAGGCTGGCCTTGCCGGTGGCGATCAACATGCAGCAATCGTTGGTGGAGGTGTCGCCGTCGATGGTGATGCGGTTGAACGACTTGTTGGCGCCGTCAAGCATCAGGTCTTGCAGCACTTGGCGCGAGACTTTGGCGTCGGTGGCGATGTAGCCAAGCATGGTTGCCATGTTCGGGCGGATCATGCCAGCGCCTTTACTGATACCGGTGACAGTGATGGTCACGCCATCGTGCTCGAACTGGCGGCTCGCGCCCTTGGGCAAAGTGTCGGTGGTCATGATGCCGGTGGCGGCGGCGGCCCAGTTGTTTTCCGACAGATCATCGAGAGCGGCTTGCAACGCACCTTCGATCTTCTCGACCGGCAGCGGCTCGCCGATCACGCCGGTGGAATACGGCAGCACCTGGCTGGCGTCGACACCGGTCAGTTCCGCCAGCTTGGCGCAGGTGCGCTCGGCAGCGGCCAGGCCTGGCGCGCCGGTACCGGCGTTGGCGTTACCGGTGTTGGTCAGCAAGTAACGCACCGGTCCCTGCACGCGTTGCTTGGCCAGGATGACCGGCGCGGCGCAAAAGGCGTTGAGGGTGAACACGCCAGCGACCGTCGAACCTTCGGCGCAACGCATGACCACGACATCCTTGCGCCCGGGGCGCTTGATGCCCGCCGAAGCGATACCGAGTTCAAAACCGGCGACCGGGTGCAACGTGGGCAACGGACCAAGACCAACAGCCATGAATGCGCTCCTAAATGAGATGTATATCGACGCCGTCCTCATCGAGACGGCGAATCAAAATGGCAAAACGCCGCGACGGATAAAATCCGGTCGCGGCGCGGGTGGTTCAGCGTTGGAACGGGCTTATTGGATCTGCCCGTGGCAATGCTTGTATTTCTTGCCCGAACCGCAATAGCACAGTTCGTTACGACCCAGCTTCTGCTCGTTGCGCACCGGTGCGGTCGCCAAGGCGACATCCACATCGACGCCCTCTTCGGCGACCACTTCCAGGCCAGGGGCTTCGGCGTGTTCGAATTGCAAGCGCGCAGCCAGGGCTCCGGCTTCCTGGCGCAGGCGGGCTTCTTCTTCGGCCGGGTCTTCGCGGCGAACCTGAACGTGAGACAGCACACGGATCGAGTCGCGCTTGATCGAGTCGAGCAACTCGGAGAACAGCGTGTAGGACTCGCGCTTGTACTCCTGCTTCGGGTTCTTCTGGGCGTAGCCGCGCAAATGGATACCGTGACGCAGGTGGTCCATGGTCGACAGGTGGTCTTTCCACAGGTCGTCCAGCACCCGCAGCACAATCTGCTTCTCGAAGGAGCGCAGCGCTTCGGCACCGGCCTGGTCTTCTTTCTCGTTGTACGCGGCGATCAGTTCGGCCAGCAGCTTCTCACGCAGGGTTTCTTCGTACAGGTGATCGTCTTCGTCGAGCCATTGCTGGATCGGCAACGCCACGCCGAAGTCGCTCTGCAAGGCGGCTTCCAGGCCGGCGACGTCCCACTGTTCCGGCAACGATTGCGGCGGAATGTGAGCGCTGACGGTGGCGTTGAGCACGTCCTGGCGGAAATCGGCGATGGTTTCGCCAATGTTGTCGGCGGCCAACAAACTGTTACGCATGTGATAGATCACTTTACGCTGTTCGTTGTTGACGTCGTCGAACTCCAGCAGTTGCTTACGAATGTCGAAGTTGCGGCCTTCGACCTTGCGCTGGGCCTTCTCGATGGCGTTGGTCACCATGCGGTGCTCGATCGCCTCGCCCGGCTGCATGCCCAAGGCCTTCATGAAGTTCTTCACCCGGTCAGAGGCGAAGATGCGCATCAGGCTGTCTTCCAGGGACAGGTAGAAACGGCTGGAACCGGCGTCGCCTTGGCGACCGGCACGGCCACGCAGTTGGTTATCGATACGACGCGACTCGTGACGCTCGGAAGCGATCACCTGCAAACCGCCGGATTCGAGCACCTGTTGGTGACGTTTCTGCCAGTCGGCCTTGATCTGTGCGATCTGCTCGGGGGTCGGGTTTTCCAGGCTGGCGACTTCCACTTCCCAGTTGCCGCCCAAGAGGATGTCGGTACCACGACCGGCCATGTTGGTGGCGATGGTCAGCGCACCCGGGCGACCGGCCTGGGCGATGATCTCGGCTTCCTTCTCGTGGAACTTGGCGTTGAGGACCTTGTGCTCGATGCCTTCCTTGTTGAGCAGGGCGGACATGTGCTCGGAAGTCTCGATGGTGGCGGTACCCACCAGGATCGGACGGCCCTGGGCCATGCCTTCCTTGATGTCGTTGATGATCGCCGCGTACTTCTCTTCGGCGGTCAGGAACACCAGGTCGTTGTAGTCTTTACGGGCCAATGGCTTGTTCGGCGGAATCACTACCACTTGCAGGCCGTAGATCTGGTGGAATTCGAACGCTTCGGTGTCGGCCGTACCGGTCATGCCGGACAGCTTGTTGTACAGGCGGAAGTAGTTCTGGAAGGTGGTCGAGGCCAGGGTCTGGCTCTCGGCCTGGATGTTCAGGCCTTCCTTCGCTTCGATGGCCTGGTGCAGGCCTTCGGACAGGCGACGACCCGGCATGGTACGGCCGGTGTGTTCGTCCACCAGTACGACCTGGCCGTCCTGCACGATGTATTCGACGTTGCGATGGAAGAGCTTGTGCGCACGCAGGCCAGCATAAACGTGGGTCAGCAGGCCCAGGTTGTGGGCCGAGTACAGGCTCTCGCCTTCAGCCAGCAAACCAATACGGGTGAGCATCTCCTCGACAAACTGGTGACCCGCTTCGTTGAGCTCGACCTGACGGGTCTTCTCGTCAACGGTGTAGTGTCCGGCCTGGGTCACTTCGCCTTCGACTTCCTCGACGTGCAACTTGAGCTGCGGGATCAGCTTGTTGATCTCGATGTACAGCTTGGAGCTGTCCTCGGCCTGACCGGAAATGATCAGCGGGGTACGGGCTTCGTCGATGAGGATGGAGTCCACTTCGTCGATCACGGCAAAGTTGAGTTCACGCTGGAATTTTTCTTCCATGCTGAACGCCATGTTGTCGCGCAGGTAATCGAACCCGAATTCGTTGTTGGTGCCGTAGGTGATGTCGGCGGCGTAGGCGGCGCGCTTCTCTTCCGGCGGCTGGAACGGCGTGACGACACCGACAGTCAGGCCGAGGAATTCATAGAGCGGGCGCATCCAGTTGGCGTCGCGGCGGGCTAGGTAGTCGTTGACCGTCACGACGTGCACGCCCTTGCCGGACAGTGCGTTGAGGTACACGCCCAGGGTCGCCACGAGGGTCTTGCCCTCACCGGTACGCATTTCGGCGATCTTGCCTTCGTGCAAGGTCATGCCGCCGATCAACTGAACGTCGAAGTGGCGCATGCCCATGATCCGCTTGCCGGCTTCACGGGCGACCGCAAAGGCTTCAGGCAGGAGCTGGTCAAGGGTTTCCCCCTTGGCGATGCGGTCCTTGAATTCGGCAGTCTTGGCGCGTAACTGATCGTCCGAAAGGGCCACCATTTGCTCTTCGAAGGCATTGACAGTCTGTACCGTCTTGAGCATGCGCTTGACTTCACGCTCGTTCTTGCTTCCAAAAAGTTTCTTTAACAAAGGCGCAAACATATCGGCAGGATCTTCCACACTAAAGGGATGGAGGGCGGCCCCGTGAGTCGCCCGTGCAGCCCTCATGGCCGCATGCGAACGAGCATTCTACCCGGAAACGATGGAGAGGAAAGTGGCGTTATTCCACGATGCTGGCACAGCGCTGTGACGGGGCCTGCATAAAATAAGGGCTTTTGCGCGAACTTCAACCCACAAAAGGCAGAAGTTACGCTTTGGTTGCGCGGATAAAAGCCGCTGGGTATCAGGCCGAGGCGTGCCCAGCGCTTTCTGCTACCATGGCACCTCTGTCACTTGCGGTATTCATTCATGGCCTTCCGCCCTCTTCCAGCCAAGGCACCCGCCGTTCTGCTGCGCGAAGCCAAGCCGCTGAAAGCCATCTTCGGCCACGCCAGACGCCTGGGCCACTTGCAGCGCCTGCTCGACAGCCAGTTGCAGCCTGCCGCGCGCGAGCATTGCCACGTGGCGTCCTGGCGCGAAGGCAGCTTGCTGCTGATTGTCACCGACGGCCACTGGGCCACGCGTTTGCGCTATCAGCAAAAGCGTCTTTTGCGTCAATTGCAGGTGTTCGAAGAATTCGCCAGTCTGACGCGGATTTTGTTCAAGGTGCAGCCGCCTACGGTGCAGGTGGGCGTCAAAGGGCACACGCTGGATTTGTCCACCGACGCCGCGGCGACCATCCAGGCTACGGCGGATGGCATTAGCGATCCCAATCTGCGGGCGGCGTTGGAGCGGTTGGCGGCGCATGCTCGGCCCAAGGATTGATCTGGCGGTCTCGGTTGGGTGTGGGACCGCTATGGGCGGGGGGGTTGTAGTTTGTGTGTATATCCGTTTCTGCGGTAACGGCTGCTTAGGGTTCCGCCCTGACGGCGGGTCACTTTCGAAAAGCGCGAAAGTAACCAAAGCGCTCCTGCCCCACCACTTGGCACCTCGCCTAGGCTCGGTGTGCCCTCACTCCGGCATTGCTCCGTGGGCCCGCTGCGAAGGGCCATCCATGGCCCAGCGCAGCTATCCCGGCATCCATGCCGGGATGCCCACTCCACAATGCCTGCGTTCGGCCATCGTGGTTAATGGGGCGCCGAGATCAACGTCCACCGCGAGGCGGCCTGAGAGCCGACCTGGTTGGGAGTGAACGCGTCCCTCCTGTGGGAGCGAGCCTGCTCGCGAAGGCGGTGTCACTGTCGATGAAAGATGTTGAATGGGCTGGCCTCATCGCGAGCAAGCTCGCTCCCACAGGTTTTTGTGTCGCATGCAGATGCTGTGAACACCCGCAACTCCATGTGTGCGAGCTTGCTCGCGATAGCGGTGGTTCAGCCACATAAATGCTGGAAGTGCTCTGCTCTGCTCTTGCTCTGCTTTTGCTCTGCTTTTGATCTTGATCTGGGCGGCCCCGTTAAACCACGCTGGCCGAACGCAGGCATTGCGCAGTGGGCACCTCGGCATGGATGCCGAGGTAGCCGCGCTGGACCATGGATGGTCCTTCGCGGCGGGCCCACGGAGCAATGCCGGAGTGAGGGCATGCCGAGCCCAGGCGAGGCACCAAGTGGTGGGGCATGAGCGTTTTGCTTACTTTTGCGCTTTTCAAAAGTGAGCCGCTGTAAGAGCCAGCCCTTTCAAGGTCTTTTGGCTTTAGCTGCCTTGAGCACCCGATCCGTTGACACATGGGCATTCGCGGCTTTGCCTTCAAGCCACTCCTTTGACTTGGGCACTTTCGGGCCTCGTTTGCTCTTGGCGACCGCTTTGGGCTGTATATTTCGAGCGAGTGCGAGCAGGTACTGAGTCAGTCCTGCGGCGGGGATCGGGATGCATAGATATTCTGGCAAGGCTATTTGCATCCCCTCGTAACCGCTGCGTACCTGTACCGCTAGGTGAAAAATCGATGCTTCCCAATCATCGGGCAGGTTCTGGCGATGAGCCTGCTCGACGCTGCGCTTGAGCACG
>NZ_FPIX01000048.1:0-42086 GCF_900119205.1 Pseudomonas sp. NFACC16-2 | reverse complement strand
TCGGTCCAATCCATCATCGGCGCAACGCTGAAGCGGCGGGACGGCTCTTTGCGGGATGATCCAGTGTTTACGGGCGCTTCAGGTTTTTCTAAATTCATTGATACTGATCTTTTATACAGCGGTTTTTACCCATTTTTCCTTGTTTTTGCATAGCGCTTGCTACATTGTAGCAACCGGTCTCCGCAATGTAGCAACTGGGTATGGGCACGATCACATCACGCAAGCGCAAGGACAATTCGACGGCCTACACGGCGCAGATACGGATCAATCGGGACGGGAAGACAGTTTATCAGGAAAGCCAAACCTTCGACCGGAAGCAGGTGGCTCAGGCATGGATCAAGCGACGTGAGACGGAGCTGGCCGCGCCAGGTGCTATCGAACGTGCGAACCGGAAGGGTGTGACGATCAAGAAGATGATCGATCAGTACCTGGACGAGTACGAGAAGATTCGACCGCTGGGGAAGACTAAGCGAGCAACCCTGACGGCGATCAAGGAGACGTGGCTGGGCGAGGTCGATGATTCGGCGCTGAATAGCCAGAAGCTGGTCGAGTTTGCTCAGTGGCGGATGAGTAAGGAGGGTGGCTACGTCCAGGCGCAAACGGTGGGAAACGATTTGTCGCATTTGGGTGCAGTGCTTTCCGTGGCGCGACCGGCTTGGGGCTATGAAATTGACCCGCTTGCCATGCCTGACGCTCGTAGGGTGCTGCGCAAGCTTGGCATGGTCACCAAGAGCAAAGAGCGCAACCGTCGGCCTACCTTGGAGGAGCTGGACCAGTTAATGGAGTATTTTTTTGAAAGGGATGCCAGGGGTAATAGCGCTATTCCAATGCCAAAGATCATCGCCTTTGCGCTTTTCTCGACGAGACGGCAGGAGGAGATCTCGCGGATATGTTGGGATGACCTGGACGAGTCACGCCAAGCCGTCTTGGTGCGGGATATGAAGAATCCTGGGCAGAAGATTGGTAACGATGTGTGGTGCCATTTGCCAGACGAGGCCTGGGCGATCCTCCAGACAATGCCCAAGTTGAAGAAAGAAATTTTCCCCTACAACGGTAAGTCTATCTCGGCTGCATTTACCCGGGCTTGCCCAATTTTGGGAATTGAGGATCTCCATTTTCATGACCTGCGGCATGAGGGGGTGAGTCGGCTTTTTGAAATGGATTGGGACATTCCCAGAGTGTCGAGTGTTTCGGGGCATCGTGATTGGAACTCTTTAAGACGCTATACTCATCTTCGTGGGCGGGGTAATAGGTATCAAGACTGGGAATGGTTTAAAAAGTTAACTGAATGAGTTTTCTTGCGGCTTTTCAACAGGGGTTTGTATGGATTTATCGAATTTTGAAAGGCAGGTAAGCAAAACTGGATTTGAGTTGGAGTATAGAGTGGCTCGAATACTCAAAGAAGAAGGGTGGAGCCTGATTAGTAATAGATGTTATTTAGATGATCAAGAAGAGACCGTTCGTGAAATAGATTTGTTGGCATATAAAGTGCGAAATGTTAAGCATGTATCGGTTTATACGGCACTTATAATAAGTTGTAAGAAGAGTGAGTCGAACGTCTGGGCATTGTTGAGTAGGGGGGTAGATCTTGCAGATCCTAATTCAGATTGGGAACCTTTCAAAGGTTGGTGTAATCATCCGGGTATTTCTTACTATCTTGATGATCCCGAATGGGCCAAAAAATATTACGAGAGAATGACGAAGGTGTGCCCTTCTATTTTTCAAGTGCCTATCGTGGATGTGTTTGCTTTTCAGGAAATGAACCGAGTCTCGGGGGCATGTCAGAACGATAAAAATATATTTGCATCTATAACTTCTTTGATGAAGGCTCAATCATATGAGATGAGTACTCTAGCTGAGAGAAAAAAAGGTAAGCCTTGTGTTTATCAGTTCAATTTGCTCTCAGTTATGGATAGTGAATTAGTGCGAATTTTATTTGACGGAGAAAAGGTGGCAGCTTCGCAGGTTGATAGTGAGGATTATGTCTCGCGGTATATATTGCGAAAGAAAGATTCGACGTCGCGTATAAAATTTGTAACGGCAAAAAAATTCGGCGATGTAATTAAGGATTATTCGAGATTGCATTCTGAGAACTGTGCGATGTTCGAAGATGTATATGAAGATTTTTATAGGGATGTTTATAAGAAATATAAAAAATCTTCAATTTTGGTAGAGGAGCTTCGGCTTGCTCTAATTGGAAAGCTTAGTTCTGCTTATTATCGGGCGGCAGGCGACTGGCTGAGTTATAAAGATGTTTCTATTTTCTGGGATGAAAAGAAGGAGATTGTGACTATAGATTTTGATTTGAGTGTTGATGTTATAAATAGGATGAATGCATCTAAAGAATGTAAGGAGGTCGGTAAGGCAGCTTTGCTCAAAGTGTATCGTTATAAAGGCGATTTTGAATATTCAGTTAATATTCCTTTTTGAATGACGGCAAGCAGCCGTGCTTGCCGTCATTGGCTTAAGCTAAGCGGCTCTTCCCATCAATAGGTTTTGCTCTTTTGAAGCTTTCGCTCGTTGGCGATCAATGTAATCAGCTAGATCCTTAAGATGAATGCCGAGCGCAGCCTTTTGAGTGTTGGCGCCTAAGCGGGTTACTGGGATGTCGATTTCTCCATCGAGTCGTTTGCGTTTAAATTTTTCCACCGTGAGTTGCATATAATCTTCGCAAACACGTTCAAGTGGAATAACGGCCTGCCCTTCATACTGAGCCATCAACAAAAAGAGAGTGTTCATGCGGCCTCCATCAGTTTTTCTTCTTTGTCATCCATATTTGCTTTTATTAAGGCCATCATTGGCCACGGAGAGACAGAGTTCCCTACCATCAGTACCTGATCTTTCTTACTGAACTTCTGGCCGTCGTGGCCATGGTCAATCACGTAGTTGTCCGGAAAGCCCTGGGCTCGGTAAAGTTCCCGTGGCGTCAGCATGCGCATGCCAATGTCGACGATGACGTATGGCATGCCCTTGATCACCACGGTAACCAGAGCCAGCCGGTCCCGCGTAGTGATGGTGGCGGTCGGGTCGCGCAGGTCGTAGATGTTGTCGGTGCCGTAGTACCCCATCAGGAAAGCTGCTACGCGTAGAGCGCCTTCCTCAACTTCCGGTGCCAATGTGTACTCGAGCAGCGCGTGATGTTCTGCGCCGGCACAGATAGTTGAGATCGGCTCATCCATTGCGCTGCCCACACAGTTCTTACGCAGGGTGAGCAGATTAGCGGTCACCAACTGTTGTTGGCTGCCCGTGGTCGTTATCGCTGTCAGGGGCTGGTCTGGGTGCCGCCCCAGCGTTTCATTGAAGCCGCCGTTGTGCTGTGCGATGTAGGCCACGGCGAGCGCGAAGTGCCCGCCCTTGACCTGAGCGCAGATGGTCCCCAGCGGTGCATCAGCGGGCATGGATCGCTGGGATGTCGCATTGGCGTGCTCTGTGAGGAACGGCGCGATTTGTGGCGTCACCAGGGCGAAGCCATGCGCGCCAGTGATGGTCTTGGTTGGATCTTGCACGGACTGGCATCGAGCGATGTCATTGCCCGAGTGATTGACGCTTACGATGAACGGGTCGGCATGATCAACCACATAGCGGCGGGCACCTTTGCGCACGCGCTCCATGGTTTTGCTTGCCAATGGTCGGCGTACACCAGCGGCACGGCCTTCTTCTTTCGTCAGAAAGATACTTGGGCAGGGGATCGACCAATCGATGATGCTGGCAGCGTTACGCCAAGCTTTTTGACCCTTCGCGGGTTCTTTGAAGTGGGTCGGCTCCGGCCAATACAGTGGCTTGCCATCGCATCGAGCGACCATGTAAAGGCGTTCGCGTGTGGTAGCGGCGCCATAATCGCAGGCTTTGAGTTTTCCATGCAGGATGTCATAGCCCATGTTCTTGAGAATCTGCAGGAAGCGGCGCCAGGTCTTGCCCTTACGTTTCGGATCAGGCACCAGGTATTGATCCTGCACCGGAACGCGCTCGCCTGGTGCGGCCACGCTGCCGTCGCGGCGAATCACCCGGCCGGTGGCTTTGCATCGCTTAGCAATCAGCGGGCCCCATTGAAGGATCTGCCAGACGTTTTCCATAGTGATGAGGTCGGGTTTGACCTGTCCGGCCCACTTGACGGTGACCCACGACAGGGAGCGGCTGGCACTGCTGCGTGGTTGACCTCCGGCGGCAAGGCTGTGATGGGTACATTCGGGGCTTGCGTGTAGGTGTGCGACGGGGCGGCCTCGTGTCGCCTTTCGGGGGCACACCTCATAGACGTCCGAGATGTAATGCTCTGCGCCTGGGTGGTTGCGCTTGTGCATGCTGATGGCTTTGGGGTTGTGGTTGATCGCGATATCGACGGCTTTGCCCGTGGCCATTTCCTGGCCCATGGTTGCGCCGCCACCACCGGCAAACAGATCAACGCGGATCTTGCCCGTGAGGTCGAGGCCAAATTGGGTGATGACGGCAGTGCTTATTGGGGTTTGGGAAAAGGCGGTCATACCCAGCCTCCATGCGTATACCCCACGACAGGCTGCGCGAGCGGGCGATCCTGAGCGATTAGCGTTGCTTCAGTGTGCGCTGCCCCGCGCAGCTTTTCGTGGGGTATAAGCGCCTCGGCGGTGTTGCTGAAAGGAGCAGTAATGCCTGCTGCTGCGCAGCAGAGACTGTTTTTTACGGGCGCGTCGACCCTGCTTGCGCTGCGGAGCAAAGCGGGCTGGGGTTGGGTGTTGTTCTGCTCCTGCTTCATGCCGCTTTCCTCCGGTGTTCGATAGCGAGTTGGTCCATCAGGCGCTGGTGGTAGGTGAGCCGGGCTTCGGTGGGTGACCACGGCCGGATGCGTTCGGGCGCGGGTTCGATACCGACAAGACAATCCCAGGTGGCCGGGTCAGGTGGCATCAGGTCGCGGCGTTCGGTAGCAAGGGCGATCAGGTCGGCTTGGGTGACGGATGCCGGCAGGTCTTGATCGATGCTGAAGCGGGTGCAAATGCGTTCCCAGATCCAAGTCTCGACGTCCTGGTAGGCGTGCATCCACTGTTTGAGCGGCCGCACCATGTCGCCGATATAGGCTTCGGTCGCGTCGTGGAGGAGGGCGGCGAGCTTGTGCTCGGCCGGCACCAGATCCGCGACCAAGCAACTATGCTGGGCCACGCTGTAGAACTCGCGGGTGTGGCCGTTGAAGCGGCACAAATGAGCGAGCGAATGCGCAATGCCTCGTGGGTCGATCATGTCGACGTCCGGCTCATACAGGTCAAAACGTTTGCCGGTTGCGGTAAGAATCTGAGTCATGCTGCCTCCTTGACCAGGTCGGCGAGCAGCAGGGCGTTCTGGGTGTCCTTGTGCAACTTGCGCAGGGCGTCGTAGCCGATCAGCAGCGACAGTTGCCGGTCGAACTCTTTGCGGAATCGAGTCACTTCGCGCAGTTCGGCGGTGGCTTTGGCGTGTTGCTGGTGCAGCACGCCGGCGTCTTGAGGTGAGAGGCGTAGCATCGGACTATGACGGCTCATGCTGCGTCCTCCACCTTGACCTGATCCAGCAGAGCGGCCATGCCCAGTGCTTTTTCGCGCAGGTCGAGCGCCTGCTGTGCCTGGGCCTTCGAACTCATGGCGCGGAAGGTGTCAGAGGCCAGCCTCAGTTTTTCGGCGATCTGCATAAGCGTTTGGCGCTCTTGAGGGCCGAAGGCTTGGCTTTCTTTCAGCCGCTTCGCATGGGCTGCGAGGTGCTTGTGATCTGCACGGATGAATTGGAGGGATGCCTCCAGTTCGCGGATGGTTTTCGCATTGGCGGCGCGTTCGTCGTTCGTGCCCTCTTCGATGCCTTCGACGCGGCCGTCAATGAGCCCGCCTCGGTAGCCGGTCCAGTAGATGAGGGCGGCGCCGACTATCAGGCCTATCAATGCGCAGATTTGAATTGCAGTCATGTGGTGTGCTCCTGGTGGTTTCGGGTGGCTGGTGGTGACAGCCGTTACGGTTAGGCTTCTTCGGTTGCGTCGGTCTGGGCCTTCGCGTGGACTTCGTCGGCCTTGTAGGCCTGTATGTCGATCAGTGCCGCGACGTGGCGGATGTGCGCGTACTTCGGTGCCTTGCGGCTGCTGTCCAGCGTGGTCACGGGCAGTTGAATGCGGCCGCTGGTGATTTCGGCTGCAAATGACTGCTCGTTGAGGTTGCGGAAGTACTGCACGCGCAGCTTTTCGAGGGGGATAAGCACGTCGCCGAAGGTGCGATACAGCAGCTCGACGGTGGCCGTCTCCGGTGCTGGCATCAGGCGCAGCGGGTTTTGAGGCTGGCTAGTCATGAGGCCTTTGGCTCTCCATTCGTTTGTTTCGGGCCGGGTGATTCCAGGCGTTCAGGCAATGGCGTTTGGTCAGCTCGCGCAGATGCTCCGGCACCTCAAGGAGCGCGGCGTTGCGCTCCTCTCGGGTGCGTAGGGCGATGATCTGGCGGGCGTATTCCCTAGGCCACGTCACGGTTGTCTGCCGGGATGGCAGGGAGGTCGAGGCCCAATTGCTCTGCTAGCCAGGGGATCCCGGCCTGTCGGACGCGTGTCGATTGGCTGTACTGCATGCCCAGCGTGTCGTGGTACCAATTGCTGTCCTTGACCCGCAGGTATTCACGGTCACGAACGGGGAACGCCGGCAGGTTGCGGTCGGTGAGCAGGCCCTTCTCACGCATGAGTTTGATCAGGGCGGGGCGGGTCAGGCCGAAGTGCTTGGCGGTCTTTTCGAGATTGCGCTCCATGGCATACCTCCTAAGCGGCGTGCGCGGCGGGTGTCGCCAGCGCAGCCAGGTGGTTGATGGATTCGCAAACCTGCTCGTACATCTCGGCATCGGTGCCGTACACGGTGAAGCACTTGGTACGCGGGCTTTTGACGCCGATGCTCATGACTACGGTGATGCCCGAGCGTGTACGTGTCCGGTGAACGGCGAGCCGGATCGGCAGCTCAAAGCCCATGTCCAGGTCGATAAACCCACCTGTGGAAACCAGTCTGTAAACCTGTTCCCGCTGCTGGCTACTGAAAGCGCCGTACTCGCGTTCAGCATGTGGTTTCGGCTGGGGTTCGCCTGTCAGATCAGAAGGGCCGTTGACGACCTCCTCAATGAAGTCAGCGAGCTTCAGGTGAGTTTTTTTTGTGTTGGGCACGGTCAGCGTGTGGCGCTCTGAGCCCAGCTCAACGGTGAAGGTGCTGTCGGTCTTGTTGCGTTCAACTTTCAACCGGAACGCCAACACATCGCGTCGATACAGGCGTCGAAGGGTGTGATTGAAAGTCCCACTCAGGTTCACCTGGGCGCTGAGCAATGTCAGTGTGCGGTTGTCGATCAGGAATTTGCTCATGCTGCCCGGCCTCCGTCGTTTGGATCGAAGGAAGTCGGTGCGGTACGGGCATGTTGTTTGGGCTTAGAAGGAATGAAGGTGCAGCCGTAGATGCGGGCCAGGCGCCTTACTTCGAAGATGCGGGATAGGTCGGCAACGGCCGGATGGACGTGCAGGGATGCTGTGGTGTGCATGGTTTTGCCTCGCTCTGTGGTGGAAGAGTGAGGCAAAAATAACCTAGGTTTTAATTTGTGGCAATAACCTAGGGTTTAATTTTCGGGTTGTTTTTACTCGGTCATAGATCTCAAGGAGGAGACCTCGTGCTGAAGCTGGCTGACGACGACCTGGAGAAGCTCTGTGAAGGTCTCCTCATAGAAGCGAGGCTCAGTCTTGAAAGGATGCATGGTGGATTTGTTGGCCCCGAACCGTTCGCCAGCCTCCGTCAGCCTTTTGAAGGATTTCATGACGCCGTTACCTGTTGTGCTCGGATACTCATGATTCTCGGCATGCCCTGCTTTGATGAGGGCGTTCATGATTGTATTGGCATCAAAGGAGACGCCATGATCAGCGAGCAATGATTTCAACGATTTGATTTCCATAAGTCATCCTTTACGTACTGATGTTGTCAGAGCAATGTTGAGTTTGCAGGGTTTAGCGTCGACCACCAGAAGACGCGGCCAATAATCTGGATTCGTTGTTCCATAACCTGATCCAGCGAGTAGTCTTCGTCCGTGTATTCGGCGCGGTTGAAACTGCGCAATCGGATAGATCCGCCAGGTAAGCGATACACAAACTTCACCCGCAGCAGCCCGTCATGGTCCAAGGCATAGAGCTGGCCGTCTATGATCCGGGTCATGCCTTTATCTATGCCGATTGTGGCTTTATCGAGAATGAGAGGGTGGTTCGAATTGCCGCTATTGGTGGCGCAAGCGGCATTTTTTGGGTCGATACCAGCTTTTCTCAATGTGTAGCTGGAGAAGCGAACCTTACGGTACGCATCTATCTGTACTGCAGACCTTCCAATGCCGGATGCCATTTCGACTTCTTTATAGAGAGGCAATGCTACTTCATCGTCATCCAGAGGGGTCGTGTCATCCCATGTGGATAACTCACCCAATATGACTGGTGCTCCGTCAGCTGCCTGCTTGGATTCCGATTGTTCTTTCGATGATGGAGGAAGCGTGCCCAGTTCCAGCCAGTCCACATCCACTTGAAGGGCTCGCGCAATGGCAGCAATAAAGCGGCTTTTCTTGCTCTTGCCTGAGGTGAGTTTTTGAATGGTGGTCTGTGTGCATCCTGTTGCAGTAGCAAGTCGATCCTGCACCATGTTGCGTTGCTCCATGGCGTAGACCAAGCGGTCCGCCAGCTCTGGAAGCACTGAGGTATCGAGATAATTCATCATGGCGCCATGCTAAAACCAAGGTTATAGATTGTCCAACAACCTAGGTGCTTGACAGATTATTCCCTAGGTTGTAATTTCGCCTTCACATGAAGGAGGAATCACTGTGAAAACCACGCATCCATCGGAAGTCTGCACAGATCGCAGCCCGTCGCCGCTTGATGCTCTGAATCGGGCATTACAGGTTTGTGGCAACAATCAGTCGGAACTTGCACGCCGTTGCGGTGTGAAACAGCCCCATGTGTGGAAATGGCTCAAGGCCGGTCGCGTCCCCACTGAGCGAGTGCTTGCTGTCTCACGCGCCTCGGGCGGAACCGTCCTGCCGCACGAGTTAAGGCCTGACCTTTCTGACATCTTTCCTGCTCCATTAGCGGGAGTCGCTTCGGCGGCATAGAAAAAAGGCGACCCAAAGGTCGCCCAGTTCCTCCCGGCACGCACCACCACAGCGCTGTCGGGTCGCGATAAGGGTAGGCGGGCACACCACATGCTAACCACCTCTCCTTATCGCGCTTTCCCAAGGCCCGGAAGCCTTGGTGTTGCTGCCTTTTCCACCACAGATTGGGCAGCTGTTGCGCCAGGGGTGAGCAACGGATTGCTCGCCTCGGCACGGTGCCGGTATCGATCCCTAAGATCTAGCCGGCGTTTGGGCCCTTTCAAGCCACGCGGCAAATGTATCACCACTGCATGTCGCGCGGCACTGGCAACTTTCAAGGATTAATGCCATGAGCCGAATCGCTCTGAGTTGCGTCGAACGAGCACAGCGGGAAGTCCTGCCGCTCGATCTGGCGCTTTACCATGCCGCACGGGACTACCCAGGCGGCGCCGCTGCAATCGCCGCCACCACCGGCCGAAACCCCACCACGCTGCAGCACAAGCTGTCCCCCACGCACCCTAGCCACTCGGTGAATATCCAAGAGTTTGGCGAGATCCTCGAACTGACTAAGGACAGGCGCATCCTGGATGCAGTGCACGCCTTGGTCGGCGATACGATCTGGCATGAGTTGTCTGAGGTGTACACCACTGACATGCCGGAAACCCTGACCGTCGGCCTCGCCGAGTATTTCCGGCAGGTGGCTGATCTGGCCGATACCTGGGCCAAGAGCATTGGCGATGGGGTGGTCAGCGATCACGAGTTGGCCGCGATCCGCCTGCAGGTGTTTCGAGGTATCCAGGGGCTGCTGGGATTGTTCAACCGCGCCACGTACGTCAACCACACAACGCGGGGGGACGGCCGTGGCTGACATTGCTGATTTCGCCAATGACTTGGTGCAGGAGCGCATCGATCAGGCACTTGCGGCTCGCGCTGCATTCAAGCCGGCGATGCCCAGCCATTCCTCGTTGTTCTGTGACGGCTGCGGCGGTGCTATTCCCGAAGCGCGCCGTCTGGTTCTGCGGGGCTGCACTCATTGTGTGACGTGCCAGTCCTTCAATGAGTTGCGGGAGGCTCGGTATGCTCGATGACGTGCTCAATCAATTTGCGGACTTCGGTCTGGAGCCCGCGCAGCCGCTCATTTACGGCAAGCTGACTCGATGCAAGACCACCCTGGATAAAGGCAAAGAGAAAAACGGCTGGTACGTTCTACATGAGCATCGCACGGAGAAGGGAGAGGACCTGATCTTCGGTGCGTTCGGCGACTGGCGTACAGGTGAAACGCAAAAGATCAAGGTAAAGCCCGGGCGGATGACACCTGAGGAGCGTGAAGTCATGCGCGCTCGTCAGGAGGAAGCCAAGCGCAAGGCGGCCGAGAAGGCTGCCAACGCTGCCCGTCGAGCGGCTAACCGCGCTGCTGGGTTGTTTAAACGCATGCCTGAGAAAGGCCGTAGCGCCTATCTGGATCGAAAGCAGATCGTGGGCCTAGGCGTTCGTTATGCCCCGCGCTCCGGCGCGGTTTTGGTGCCCATGCAAAACGCTCGGGACCAGATCGTCGGGCTGCAAGTGATATTCCCCGAGAAGCAAGAGGAAACCGGCCGGGACAAGTCTTATTGGCCCTACGGTATGTCGAAGGAGGGGGCTTTTCTTCTGATCGGTCCACACCCGGAGCCGGGCGAGCCGATACTTGAGTGCGAGGGGTACGCCACTGGTATAAGCCTGCATATGGCGACCTCTCTCACGGTTGCGGTGGCCTTTGATGCGGGTAATTTGCTGGCTGTCGCTAAGATCATGCGTGAGCGTTTTCCCGGGCGTCCGATCATCATCTGTCGTGACGATGACTGGAAGACCAAGCGCCCGAATGGAGATCCCTGGAACCCAGGTGAAGAGAAGGCCAATAACGCGGCTACGGTTGTGGGTGGTCAGGTTGTCGGCCCGATCTTTTCGGGTGAGCGGGAGGACAAGTGGACCGACTTCAACGATCTTCATTGTGCCGAAGGTTTGGAGGCGGTGCGCCGCCAGATTCTGGCGGTGGTCAAGCCACCTGCAGCGGGCGGCTGGAAAGACTGGTTGGCCCGGACCGAAAACGGCATGTTGATTGCGCACATGCAAAACGTCGAGCTGATCCTGAGCAACGATGAGCGCTGGTCCGGTGTGATTGGCTTCAGCGCCTTCAGCTCCAAGATCGTCAAGCTGCGTGCTGCACCGTATGGCGGCGGCGTCGGCGATTGGGCTGACATTGACGACATGCTGGTGATGAAGTGGCTCGCCCAGCAATACAACTTGCGGGTTAAGGCCAGCAGCGTGATCGAGGCGGTGAGCGTGGTTGCACATGACAACGCATTTCATCCAGTACGCAATTACCTCGACGGCCTGGAATGGGACCGAGTGCCACGGCTCGATACCTGGTTGACGGACATCATGGGGGTTGCCCCTTCGGACTACAGCTCGAAGGTCGGTAAGCGCTGGATGGTGTCGGCGGTCGGCCGGGTGATGCAGCCGGGCTGCAAGGCTGACTCGGTGATGATTCTGGAAGGCGCGCAGGGCGCCGGTAAGTCCACGGCCATGTCGGTGTTGGGTGGTGACTGGTTTATGGATACCCCTTTTGCCTTGGGCGACAAGGATGGGTTTCAGGCCATTCGCGGCAAGTGGATTGTTGAGCTGGGGGAGCTGGACAGCTTCAACAAGGCCGAGTCCACCAAGGCAAAGCAGTTCTTCTCGGCCTCGACCGACACCTACCGCGAGAGCTATGGCCGCAGAACGATGGACGTGCCACGCCAGTGTGTTTTCGTGGGTACGACGAACCAGGACGAATACCTGAAGGACGCCACCGGCAACCGGCGTTATTGGCCGGTCGCTTGTACCAAGGTGGATCTGGAGCGACTGCGCGAGATCCGCGACCAGCTGTGGGCCGAGGCGATGTTTTGCTATCAGTCCGGTGATGTCTGGTGGGTTAACCGGGAGGAAGCGCCGCTGTTCGCCGAGGCGCAAGAAGAGCGCTTTGTGGTGGATGAGTGGGAAGGCCCGATCCTGGCTTGGCTCGAGGAGTATCAGCTTGGAGAGACGGCGACCGGCACCGACATTCTGCTGGGCGCTTTGAAGCTGGACTACGGACATTGGGGCAAACCTGAACAGATGCGCGTTGGAGCGATCATGCATCGGTTGGGTTGGCGCAAGGTCCGGCTACCCGCGTTGCCTAAGAGCGGCGTCCGGCCCTGGGGATACAAGAAGCCACAAGATTGGGGCAGGGCATCGAACCTGAAAGTGCAGCCGGTCGAGGAGCCATGTTTCGATGATTAAGGAGATCGATGCGCGGCTGCGCAAATGGGCCGAGGATCTGCATTGCGGCCTGAGTGCCGGCGGGCTCGCCGGTGGGAACATGGTCGCCATGATGATGGAGAGTAATGGGCAGTTGATTCGAGGTCGGCGTGCGTTCCGGGCACCCTTGGAGGGTTCGCTAGATATCGAGCTGATTGTGACCAAGCATCTCGACCCCCTGCATGTGCAGATCGTGCGAGAGCACTACTGCAACCAGGACTCGGACATGCGCTTGAAGTATGCCCACTGCGGCTGCGGGCGCGACACCTACTACCAGCGTCTGCATGACGCGCATCTGTGCATCTATGGGCTGTTGATGGGGATCGCTGCTTGATCCTGTCTACGTTCGTGATTGTCCTACCGGCTCGCCTTGTCCCACTGCTGTTGGATGCAGTTGGACAAGCGCGGGCCGCGCTGTTGTTGGTCTGTCCTACTGTCCAACCCTCCCGCACGTCCCGCCCATGTGTGAGCGTAGCGGGAGCGCATACGCGCCCATGGCGCGCACGCGTGCTCTTAGCTTTTTCTCTTTACGGGAGAGAAGAGAAAATAAAGTAGGACAGTGGGGCAGGCCCCGATTCTAGGCGTCTGTAGCTGTCCTACTTCGACCTGAGATAGTGGGACAGGAAGGACAGCGCCCCAGGCGCTGGAGGCCGAAATAAAGATATTCGCCGACATTGCCTAGGCGTTCACCAGACATTCACCGGGTGGCATTAAAAGGGGCTTGCTGCCACCGGAATCGACCTGTAAAAAGTACTCATCTTCGATAGGTGCGACCGCATAAAGCGGCAGGCACCACACACCAAACCCGGCCCTTGCGCCGGGTTTTTGCGTTTAAGGGGCGGGGTAATGACGAACGAGCAGCAAGCACTGGCAGAGATGCCGATCTGGTTAGTGATTCTCCTGGCTTTGGTCGGTGGCGTATCGGGGGAGATGTGGCGGGCGGACAAGGACGGAGCGCGGGGCTGGGTGTTGTTGAGGCGCCTGGCACTGCGGTCCGGGGCCTGCGTTGTCTGCGGGGTGTCGGCGATGATGCTGATGATCGCCGCCGGCATGTCGCTCTGGACGGCAGGGAGCCTGGGCAGCATCACCGCGATGGCCGGTGCCGATGTTGCCATCGGCCTGTACGAACGCTGGGCCGCCAAGCGGCTGGGTGTAGCAGAGGCACCGCCGACCAGCGGTGGGCAGGGGTGATTTTGGCGGCGGGGACCCTGGGAACATTCAGGGGACACGGGGTCGCAAACCCGCGGGAAAGCGTTAGCGGCAGGGTTGCCAGCTTACTGAAATTCAACCCGTTGAAATTGAAAGGTTCGCATTGAAAAGCCGTTGAAAGGAGGGCTCATGACAGAACCACAGTACCTGTCGAAGAGCGCCTTTGCGGCCCGGATCGGCAGGGCACCGAGCTACATCACCTGGTTGAAAAACAACAACCGGCTGGTGCTCAGTGCCGACGGCAAACAAGTCGATGTTCAGGCCAGTGAAGCGTTGATTCGCGACACTGCCGACCCGAGCAAAGCCGCCGTCGCCGAGCGTCACCAGCAGGACCGGATTCAGCGTGACGTGTACGGCCAGCTTTCAACCTCGGTTGAGCCGACTTGCACGGCTGCGCCGCCGTCCGCGAACACCCCTGCGGGGCAGCTCCCGGACTTCCAGAAAGCTCGCGCACTGCGCGAGCACAACCTGGCCCAGCTCGCGGAAATCGAGCTGCACAAAGCCAAGGGGTCGCTGGTCGCATTACCTGCTGTGAAGTTGGGCGCCTACAACGCTGGCCGCCTCCTGCGCGATCAGCTGTTTGGCATGCCGCCACAGCTGGCGCCGGAGCTGGCGGTCATGACCGACCCCTGGGAAATCGAAAAACACCTGACGGCGGCCTTGCGCCGCACGCTGGAGGACGCGGAGCGCCTGTCCTCGGCGGACCTTGAACATGCCCTGAACCCGAGTTGAGCCTATGCCCACGGAAATCCCTGACGGTGCAGAGGTGTACCGAGAGGCGTATTTCCGTGGGCTGCGTCCCGACCCGGATGTCTGGATCGATGTATGGGCCGACGAATACATGCGCATCCCGCGTGACACCGGCGCCGCTGAGCCCGGCCAGTACCGCACGTCACGTACACCGTACGCCCGCGAGCCGATGCGATGCCTTTCACCGGCTCATCCCTGCAAGCGCGTGGTGACCATGGTCGCCTCACAGTTGATGAAAACCCAAATCGCCTTGAACTGGATCGGCGGCCTGATCCACATGGCGCCGTCGAACATCCTGACGTTGCTGCCGAGCCTGGGCTTGGCGAAGCGGGTCTCCTCACGGATTGGCAAGACCATCAAGGCGACGCCTGTCCTGCGCGAACGTGTGGCCTCCAGCCGCTCGCGAGACTCGCGCAACACCATGGACACCAAGGAGTTCGAAGGCGGCTCGCTCTACGTCACCACAGCTGGCTCGGCAGCCAACCTTTCGGAGCTGTCGGCGCGCTACGTTTACGGCGATGAGATCGACCGCTGGGAGGTGGACATCGGCGAGGAGGGCGACCCCATCGAGCTGGCGGAAACGCGTGGCAGTACGTTCGGTCGCAATGCGAAGTTCTACTTCTCCAGTTCGCCAACCATCAAAGGTGCCTCGCGGATCTCCGACCTGTTCGAGGGCAGCGACCAACGTCACTACTACGTGCCGTGCCCCACCTGCGGGCACATGCAGACCCTGGAATGGGAACGCCTGCATTACTCGCGGGACTTCAGCGTTGTGCACTACGAATGCGCAGGTCCTGATTGTGACGTGCTGATCGAGGAGTACCACAAGGCCGAGATGCTCGCCAAAGGCGAGTGGCGCGCCCATGCCGAGGGCGACGGCGAGACGGTGGGGTTTACCCTCAACGCCTTGTATTCACCGCTCGGCTGGATGGACTGGAAGTCCCTCGCCAAGCAGTTCGAAAAGGCCAAAAAAGCCCAGGCCAAGGGCGACCTTGAGCCGATGCAGGTGTTCTACAACACCCGTTTGGCGAAGGTCTGGGACAGCGCCCAGGAGCAAACCAAGGCCGATACCCTGAAGCACCGGGCACGCCTGGAAAACTTCACCCTCGGCTCGATGCCGGCCGGCGTGCTCATGATCACCGGCGCCGTTGACGTCCAGGCCAACCGCTTGGAGTTTATGGCGATGGGGTGGGGCGTCGGCATGGAGCGCTGGGTCATTGACTACCAGATCGTCTCGGGCGACCCGGCAGATGATCGCACCTGGGCGGCGCTGGACGAATTGCTCAAGGCCAAGTACCGGCATCCGTGCGGAGTTGGCCTTGGCATTCTGGCAACGGCTGTCGACTCCGGCGGTCATCACACCGACGAGGTCTATCAATTCTGCCGCGTGCGCCGCTGGCGAAACGTGTTCGCCATCAAGGGCGCGAGCAAGCCGGGCAAGCCGGTGATTGCCCAGCGGCCATCCATGGTGGATGTGACTTGGAAAGGCCAGACCGAACGCAACGGCGCCGAACTGTGGTTTGTCGGTACCGACACGGCGAAAGACTGGATCTACAACCGCTACCCATTCGAGTCCGGCCCGGGCGCGTTGCACTTTGCCAGTGACCTGCCGGACGACTTCTTCGCGCAGTGCGTGGCTGAACGTAAGGTCGCCCGTTATGTGCGGGGTCACAAGCGCATTGAATGGGTCAAGGGCAAGGCCGAGCGCAACGAAGCCCTCGACCTGATGGTGTACTGCCTTGCCATGGCGCATTACCTGGGCATCAACCGCTACAAGGAGCACGACTGGGAGCGGGTCCGCCAGGCCCTGGCGCAGTCTGGGTTGTTCGATGACGCGCTGGGGATCAAGCACGTGCAGGGCGAACGAGTCACTCAGCCTGTCCCGGCGACCATGCCACAACCAGCACCACAACCTGTCGCTCAAGCGGCTCAACCACGACCCGCTGCACCACCCCCTCAACGCCGCAGCTCCACTAGCGGCTATCTGAAGAGACGCTGATATGTCCTTTACACAGAAGCACCTCGACGCGGTTGAGGCGGCCATCGCTCGCGGTGAGAAAGTCGTGCGCTACACCGACCGCACCGTGGAGTACCGCACCGTCGACGAGCTGATCAAGGCTCGCGACGAGATCCGCACCTCCCTGGTTAACTCGGCCGGGCCGCGCTCCCGCGTGGTCCGGCTTTATCACGGAGGCAAAGGAGTCTGATGGCCCGACATTATCCGACGCTCAGCCGTAGCGGATTCTTGTTGCCGTCGAACATCAAGGCCAGTTACGAAGGCGCCGGAGAGGGTCGCCGATCCACTGGCTGGGATGCGCCCGACAACGGAATCAACAGCATCAACACACCGGCGCTGCGCAACCTGCGCGGCCGGTCACGGGCGGCGGTGCGCAATGACCCGTATGCCTTCAACGTCATCGACAAACGCGTCAGCAACCTGATCGGCACGGGCATCACGCCCAGGCCGAACACCGAAGACAACGCGCTTCGCAAGCTGCTGCAGCTGCTATGGGATGACTGGGTGGACGAGTCGGACGCCGATGAGCACACCGACTTCTATGGGCAGCAGGCGCTGGTCGCTCGCACCGTCGAGACTTCCGGTGAATGCTTTGTCCGCTTACGACCACGCCGCCTGGACGAGGGGCTGGCGGTGCCGCTTCAGGTGCAGATTCTCGCGCCGGAGTTCGTGCCCCACGACAAATTCGAGACCACGCGCACCGGCAACGCCATTCGTGCTGGCATCGAGTTCAATCCGGATGGCAAGCGGGTGGCCTACTGGATGTACCTGTCGCACCCCCGCGACGGCGTCTCGCTGAGCGCTGGTTACAACCAGTTGGTACGGGTGCCGGCATCGCAGGTGCTGCACATCTTCGAACCGGTGGAACCGGGGCAATTGCGCGGCGTCCCGCGTCTGTCTCCTGTACTGAAACGCCTGCGTAGCCTGGATAACTATGACGACGCAGTGCTGTTCCGGCAGGAGGTTGCAAACCTGTTCGCCGGATTCATCAGCCGCCCGGCACCGGACTCTGGCCCCGTGCCTAGGGATCCCGTCACCGGTGAGCCGCTGAGCTTCGACCGTGACGGCTTTACGCCCATGGTCGCGCTGGAACCCGGCACCATGCAGGAGCTGGGGCCTGGTGAAGAGGTTGAGTTCTCCAAGCCGCCGGATGCCGGGAACAACTATCCCGACTTCATGCGTCAGCAATTGATGGCAGCAGCAGCTGGTACTGGTACGCCATACGAGATCCTGACCGGTGACATGCGCGAAGTGAATGACCGGGCGTTGCGAGTCGTGTTGAACGAGTTCCGGCGCCGTCTGGAACAACTGCAATTCGGTGTATATGTGCATCAGCTCTGCCGCCCGATCCGTGCCGCCTGGATGGACATGGCGTTCCTGTCCGGTGCCTTGGTGTTGGACGACTACGCCAAACGGCGCCGCGAATACCTGCGCACACGCTGGGTGCCGCAAGGCTGGGCCTACATCCAGCCCGTCCAGGACGTGCAGGCTCGCCGGATGGAAGTGCAAGCCGGCTTCGCCTCACGCAGCGAAATGGTCACCCGTACCGGTTATGACGCCGAAACTGTCGATGCAGAAAACGCAGCCGACAACGCCAGAGCCCAGGCGCTGGGCCTCAACTACAACACGCACGAAGCCGTCGAGGTTACTGACGACAAGGAGCAATCATGAGCAAACCAGCGCTTCCGCGCATTTACAACAGAGCCGGCCAGCGAGTGAAAGTCCAGGACAAGACCTGGTACGCCATGCAGGAGAGCGGCGAAGCCGAGGAGCGGGTTATCGAGGTGTTCGTCTACGGCGAGATCGGCACCTGGGGCATCACGGCGAATCAGTTCGTGCAGGACCTGCGCGCCATGGATGACGGCGTATCGCCGGTGATTGCCGCATTCAATAGCATCGGCGGCGATTTGTTCGATGGTCTGGCGATGCACAACGCGTTGTCCCGCCTGGGCGAGCGTTGCACCGGCCGTGTCGATGCCCTGGCAGCCAGCGCGGCCAGCGTTGCGGTCTGTGGTGCGCACCGAGTGGTCATCGCCTCCAACGCGATGCTGATGATCCACAACCCATGGACCTACGCGGCAGGGGACGCCGAAGACTTCCGGAAAGTGGCCGACGTCCTGGATCAAACCATGGAGGCCATTATCGCGGCCTACAAGGCCAAGGCGCCGGACATCGACGAAGCCGAGCTTCGGCGCCTGGTGGCGGCTGAAACCTGGCTGACTGCCAACGAAGCGGTGGCCCTCGGGCTGGCCGATGAGGTTGGCGACGGGGTGAAGGTCAAAGCGTGTCTGGGGCAGGGCGCCGTGCTGCAGCGTTACCAGCATGCCCCGGCTGAATTGCTTGCCCAACTGGATGAGCCACCTGAACCGGATATCGAGCTGGAGCCTGAACCTACTGATCCGCCCCAGGATCCTCCTGTGGCGAACTCGGCCAAGCTGGCTCTGATGATCACCCAGCGTTGTACGGCGGATGGCATCAGCAACCTGATTGAGCCGCTGCTCAACTCGACCAAGCTGGAAAGCGAGGCCATCGTCCTGGCAGGCTTGGCCCGTGCCAAAGCCGTAAACGATCTCTGCGTTGCCGCACGACTGCCTGAGTTCAGCGCCGAGTACGTCGCGGCCGGTTTGGATGCCGCCTCGGTTCGAGCGCGTCTGTTCGACAAGTTGGTGGGCAGTGGCAAAGGCTTCGAGATCGACAACAGCCTACCACTCAACGCGGACCCGGCCCCGAAGGTCCAGGCCAAACAACCCGACCCCACCTCTATCTGGGCAGCCCGTCAGGCGGCGCAGTCAGGTAGCGCTAATACCTCGAAAGGAGCAAGACCATGACCATCAAACTGGAACCGATGCACGCCGGTGAATTCCTCCTGTCCGAGGGTGCCGGGAACATCTCGCGTGAAGCGATCAACGTCGCGGCAGGCCCAGCCTTGAATCCAGGGCAAGTACTCGGGCTGATCACTGCCACCGGCGAGTTCGCCCCTTACGACCCGACAGCCGAAGACGGCACGCAAACCGCCGTGGCGATCCTCTTCGGTCCGCTTGGTGAATCCGACGTGGTACGTCGAGCCCGTGCCGTAGTGCGTCTGGCGGAGGTGAGCGAAATCCATCTGACTGGCCTCGACCCGGATGCCGAAAAAGCCCTGGCCGCGCATTTCTTGATCGTCCGCTGAGTCGATTCCCCTTGTTTCCAAGCCCGCTCAGAGCGGGTTTTTTCATTTCTGGAGTGTACCCATGGCCGATATCGCCATTTTTGACGACGAAGCGTTTGCCGTACCAGCGCTCACCGCCGCAATCAACGAACAACCCTATCTGCCGGGCCGCATCAGCAGCCTCGGTCTGTTTCAAGAAGAGGGCGTTGCTACCCTGACAGTGCAAATCGAGAAGGATGGCGACACCCTGGCCCTGGTGCCTGCGGGTGAGCGCGGTACTTCGGGTCTGGTGGTCGGTGCTAGCAAACGCAAGATGATTCCTTTCAACACTGTGCACCTGCCTGAACGCTTCACCATCAAGGCCGACGAGATTCAGGGCATTCGAGCGTTCGGCACCCGCACTGAGTTGCAAGCAGTACAGGACGTGGTGAACACCCGACTGGCAAAAGCACGCCGGCAGTTGGACGCTACACACGAATTCCAGCGCATGGGCGCGCTCAACGGCTTGGTTCTGGATGCCGACGGTTCGACACCTCTGTTGGACCTGTACGCCGCCTTCGGAGTGTCCCGACAAAAACTGTCCATGGGGTTGAACGACCCAAGCACCGAACTGCGCGTTAAGTGCGGGGAGGCGCTGGACATGCAGGAGGACGCGCTGGGCAGCGTCACCAGCACCGGCTCCCGCGCCTTCTGTGGCAAGAATTTCTGGAACAAGCTGATCGTTCACAAGTCGGTCAAGGAAACCTACATCGCCACTCAGCAAGCGGCGGCATTGCGCGGTGACGCTCGGGAGAGTTTCGAGTTCGGTGGCATCGTCTGGGAGCGCTACCGTGGCAAGGTGGCCGGTGTGGCCTTCGTCCACGACGACAAGGCGCTGCTGGTGCCTGAAGGCGTGCCGGACCTGTACATCTCGGTGTTCGCACCGGCTGACTACATGGAAACGGTCAATACCCAGGGTATTCCGTACTACAGCAAGCTGGAGCCGTTGGCGTTCAACAAGGGGGTGGCCGGCGAAGCGCAATCCAACCCGCTGCACCTGTGCACACGGCCCCGTGCGCAGATCCTGCTGGAACTCTGATCGTGAGTTTTCGCGAGCTGGTCGGTGACCTGGACAACACGGTATTCGATGTCCTCGGCGACCTGGTGCTGATCGAGGGCCGACCAGTCCTGGGCATGTTCTCCGCTCCTTGGTTGCAACCCAAACTTGGCCGGATTAACACCGGCCTTCGCGAGCCGCACCTGGTCATTCGGGTAGCCGACGCCGAGGGCGTCAGCGAGCGGCAGCAGGTCGTGGTTGATCTGCCGGTGCATGACGGTGGCGGAAATTACATCATCGTCAGGCCGGAACCGGGAGGCGATGGTCTGGTGACGTTGGTATTGAGGAAATCACCATGAGCGTCGGCAGTTACTTCAAGCAATCAGCCAGCAGCGGGATGATTACGCTGCAGGCGGATCGATCTGATTTAAAGGCGTTCGCCGATTTCGCGGCGTTGGTCCCCAAAGCTGCCATTGCAGCCCAGCGTCGGGCGATCAACAAAACCTTGCGATGGTTGCGCACACACATTGCTCGCACCGTCAGCCGACAGGAACGCATTGCGGTCTCTGCCGTGCGGCAGCGCCTGCGGGCCTACCCGCTCACAGGCAATGGTCAAGGCAAGCTCTGGTTCGGTATCAACGCAATTGAGGCCAGCCGGGCGGGGCGACCTCGGCAATCGCGGTCGGGTGTGTCGGTGGCGGGACGCCGATATCAGGGGGCGTTTTTCAAAAAGGTCTACGGCGGTCGAGCAGATATCTGGATTCGCACGGCGAGCAAGCACTTCAAGGCCAGTGATTACCCCGACAGTGAATTGTCCAGCGGAACAGGGCCTAGCTCGGGCTGGATTGCAGAGAATGGCAGCCGCTACCCTCTGGCCAAAGCCAAGATTTCACTGGAGGACGTGCGGCCACACTTCGAATCGTGGACCAATCGCGCTCACCAGCGCCTGCTTGAGATCCTGGAGCAGGAACTGAACTTTGAACTGCAGAAGTATCTGCGAGGATCTGCCCGTGTCTGATTTCAGTCTTGAGCTTTTGTATCAGGCCGTTGAGGCTCACATCGATCAAGCGATCCCAGGATTGGCCTGCGTGCGGACCATGCCCTATATGGCCGATCACATCGACTTGCCTGCTGCGGTGATCGAGTTGGTCGAGCTGGAGCCCGGCCGAGATCCCGGAACAGGGGAGACGGCGCTGGTTGCGCGTTTGGAGGTGCGCTTCATCGTTGGCGGTGAGGATGCCGAGTGCCAGCAGAAAGCGGCATTCGCCGCCTCACAAATGGCCGTGCTGTTGCGTATCCAGACATGGGGGCTGGAGGTTGAGCCCGCCGAGTTTGTTCGGGCCGCCCAAGACTGGACTCGCCCCGAGTTGGATGGTTACGCGGTCTGGGTCGTTGAATGGACACAAACTATTTACCTCGGTGAAGAGGAGTGGCCGTGGCCGAATCAGCCCCCGGGTACCTTGCTCTGGGGCTTCAGCCCTGACACTGGCTCTGGTAGCGAAGGCAGCTATCAGCCCCCGGAGGATATGGCATGAGCTACCCCAGCGCGCAGCATGACCGCATGCTGGCGGGCCTGGTCAAGGATTGTTATGTGGTTGCGCTGGATCTGACCGCTTCGCCGCCCGCATGTCGTGTGTCGGATGGGGACTGGGTCAGTGCCTGGGTGCGTTGGCACAGCATCGCAGCCGGCAAAGCCCGTCATTGGCGAGCGCCCAGCATGGGCGAGCAGGGAACTCTGGTCAGTGCCAGCGGGGAAGTGGCGCAAGGCACATTTATTCCCGGTCTGTATGGCAATGCTGGGGCACCGCCGGACAACCGCGACCATGTCGAGGTATGGCGTTTCGATGATGGTGGCTCGCTGGTCTACGACTGGCAGGCCAGCACCTACACCATCACCGTGCCAAGCGGTACCGTGACCGTCAAAGTCGGCGGAACCGAAGTGGTCGTTACCGACAGTGCGATCAACGCCACTGCAGGCGATATCACCCTGACCGGCAATGTGCAGATCAACGGCCCATTACAGGTGACGGGTGATATCCACGGCGGCGGAAGCATCATCGACACCACCGGCAACACGCCGAACCACAAACACTGATTCCGACATTTATCCACAGCCCGCCGCGTGCGGGCTTTTGTGTTTCTGGAGTGAACCTTATGAGCAAACCACGAACAGGGACGGACCGGGCCGCTACCGATGTGAACCCGCTTCAGCCCGCACATACCGAGTCGCCCGCAACCATCGGGCCGGCGCGGGTGTTTCGCGACACCCTGTACACCTCTCGCACGTTGATCATGCCAGACGGCCGTACCGTGCCGGTCATCGCTGGTCAGGTCACAGCCTGCGGCGATGATCAATATGCCTTTCTCAAGGCGCACCCGGATATGCAACAGCTGACGGAGTAATTCCATGATCGGAGTGGACCGTCGCACAGGGCAGCCGCTGTCCGGCCAGGCGCATTTGCGGCAGTCCATTGAGGACATTCTGAGCACGCCTGTCGGTAGCCGCCGCATGCGGCCAGAGTACGGCAGCCAAATGCGTCGCTATGTCGACCTGCCAGTTAACGAGGGCTGGAAGAGCGCTGTTCAGGCCGAGGTCGCTCGTGCCCTGGGGCGTTGGGAGCCCCGTTTGAAGCTTGAGCGTGTCCGGGTCATTGCAGTGGTTGATGGACAAATCACCTTGCAACTGACGGGCTCATACATTGGCGATGGCGTAGTGCTGGAGGTGAACGCATGAGCACTGTCGACCTTTCGGCGTTGCCGGCCCCACAGGTGCTGGAGAGTCTGGATTTTGAAGAGCTTTATCAGGGCGAGCTGGCAACGTTCCGCGAGTACATGGGCGATAACTGGACCGCTTTTCTTGAAAGCGATCCGGTAACCAAGCTGCTGGAGTTGGGTGCTTATCGACGCATGCAGAATCGGGCGAGGGTTAACGACGCAGCCAAGGCACTGTTTCTGGCTCATGCCACGGGTGCCGACCTGGTGCAGCTGGCCGCCAACGTGAACCTTGAGCGCCTGGTCATTCAGGCTGAGGACTTGACCGCCGTGCCGCCAGTGGCGGCGGTGCTGGAAAGCTACGACGCACTGCGCGAGCGTATCCAGTTGAGGTACGAAGGGCTGACCACTGCCGGGCCTCGGAACAGTTACATCCTGCATGCCCGTAACGCCTCGGGCCTGGTGGCAGACGCCACGGCCGAAAGCCCGGCACCGGCTGAGGTTGTCGTGACGGTGCTGTCCCTGGAGGGCGACGGTACCGCTAGCCCCGAGCTGTTGGCCGAAGTGGACACTTATCTCAACGATGAAGATCGGCGGCCTGTTGCTGATCGGTTGACTGTGCAGGGCGCTGAAATCCTGCCCTATCGAATCGATGCGGTGGTGTATATGGCCGGCACAGGCCCGGAAAACGAGGCAGCGCTTGCCGAATGCAACGCGCGATTACAGGCCTGGATCAATCCCCGGCGCCGCTTAGGCGTTGAGGTAGCCCGTTCGGCAATTGATGCACAGGTCCACGTCAGCGGCGTTGCCCGGGTCGAGATCCCTGGATGGGTAGACATCCGCCCAACCAAGGCTCAAGCGGCGTGGTGCTCGGGCTTCACCGTAACGCGGGGTGGAAAATGAAAAGTCTGCTTCCCCTCAACAGTACCCAGCTTGAGCGTGCAATTGAGGCGGCTATCGACGAAACAACAGAGATACCACTCAGAACCTTATACAACCCGGACACCTGCCCGGCGCACCTGCTTTACCAATTGGCTTGGGCCTGGTCCGTGGACCGCTGGGATGAGTCCTGGCCCGAGGAGGTCAAGCGCTCAGTGATCCGCTCTTCGTTCTATGTCCACGCCCATAAGGGAACCATCGGGGCCCTTCGCCGGGTGGTGGAGCCGTTCGGCTATCTCATTGAGGTAGTCGAATGGTTCCGGACCGAGCCCAAAGGCGTGCCTGGAACGTTTGCCTTGAAGATCGGTGTTTCCGATGAAGGCATCAGTGAAGAGACCTATCAGGAACTGACTTGGCTGATTGATGACGCCAGGCCGGTCAGCCGCCACATGACCGGATTGGCGATCAGCCTCGAAACCCGAGGGAATTTGAACATAGGTGTTGTCCTGTACGAGGGCGACGAAATCGACGTTTACCCGCCGGTCATGCGTGACATTGAAGTCACCGGATCCTTCGGCGTGGTAGGCCGCGAACACACCATAGACATCTTGGACGTTTACCAATGATTGATCAGACCTCGCAATTTTTTGCGATTCTCACGAACGTGGGAGCGGCGAAACAGGCGAATGCCGATGCCCTTGGCGTTCCCTGGAGAATTACTGAAATGGGCGTGGGGGACGCCAACGACACCGACCCGGTTCCAAGTGCGGCCCAAACGTCGTTGATCAACGAATGGCGGCGGCGACCGCTGAATCAGCTTTTCATTGACCCGGTCAACCCGGCGGTGATTGTCGCCGAGCAAGTGATTCCGGCCGATGAGGGTGGATACTGGATTCGTGAAATCGGCCTGTACGACGCTGACGGAGACCTGGTGGCAGTCGCGAACTGCCCACCGAGTTTTAAGCCCATCATGTCGCAAGGCTCGGGCCGGACCCAGGTCGTGCGGATGAACTTCATTGTCAGCAGCACGGGTAACATCACGCTGAAGATTGACCCGTCGGTGGTGTTGGCAACACGGGAATACGTCGAGCGGCGGATTCTTGAAGAGCTGTACAAGCTCGACAACAAGCAGTCGGTGCGCGCAGCAACTACGGTCAACATTGCGTTGACTGGGCTTCAGACCATCGACGGCGTTAGCCTGCTCGCAGGCGACCGGGTGTTGGTAAAGAACCAAACGGCCTCAAAGGACAACGGCATCTACATTGTCGGCGTAGCGGCATGGCAGCGTGCGCCGGATGCTGATAGCAGTGCTGAGGTGACCTCGGCGCTGATCCTGTCAGTCGAGCAAGGCGCTACGCTGGCCGACACCCGCTGGCAGTTGGTAACGGATGGAGCAATTGTCCTGGGCACCACGTCGCTGGCTTTCCAGAACATTACTCAAGGGTTTGCCACGATTAATTCCCCTGTCTTTCAGGGAAATCCAACGGCGCCTACACCAGCCGTTACTGACAACGATACCTCTGTCGCTACGACTGCCTTTGTACGAAACGTCCTGGCCCGCTATGGTCTGGCCGGTTATGGCTATGTGTGGAACGGCAATATCGACCAGATTACCGAAACGGGGGTGTACACCTTTAGCGATGGTTCTTCCGGCACTCGCCCCAAGAACCCCGCAACCGGTGCTGATATCCCGAGGGGCGTGCTCTTTCATATGGAGCGAGATATTACATTATCGGCGCTTCAGATATGGGAGTCGGTCAACGCTGGCGTTGCTCTGACGTTCAAGCGCTCTCGTTTAAGTAACGGCGTATGGACCGCTTGGGCGCAGCTGTGGGACGGGCTCAATACCCCCAAGCAAGCCGACCCCTTGGACGTGAGCCCGGGTGCGATGCTGACTGTCGGTTCGTTCGGGTGGGGGGCGGCTGCGGTTAGCTACACAGGAGATATCGATGCGATTGCTGTAAGTGGCCTGTACATGATCAGTGCCGCGACGACAGGTACGAAGCCGGAGTATCCATCGCAGCAAGGAGTAGGGGTGATACCCAATGGCACAATCCTGCACATGGAGCGTGGTAGCAGCAAAATGGCAACGCAGCTCTGGGATTCCCTGGTCAACAGCATCAACCCCGTAACTTGCATTCGCACCAAAAACGCAAACGGCGTTTGGTCTCAGTGGCAGATCATTGTCTTGGACGGGCATTTGCCCTTCCGGGGCACCCTGGCTTACAAGGCTGCCGGCGTGTTTACCTGGACTGTGCCTGTTGGAGTGAAAAAGGCTTGGGTCACCGTTATTGGTGGAGGAGGCGGCGGCGGGCGTTCGGGGGTATCCGGAATAGGCTCAGGTGGCGGTGGGGGCGGGGGCGTCTCGCAAAGGCTCGTTGATCTCTCGACTGTTTCCAGCGTGACGGTGACCGTAGGCGCTGGTGGCGCTGGCGCTAGCGTGGAGGGAGCGGCGGGTGAAACCGGTGGAACGTCGTCCTTTGGGGCCTTTCTATCTGCAACCGGCGGGATCGGCGGTCTAGGTAGCTCGTCGGCTGGTTTAGCGAGTGGGCCTGGTGGCGGCGGGGGCGGCACTGGAGGGGATTTCAACACGTCTCTTGGCGTTGGGCATGTCAGCTATGGAGCTGTCGGTGGGTCAGGTGGCGGTCCTGGTGGACGATGCACGCAAGGGCCATATCCTGGTAACGGGGGTATGGGGCCTGGTGGGGGCGGGTCGGGCGCACTCTTCGGGTATAACGGCGGCCCAGGTGCCGCCGGCAATGTAATCATTCAGTGGTGATCAGTATGTGGGCAAGAATCGAAAACGCACAGGTAGTCGAAATTACTGATGTTGATCCAACTGAGCGATTCCATCCTGACCTTCTATGGCAAGCCTGCCCTATGGATACCCGGCCTGGTTGGACTTTAGAGGAGGGTGAATTTCTTCCCCCGCCTGACATCCCTACGTCCGAACAGGCCGACGCTGAGCGGGTTTGGCGCAACACAGAGCTGCAATCCACAGAGTGGCTGGTCACTCGCCATCGCGATGAGCAGGATCTGACTCAAGACACCACGCTGACAACGGAGCAGTTCGCCGAACTGCAGGGGTATCGGCAGTCTCTTCGGGACTGGCCTCAGTCCGAGCATTTCCCAGAGAGCCAGTATCGACCCGTAGCGCCGCCCTGGATCGCCGAACAAATCCAATAAACGCCCCGCACTGACGGGGCGTTTTTTTTCCGCGTCACCCACTCAAGGCCTCGCATCGCGGGGCCTTTTCGTATCTGGAGAATTTATGAGCTTCTTTCATGGCGTGACCGTCACGAACGTCGATACCGGCGCTCGTGTCATTGCGTTGCCGTCGTCCTCGATCATTGGCCTGGTTGACACTTTTGTGCCCGCGCCAGCCTACAGCGCCCAGCCCAATGACCTGGTGATGATTACCAACGAGCGCGAAGCGGTGGCCGCCTTCGGGCCTGACTCGGCAATGACCAAAGCCTGCAAAGCCATCTACACCCGGGCCAAGGCGGTGATTGTTGCCTGTGGTGTGGCCCAGTTGGCCGATCCTGCTGAACAGACCTCGGCAATCATCGGTGGTGTGCAGGCCAACGGTAAGCGCACCGGTCTGCAAGCGCTGCTGGACGGCAAGAGTCGGTTCAATGCTCAGCCGCGGCTGTTGGTGACTCCCAAGCACAGCGCGACACTGGCCGTCGGTACCGCACTGGTCGCGCTGGCCGACAAGTTGCGAGGGCTCGCCATCCTCGACGGTCCGAACACCACCGATGAGGCGGCGATGGCCTACGCTGAGAACTTCGGCGCCAAGCGGGCGTACCTGGCTGATCCGGGTGTGCAGTATTGGGACACGACAGCGGACGCCACGGTCGACGCGCCGGGCTCTGCCTGGGTCGCTGGTTTGTTTGCCTGGACCGACAGCGAATACGGCTTCTGGGCGTCGCCTTCGAACAAGGAGTTTGTTGGCATCACTGGTACCACACGGCCCATTGAGTTTCTGGACGGCGACGAAACCTGCCGGGCCAACCTGCTCAACAACGCAAACATCGCCACGATTATCCGTGATGACGGTTTCCGCCTGTGGGGTAACCGCACGCTGTCGAGCGATCCGAAGTGGGCGTTCGTTACCCGCGTTCGGACGATGGACATCGTCATGGACGCGATCCTCTACGGTCACAAATGGGCGGTCGACCGTTCCATCACCGCGACTTACATCAAGGACGTGACCGAAGGTCTGCAAGCCTTCATGCGCGACCTGAAAGCCCAAGGCGCAATCATCAACTTCGAGGTATTCGCCGACCCGGAGCTGAACACGGCCAGCCAGCTGGAGCAGGGCAAGGTGTACTGGAACATCCGCTTCACCGACGTTCCACCAGCAGAAAACCCCAACTTCCGCGTAGAGGTCACCAACCAATGGCTGACCGAAGTCCTCGACACCGCCGCTTAAGGAGCGACCTCAATGGCAATGATTCCCGAAACCCTGGCGAACATGAACTTGTTCGCCGACGGTGTCAGTTTCCAGGGCGACGTCCCAAGCCTGACGCTCCCCAAACTCACGCTCAAGATGGAAGAGCATCGCGGCGGCGGCATGGACGCGCCGGTCGAGCTGGACATGGGCATGGAAAAACAGGAGGCGAACTTCACCACCACGGGCGTACGCCGTGAGTCGTTGAAGTTCTTCGGCTTGGCCGACGGCACGGCCTTTAACGGTACGTTCCGGGGGGCCTACAAAGGGCTCAAAGGCAAAATCACGCCGGTCATCGTCACCCTGCGCGGCACGTTGAAAGAGGTCGACATGGGCGACTGGAAGCCGGGCGATAAAGCCGAGATCAAGCATGCCGTCGGGCTGACCTACTACAAGCTCGAAGTGGACGGCCGAACCGTCTACGAGATCGACCCCATCGGCATGCGCCGCCTCATTAATGGCGTTGATCAACTGGCCGCCCAGCGTTCTGCATTGGGCCTCTAACTCTTCTTGATACCCGCCTGGCGAGTCGCCCGGGCGGCGTTTCCTCTTTTTAAGGACACACCTCTATGAGCAGTACCGCAATTCCAAGCTGGATGACCCTGGCCGCTGACCGCGTCACCGTGAAACTGACTGTGCCCTCTGAAGCCAACGGCGTGCGTGTCGATACGCTGAGCCTCCGAACACCGACCGTGCGTGACCTTCGTATCGCCCGCCAAACAGCGCCCAATGATGAAGAACAACAGGATTTGAATTTGTTCGCCTCTCTGGCTGAAGTCGGAACCAAGGATCTGGATGCCTTGACGCTGAGGGACTTCAACCGCATACAGGCCGGCTATTTTCGCCTGGTGCGAGAAGATGAACTTCAGCCCGAAAGTGCAGAAGCAACTCGCTAAGCGTTTAGCCGCTGAGCTGAACTTTTCCGCAGCAGAGATCCAGACCATGCCGTTCTCCGACATGGTCTGGTGGCTCTCAGACTGAAACAAGGGATAGACGATGGCAAACAAGCTGGCGTTATCGCTGGTGATTGGCGGCGCCATCAGTTCGACGATGGGGTCGGCCTTTCGAACAGTCGAAGGTCACATCAAAAAGCTGGAGGACAAAGGCAACAAGGCCAAGGTGCTCAAGAGCACCATCAGCGAAACCATCCGCCTGCGCGATGAATGGAAGCGGGCGCACGACAGCGGCGCTGCTTCGGCCGATGGCCTGTTGCGCAAACTCAACGGCAACCTTGATTCCCTGCGCAAGCAGGGCGTGGAGGTAGGCAGGCTGGGGCAGGAGTACCAGCGCCTCGGCCGCGCAGCCAAAGCCGCCGATCTGCAGCTCAAGGGACACCAGCAGCTCGATGCCGGCAAGAAAGGACTCACGTCGAGCATTGGTCAGGGTGTTGTAGCTACAGGCCTGGCGGCGATTCCGACCAAGGTTAGCGCGGATTATCAGGCGATCATCCGTGACATCGCGATCAAGGCGGATGTGGTCAACAAGCCGCAAGAAACACAGCTTAGCCAGACGGTGATCCAGACCTCCCGCGATACGGGTATGGCCCGTAACGACGTGGCGGACCTGGTGAATCAGCTGGTCGGTGCAGGTATGGACCTTAAGCAGGCCATGGCCTACGCACCGACGGCCGCGAAGTTTGCCATCGGCCAGGGCGCATCCGGCGTCGACACGGCCAGCATGATCATGGCGCTTCAGCAGAACGCCAAGATCAACGACCCGAAGGTGATGCAGCAGGCCCTGGAGGCCATCGCCTATCAGGGACAGGCGGGGAGCTTCGAGGCCAGCGACATGGCCCGGTGGTTCCCTCAACTGTTGGCGAGCATGGAGAAAAACGGCAGCACCGGCATGGAAGCGGTCAGCTCCTTGGGCGCGATGCTCCAGGTGCAGATGAAAACGGCCGGGGGCTCGGACGAAGCGGCCAACAACCTCAAGAACTGGATGGAAAAAATCGGTTCGGGCGACGTGGTCAAGGCGTACAAGGACGCCGGTATCGACTATCAAGCCTCCTTGAACACTGGCATCCAGAAGGGCATGTCGACCCTGGAATCCAGCTTCGCCCTGGCGATGAAATACATCCAGGCCACCGACCCGGCGAAGGCCGCGAAGATGGCCGAGGCCCAGGCCAAGATCAGCAAGGAAACGGATCCGGAAAAGGCCAAGGCGGCGCTCGATGCGCTGGAGAAATCCCTGCGTACCGGTGACCTGTTCGCCGACATGCAGGTCAAGGCGGCGCTCACGGCCTACTCGCAAAACAAGTCGCTGTACGAGCAGTTGAAAAAGGATTCTCAGTCCTCTGGCGGGATCCTCGATAAGAACCTGGCCGAGCGGCGCGAGACGTCGAAACAGATGTGGGACGAGCTGGGTCAGGCGGTGAGTGATGGCATGCGCAGTGTGGGGGATGCTATCCGCCCGGCGACTGATGCGGTCGCCCAGGGCCTGACTTCCATTGTGCGTGGGCTGACCAAGCTTTCGGATGGCTCGCAACCGGTGGTGCTTGGCATTGCCGGCATTACCGCCGGACTGATAGCGCTCAAGACCGCCGCCAGTGCGGTCAAGATCGGCAGGGGTTTGTACAACATCAGTCGCGGTCGGGCGATGGAACGAGGTGCGGGCGCCCTGGGGGATGCCGTCGCCAAGGCTCCTAAAACCGGTATCAAGACGGTGGATAAGGGGTTGGGAGTTCTCGGAAAGCTGATGGGGGCTGGCAACGATCCTGCAGTAGGGAGCAGCAACGAGCCGCAACGTGTGTTTGTCGTCAACGCTGATGCAATAGGCCGGGCTGGTTCTGGTCCAGGTGCAGATCCTGGCGGCGGTTCCGGCAGGCGTCAGCGTGGCCGACGAGGTCGGCGTACCGGTATTGGGACCACCCCGCGTCGGCGATTAACCGCCCGGGTGCCCAGTCCTCCGGCCGTGTCACCCCCTGCCGCTGTGTCTGTCATGCCAAAGGTGGGGCTGTTGGCTGCTGCGCCTATGGCTGCTGCTGCGGAGGCAGCGTCCGGTGGCTCGCTCGGCCGTGCGGTTCAGTCGATCAGGGGCGTCACCCGAGCCACCAAACGTATCCCCGGCGGTAACGTACTTGATGCAGGGGTGGGGGTCTTGGATACCGCGCTCAACGCCACGACTCAAGACGAAAAAGCCGAGGGTTATGGCGGTGCCGCTGGTGGTTTGGCGGGCGCACTGGCCGGCGGCGCAGCAGGTGCCGCTATTGGTTCGGTGGTGCCGGTCATCGGTACTGCAATCGGGGGCTTAATTGGTGCCGCTTTGGGCGGCCTGGGTGGCGAGAGTATTGGCGGCTTCTTGGGTAAGTCTTGGTTTGGCAGTGATGGTAAGGCCGAGGAGGCCAAGCCTCCCGAAGTTGCCAAACCAGCTGAGCCAACTCCGCCGGTGCCACCCAAGGTTGAGCAGGCTTTCAGCTTTTCGCCGCAAGTGTCCATCACCGTGCAAGGCGATGTAAAAGACCCGGCGCAGTTGGCCCGGGATCTGGAGCCGCATCTGCGCCAGTTGATGGAGTCATTCTCCCGGGACGTGGCCGCCCGCCAAGCGTCGAGTCAGTTGTTCGATTCCCCTCACGTTTAAGGAGGTGCCATGGCCTACATGGAGCAACTGCAATCGGTGTTCAAATCACTGCTTGCAGCGGGGGAGGCTGGCCGTACCAGTCTCGATGGCATGCTGGGCCCGCTCAACGGTGCGATCAGCGATATGACCGGCGCCGCCTCGGAGCTGGAGGGGGTGCCCTTCATTGGGCCGGCCATCGGCGCCAAGGTCCAACGGACCATGCGGGCAATCAACGCGGCACAGTCCGCCGTGGGCCAGGTGGCGGCCAGGTACAACCAAGCCGTGACAGCTGCCGGCCAAGTTCAAGAGCGGCTGGGTTCGCTCAAGGAACAGGCAGGCAAGGCGGGCGCAGCGATTAATCGCATTGCCGGCCAGGTGAGCCCCTCGCTGAGCAACATCATGCCCACAGGTTCATTTGCGCCACAGCTGACGCCTGCGGCCGAGGCGGTGAAGCCGTTCCCGCATCTGCTGATCATGCAGCCCCTGGAGCCGAACGCACAGCCGTACTACTTCAACCTGGATACGGCGGCCTTCGAGGAACTACGTCGGCAGACGTCGTTTCGATGGGCAGGCCAGGAACGTCTAACACGCAGCATCGCCCAGCAGGCGGTCGGCCAGGGAGAGGATAAAATCAGCCTCAAGGGCGCGATTTTTCCGGGCTTCAAAGGTGGGCTCAAACAGCTGGACACCCTGCGCACCATCGGGCGACGTCTGCAGCCGGTGAACCTAACCACCGGCTACGGCGAAGTGCTCGGCACCTGGTGCCTGCTCAACATCGAGGAAGAACAAAGCAACCTGCTCGCGGGTGGCATTCCGCGCAAGCAATCCTTTTCACTGGAGTTTGTGAGCTATGGCGACGACCTGCAGAACGTCTGACGGGGATCTGTTGGACACCGTCTGTCATCACTACTACGGCCATCTGAATGGCACGGTGGAGGCCGTGCTTGCCGCCAATCAAGGCCTGGCCGATGAGCCTCAACCGTTTCGTGCTGGTGTGATTATTCTGCTGCCGGATCTGCCAGCGCAGACGCTGGAGGATATCCAGTTGTGGGATTAACCAGCGTCGTCGCACCTCACAAACCCCGCCCTGTGCGGGGTTTCCTTTTTCTGGAGTAAACCCATGAAGCCGACCTTTCGCATTGTCGCGGACGGCAAGGACATCACCGCACTGATTAACGACAGGTTGTTGGACCTGCGCATATCCGACAAGCAGGGCATGGAGTCGGACGAGTTTGAGTTGCGCATTGATGATCGAGGTCAAGCGGTCGCGTTGCCTACGCGCGGTGCACGCATTGAGGTTTACCTGGGGTATGTCGGGCAGGCGCTGACGCGTTTGGGAAAATACACGGTCGACAAGATCGTGGTGTCCGGGCCACCCGATACCATGAGCATTCAGGGCAAGGCCAGTGACATGCGCGGTAGCGGTAAAACCGTGCGTAGTGGCTCGTGGGAAAACGTGTCGTTGCAACAGATAGTGCGCGACGTGGCTGCGCGCAATGGCTGGCAGCCAGTGTGCCCTGTGCTGACGAAGGTGCCCCGTGTCGATCAGCTCAATGAGTCCGATTACAACTTCATCACTCGCCTGGCCAAGCAGTACGACTGCACGGCCAAACTGGCCGACGGCAAACTGCTAGTGATGCCCCGCCAAGGCGGACAAACCGCGAGCGGCAAAAACCTGAGCCCGGTGGTGCTCCATCGTTCGGACCTGAGTCGGTACCAATTTAGCCTCGGTGATCGCAACGCGCAGAAGGCCGTGCGCACCAAGCATCAAGACAAGAAAAGCGGCGCGCTTAAGGTGGTGGAGCTGGACAACGAGGATCTGCCCGACGGGCTGCCTGCCGTGCATACCGACCGTCATATCTACCCGAACAAATCCGCCGCCGAACAGGCCGCTAAGGCACGGTTGGCTGCGTTCAATCGCAGTACGGCCAACGTTCGGCTGGAAATGGACGGCCGAGCTGATGTGTTTGCCGAGCGAACAATCATCGTCCAGGGCATCAAGCCCGGGCTCGACGGTGAGTATCTGGCGGATGCCGTTGAACAGCTGTTTACCCCCAGTGGCTGGACCACTGTCGTCGAATGCAACGGCGGCAAGAAGGGCAAGGCCAATGCCAATGCCAAGGGTAAGAAAAAGAAGAAGGAAGCCAAGCCGGTCAAGGTAGTCCAGTTGTAGACGTACCCAGCGTGACCATCAAAAACAACCGCAACCCGCCATCGAGCGGGCTTTTTTTGGAGTCCCTATGTCACTCACCGAGCAGCAACTACAACGCATCATGCCCAACGCCCGCCGCCAAGCGGGCGTTTTTGTATCGGCGCTGAACGCCGCCATGGCCCACCGACAGATCGATACGCCCAAGCGGCAGGCGGCATTCCTGGCCCAGGTTGGGCATGAGTCCGGCCAACTGCAGTACGTGCGGGAGCTGGGCGGCGATCAATACCTCAGCAAATACGACACCGGTTCGCTGGCTTCGAAACTCGGCAACACCCCCGAGCCCGACGGAGATGGCCAGCGCTATCGCGGTCGCGGCTTGATCCAGGTGACGGGGCGCAACAACTACCTGCGCTGCAGCTTGGCGCTGTTCGGTGACGAGCGCCTGTTGCGTACGCCCGAACTGCTGGAGCTGCCCCAATGGGCGGCAGAGTCGGCTGCATGGTTCTGGTGGGTCAGGGAGTTGAACGTGCTGGCTGATCGGGATGAGTTCGAAACGATCACTCGGAAAATCAACGGTGGTCTTAACGGTCTGCAGGACCGGCTGCTGCTGTGGGAGCGGGCGAGGGCGGTGTTATGCGTCTCGTCGAGCTGATTTCGCCGCAATACCGCGTGGTGGTCGCCGGGCTCCTACTGTGCGCTTTGGTCGCCGCTTCGTCGTCCATCGCCTGGAAGGTTCAAGACTGGCGATACGGTCAGCAGTTGGAAAAACAATCCCGGCTCCACACTGAAACCCTCAACCAGATCACCCTGGCCTCGGCGGCGCTGCAGCGTACCGAGCAGGACAAGCGCCTGGCCCTGGAACAGCGGCTGGCCGCCAATGACCAAACCCACTATCGAGCCCTAACAGATGCCCAACGTGATCAGGATCGCTTGCGTGATCGCCTCGCTACTGCTGATGTCCGGCTGTCAGTCCTACTCGACGCCACCGATACCGCCAACGGCTGTGCGGTGCCAGCCACCGCCGGCACCGGCGGCGTGGTTTATGGAGCCACACGCGCCCGACTTGACCCGGCGCATGCTCAACGAATTATCGGCATCACCGACGCGGGAGATCGGGCAGTGATTGCCCTGCAGGCATGCCAAGGCTATGTAAGGAGTCTAAACTTACAAGGAAGAGAGTAAGTCTATCGTTTTAGGCGCGTATCAAATCGCAGATCGTTCTCATATTTTGGCTTTTTTGAAACTACCGCCAAAATTTCGTGAAGTACTGCTAGCCCTGTGGAAACGATTGACACAATTAGTATGTAAGCAGCCAAGCCGGCATAGTCGCTTCGGTCCAGTATTATGATGTCAGTCGTCAAAGCAAGAACCAAGACTCCTATCATAGCGCCCAGGCCAGTCCTGATGATCGTTATAAAGCTTGTTCCAATTTCTGCTGTTAGATTATGAAAGGCCACGAACCTTTCTTGTATGGTCTCGGAGGTGAATCTCATGCCGTAACGTATAGCAGTCGCTGCCATATACAGATAGATGAGGTAGCCTGCATGGTTTATTAACTCACCAGAGGCGAGTAGTCCGCCGGTTATGCTGTCCAACGCTTTAGGGTTCGTTGCATAAATAGCTACCGGAAGTGCACCGAGTAACGTCGCTATCGCTAGCTCTGAGAGAGCTTTCTTAGCTAGATACTTGAAATCAATTCCCTGCTTTTCTCTCTTCATAAGCTTCAAAAGAATCTATTAAGTTATAGAAAGAAGCGACCGAGTCGAATGCGCCAACATTCGACCCGGTCGCCGTCCCTGCAGAACATCCCTGCAAGTCCGGCCAAGGCTTCTGCTCCGTGCACAAAGCGCGGCGAGCCTAGCACCTGTTTATCCATACAGTAAAGGTCTTGCTTTCAATGAGTTCACCCATCATTCCTTGGATGGGCGGCAAGCGCCGCCTAGCCGACCGCCTCATTCCGCTTTTTCCGCCTCACGAATGCTATGTCGAAGTCTTTGCCGGCGGTGCCGCGCTTTACTTCATGCGACCCCAGGCCGCCCCGGTTGAAGTCCTGAATGACATCAACGGCGACCTGGTGACGCTCTATCGCGTCGTGCAGAACCACCTGGAAGAGTTCGTGCGCCAGTTCAAATGGGCGCTTAGCTCGCGCCAGGTATTCGAGTGGCAGAAAATGACCCGTCCTGAAACCCTCACCGACATCCAGCGCGCCGCCCGATTCTTCTACCTGCAGCACCATGCCTTCGCCGGCAAGGTCACCGGGCAGACGTTCGGCACCGCGACCACTGGCCCGGCCATCAACCTGCTGCGGATCGAGGAAAACCTCTCGGCCGCATGGCAGCGACTGTCCGGCACCTACGTCGAAAACCTCCCTTGGCTTGACTGTGCTGAGCGCTACGACCGCGCTCATACGTTCCATTACATGGATCCGCCGTACTGGCAGACCGCTGGATATGGCGTGGATTTCCCGTTCGAGAATTACGAGCGGATGGCTGAGTTTATGCGCCGTTGCAAGGGCAAGGTAATGGTCAGCATCAACGATCATCCGGACATCCGGCGTGCGTTCGAAGGCTTTCACTTCGAGATGCTGGACATCCGGTACAGCAACACGAACCAGCGTCAGGGCAAGGCTGAGGTCAGTGGTGAACTGGTGATCATGAACTGGGAGCCGGCGGCGTTGGGAGGGCTGTTTTGATGATTGTCGCGCTCGATCTGATCCGCTTGCTATGTGATTACGCCGGAGCGTTACTGTGGTCACACAAACAAAGGACAAAGCCCATGGAAACCGAAACCGCCGACAAATACTTGAGCATCTTTCCCTCCCAACTGCTGGCAGCGGTGGCACGTGGGGAGGTAGATCTCAACCACTGGGCCGGCGTGGTGCTGGCTGGGCGGGGGCTGGACCAGAATGCACGATGGGTGGGCTTTCCAGAAGCGGCCCGCCTCCTGGAGCAACGTAGCCAGGCTTAGTTTTGTTCTGGGCCCCAGGGGAGCAACAACTGTGCTCCCTGGTTTTTGACGTTCCCCACCTCTTTGCCCACGGGATACCATTCGAAATCGGCTTCCGGCCGGGAACGGTCTTTTGCAATTTCCTCTGCTTGCGCTGGGCTTAGGTCCGGGTCCAGCCATTCCCGTGCTTGTTCAGGTGATAACACCAGCGGCCTGCGATCATGGATGTCCACCATACCCAGGTCGCATGATGCGGTAATGATTACGAAGCCGTCACCGTCCTGCTCGTCCAGACCCGGATGGGCTTGTGCGAGCGCCCCGAAGAACATCGGCCTTTGATCCTTCAGTCGGATGAAATAGGGTTGTTTTTTCTTTGGATCATTCGGGTCTTTGACCCACTCATACCAGCCCTCGCTGGGCACCAGTGCGCGCCCGGCCGGCCAAAGCTGTTTAAAAAACTTTCCCGTCGTAACGGTCTCGATCCTGGCATTGATTGGATCCGGACGTTTCCCCTTCGCCCAAAAGGGCGCCCATCCCCACCTCACTGGCGTGATGTGAATGCCTGCCTCTGTCCTGTGCAGGATCTGTACACGGGTCGTCGGAGCCACGTTGTACCGGCTGATTGGTTCGGCGTCGTACCCGCCGAACAATGGCATCTGAGGGCCAAGCTCCTCCATAAACACCGCCATTCCCTCGTACTGCACGAATCTCCCGCACATGAGCTGTCCCGCCTGTCAGATTTTTCCTATACAAATTGACCGCGAACCTTGTACAAAGTTAACTGTATGTTCGTACAGTATTCTGGATCGTGCGTCATGAGCTTTTCAATTCTAGGCCCTATTGCTGAGGGTGGCTTGAAGCTGCCCTTGTGTTCGTTTCGAGTGCCCGCCGGCTTTCCGTCTCCGGCGGCGGACCACATCGAAGCGCACATCTCATTGGATGAGTTTCTGAACATTCGCGCCCCGCATGTCTACCTGGTATCCATTGCCGGGGAGAGCATGCAGGGCGCTGGGATCTTTGAAGGGGACCTGGCCGTCGTGGATCGTGCGATGGAGCCTGCGCATGGTCACATCGTCGTGGCGCTGCTGAACAACGAACCCGTGTGCAAACGCCTTTGCATCCGTGGGAAGGAGGTGATTCTCCTGTCGGAGAACCCAAAGTACCCACCGAGGTACGTGCTCGAGGGCGACGAACTGGTTATCTGGGGCGTCATCACCTGCAGCGTGCGCAGCCATGTCTAAAGCCCTGCCCGTTTTCGCCCTGATCGATTGCAATAGCTTCTACGCCAGTTGCGAAAGAGTGTTCCGGCCGGACCTGGCCCGCGTGCCCATCGTGGTACTGAGCAACAACGACGGCTGTGTGATCGCTCGCAGCTACGACGCCAAGCCCTACGTGAAAATGGGCGAGCCGTATTTCCAGATCAAGCACAAGCTGCAGAAGCACGGCATCGTCCCGTTCTCGTCGAACTACGCGCTTTACGGCGACATGAGCGAGCGCGTGATGACGCTAATTGAATCGATGGTGCCGGCCGTCGAGGTCTATAGCATCGACGAAGCCTTCGCGGATCTCACCGGCATCGACGGCCGGGACGCCCTCGGCCGCAAGATCCGCAGTCACGTGCTGCGCTGCACTGGTATTCCGGTTGGGGTAGGGATCGCTCACACCAAAACCCTGGCGAAGCTGGCGAATCACATTGCCAAACGGCTCCAGGTGCAAACCGGCGGCGTGGTCGATATCTGCGACCCGTTCAAGCGGGACTGGGTGCTGCGCAACACCGACGTGTCCGAAGTCTGGGGAGTCGGTCGCAAGATGAAAATTCACCTGGACGCCATGGGCATCAAGACCGCGATGGATCTGGCGAAGGCCGACCCTTGGACGCTACGCAAGAAGTTCAGTGTGGTGATCGAGAAGACGGCCCGTGAATTGGCCGGCACGCCGTGCCTGGAGTTGGACGAGCCGGACCCGCCGAAGCAGGAGATCTGCTGTAGCCGAATGTTTGGCAAGCGGCTCACGGAGCTGGCACCGATCAGGGAGGCGGTGGCCACCTACATGATGCGGGCCTCGGAAAAGCTAAGGGCGCAAAATTCCCTGTGTAAGAAGATCCGCGTCAGCATTCGCACCGGCATGTTCAATCCCGAGGAGGCAAAGTATGCCAATGGCGTGCTGATTGACCTGCCGTATCCCACCGATGATGTGCGGTTGCTGACCAAGGCTGCAGTGGACGCTCTCGACCGAGTGTTCCGGCCGGGCTTCAAGTACAGCAAGGCTGAGGTGTTGTTGATGAGTCTCTATCAGGTAGGGGAGTACACCGATGATCTATTTGCCACATCGCAGCCGGCTGACGTCACGAGATTAATGGCTGTCTTAGATCAGATCAATGGGCGTTGGGGCAGAGGAACACTGAGATCAGCCAGCGTACCTGCCAATCCAGACTGGGGGATGATGCGAGAAATGTTGAGCCAGAGCTATACCACGAAATTAGATCAACTATGGACAGTCGGAAGCTAGCGACGACGGAATCGCCACGGGAGCAAACTTTTCTATCACCGTCCTTGAACGGAGCTATAGTGGCAGTAGGAAAGGTCAGGCGAATAGATCAATGGAAGACTTGGCTACAAAAATTATTCCACTGGTACAAATGCTGATACCTGGTTTCGTGACGACAATTATCTTTTATTGGTTGTCAGAGTCGCCGAAGCCTGGACAGTTTGAGCGAACTGTGCAGGCTCTCATCGGAACTGGGTTGATTAGTATAATAGTACTGCTTTTGGAGGAATTATTCATATGGGTTGGCCAAAATTATCTTGTTGTTGGTGAGTGGACAAAAAATTCAGCAATATTTTGGTCGATTGTATGTGCTGTACTGCTTGGTTTTTCTCTTTCGTTTGCTGCCAATAATGATACGTTGTACTCCTTTGCTAGGCGGTGCGGTTTCACATCTAGGGCTTCCTACTCCGAATGGTGTCTGGCGTTTAGGAAATATCCAAAACGATGTCTGGTATTAAATCTCCTTGATGGTCGACGTATATGTGGATACCCACGGGTATGGCCAACAGAGCCTTGTAAGGGGCATTTTTTACTTGAGCAAGCAGCTTGGATAGTAGATGGAGCGTATGATGAAACTCCTGGGGAGTTTTTCTTAATTAGTAATGCTGATGTTCATTTTATTGAAATACTTGGCTAAAGGGTGGTCATATGTCTAATTCAGGTAAAGGTGTAGTGGATAAGTCTGGCGTGGTGACGCACGGAGCTAATCCGCCAGCCCCTTCTAATGTACGTCCTGCGACCGCTCCCAAAGCGCCGCCACCAGCGCCCAAGGGAAAATAAAGGAGGCATATATGAGCAAACCTATCCCACCGAGCAGGCCGGTTTATACAAAAGATGGCGTGAATGTGAACCCCCCTGCACCAACTAATGTTAGGCCTTCGGTCCCACCCAAGGCGCCGCCGCCGCCCCCCAAAAAAGGATAATGTAAACCAAGTCTAAATGTAGATTAAATTCCTAGTTACGTACCGCCACGAGGCGGTACGTGTAGGGATGTGATATGCGTCGCGTCGGCGAACTGAAAGTTTCTCAATTGCTGGCTGATAGTCTCTATCAATCATGGTGGTTCATAAAGAAGTGTTAAACACTTCCTGCCCCGGTTCCTTTATCTTAAGCACTGAAAGACCAAATGGAGCAAGCCGCTTTACGAATGACCCTATGCTAACCTCGGTAGCTGGAGCTTATCGACCCGTTGCTCAGGTCGGATATACATTTCGGCCCCGTGGAGTACTAACTCAGATGCAACAGGTACTTAAATCCGTGGAGGTTGTTACCCTTCCACAAAGGTCGGCTTCTAGTCGTCAAGCGGATGTTCTCGACCGACTGCTTTCGTCCCTTTGCTGCTGGTCACAACGGTCAGAATTCGATTCGACTCAAGTAGACCTGGAATATCCGAACCGCTGGCATTTTCGGATGCTAACCATGAAAAATCGTTTGTAGACTGCGTAGTGTTTGTCGTATCAATCAATTAATTTAATCGAAAGGAATCCCAATGCCCCAGGTAAATGACATGCAACGGCTAGTCGAAAGGACGATCGAACACCTCGGAGGCCTGGAGAGATTTCAAAAGGTTATCGATACAGAACTCACGGATATGACCCGCCGCTGGGAGCTGGATGTCACTAACATCGGTCGGATCCTGCGGTCGCACTTGTACGTTGAGTACTACCTAACCGAGCACATCGCAAAAGCCAATCCTCGCCTCGGTGACCTCTCACAGGCTAGGCTAACTTTCGCGCAGAAGCTGTCGCTGCTGGATACTAGCCATGATCGCCTCAGGGGCCTGGTCTCTGGACTTCGGCAGATCAATGCAGTTCGGAACCGATTGGCGCACAGGCTGGAAGCGATGCTGACTGCCGAGGACGTGCAAATATTCCTGACCCACCCGTTGTTCAGTGCTATGCGAATTGAAGGTGCAAAGCCATCCACGCCGAGCGCAGAGCCAATTGATGTTCTAGAGAAGTTCGCCCAATTTGCTGCACACCTCTTAGCGAACGAATTTAGCGAATTCGCGATGGCGGTGGGCAAAGCCATAGATGAAGATATAGCCCAACGAAACTCATAACCCATCCCTATAGAGCGTGGCCTTTGGCGAGCCTCCTGTGTCTCCGGCCAGATTGCCTGGGTGAAATTAGAGCTGCGATTGCTAAATAATTGCTACAGAAAGGGGGGGGATAGCGCACCTAAGCAAGTAGGGCGGCGTGGGCGGCGGTTAATCGGTCCAATCCATCATCGGCGCAACGCTGAAGCGGCGGGACGGCTCTTTGCGGGATGATCCAGTGTTTACGGGCGCTTCAGGTTTTTCTAAATT
>NZ_FPIX01000049.1:0-40525 GCF_900119205.1 Pseudomonas sp. NFACC16-2 | reverse complement strand
GGGGCCACCAACGGGCGCTGGCCCGGCAACATGATGTTCATGCGACTGACCACATCCCAAGCAGACATGCGCCGGAAGAACGCCATGGAAATCACGCACCAGAGCATCATTTCCAGCGGCAAACGACGCTTGCGCAGCGTCGCCACACCGGCTTGTTCAAGCGCCTGTTCGACCAAAGAAGGATCGAGCAAGGCATCTAATCCCTCGATGGCGTTGGGGGTAGAGGCGATGTTGTGGGTCAGTTCCAGTGCCCGAGCGAGACGCATAAAAAAATCCGATGCCAGTACAGGCATCGGATTTTGATTTCTTGCGGCCAAAGGTCAAGCGAGAAGGCTTAACTGACTGGCATTAGCCTGTCGAGGGCCGGTTTTTTTACGCCTTGCGCGCTTACAGCTTGCCGCCGTGCTCGGTCAGGTAAGCGGCCACGCCTTCAGGCGATGCGTCCATGCCCTTGTCGCCTTTTTTCCAGTTGGCCGGGCAGACTTCGCCGTGCTCTTCGTGGAATTGCAGCGCGTCGACCAGACGGATCAGTTCTTCCATGTTACGGCCCAGTGGCAGGTCGTTGATGATCTGCGAACGGACAACGCCTTTGTCGTCGATCAGGAACGCGCCACGGAAAGCCACGCCGCCTTCGGACTCAACGTCATAGGCCTTGGCGATTTCGTGCTTCATGTCGGCAGCCATGGTGTATTTCACCTGACCGATACCGCCATTGTTGATCGGGGTGTTGCGCCAGGCGTTGTGGGTGAAGTGCGAGTCGATCGAAACAGCGACCACTTCGACGTTGCGCGCCTTGAAATCATCCATGCGGTGATCCAGTGCGATCAGCTCGGACGGGCAGACGAAGGTGAAGTCCAGTGGATAGAAGAACACCAGGCCGTATTTGCCTTTGATGGCCGAGGACAGGGTGAAGCTGTCGACGATTTCGCCGTTGCCGAGGACGGCTGGAACGGTGAAGTCTGGGGCTTGTTTGCCTACGAGTACGCTCATTGGATATCTCCTGATGTAATAGCGTGAAAACAAGGTCCGGGCCAGCCTGCCACCCTCAGGCGACAGCCCTGTGACACGAACCCGCTTGCAAGGGCCGACCATCATACACCGCGCATTTGGACTGTCTTCAACGGTTTTTCGGCGACATCGAAAAAATCGCCGTCCGGTTCCATGCCGCATCAGCCGTCCTGGATAAACCGTTCGTCAGCCTGGCAGCGCTCTGGCGCAAGACCTTGAGAAACCACTTTGACAATCATTCTCGTTAACATTAAGATCCGTCCCAATTGAGTCACAACCAGCGACGGTTCTCACTTATGTATGTATGCCTCTGCACTGGCGTCACCGACGGGCAAATCCGCGAAGCGATCTACGAAGGTTGCTGCAGCTATCGCGAAGTCCGCCAGGCCACCGGCGTAGCCAGCCAATGCGGCAAATGTGCCTGCCTGGCCAAAGAAGTGGTTCGTGAAACCCTCGCCAAAGTGCAAACGGCCCAAGCCTCGATTCCCTATCCGGTAGAATTTACTGCCGCTTGAAACCAGCTTTTTGAAGAACCGGACTCAATGTCCGGTTTTTTTATGCCTGTAAATCAAGCGCTTAGCCTCCAGACGCGGAACACAAACATTCTTATTCCGATTAATTTTCATTTATTATTCAATAACTTAGGTTTGACACTCGTAAATACGCGGCTCAAACTCTGCCTTATACACAGCTATTACAGGGCAGGCCTCATCATGAAAGGCGACATTACAGTCATCCAGCATCTCAACAAGATCCTTGCCAATGAGCTGGTCGCGATCAACCAATACTTCCTGCATGCGCGCATGTACGAAGATTGGGGCCTGAACAAGCTGGGCAAGCACGAGTACCACGAATCCATCGACGAGATGAAGCACGCGGACAAGCTGATCAAGCGCATCCTGTTCCTCGAAGGCCTGCCGAACGTCCAGGACCTGGGCAAGCTGCACATCGGCGAACATACCCGCGAGATGCTCGAGTGCGACCTGCGGATCGAGCGCACCGGCCACGCCGACCTGAAAGCCGCTATCGCCCATTGCGAAAGCGTTGGCGACTTCGGTAGCCGCGAACTGCTGGAAGACATTCTCGAATCCGAGGAAGAGCACATCGACTGGCTGGAAACCCAATTGGGCCTGATCGACAAAGTCGGTCTTGAGAACTATCTGCAATCGCAGATGGGTGAAGAGTAAGCTTTCCCGAAAGCCAGCCACTAAAAAGCCCCGCCTTCTTTCGAGAGGCGGGGCTTTTTATTGCCCGAATTCCAGGCCATACCGAAAACCACTGTGGGAGCTCGCTCCCACATGGTTTAGCGTTCACCACAACTGTGTGGTGAACACACGTCCACGAATCAGGCTTCGGTCTTGTTCGCCGCCGCTTTTTCTACCGCTGCCTTGATCGTGGCCTGCAGAGAGCCGTCGGCGGCCATCTCGGTCATGATGTCGCTACCGCCGATCAGTTCACCACCCACCCACAGCTGCGGGAAGGTTGGCCAGTTGGCGTACTTGGGCAGGTTGGCGCGGATTTCCGGGTTCTGCAGGATGTCCACGTAGGCAAACTTCTCGCCACACGCCATCACAGTCTGAGCAGCCTTGGCCGAGAAACCGCACTGTGGCGCGTTCGGCGAGCCTTTCATGTAAAGCAGGATGGTGTTGTTGGCAATCTGGTCTTTAATCGTTTCGATGATATCCATGGAGCACCTCGGCTTAAAACTTTTGCGACTTAAGTTGTCGACACGGTGACGCATTGTAACGGAAAGCCGAACCTGCTCCAGAGACAATTTTACGCAGCTGCCACCTTCACCGGTACGCCGTTAAGTGCCGCGTTGCCGGACAACTCATCGAGCTGACAATCATCGGTCAGGTCGTTGGCGCTGGAGCCCGGTTGTCCGCTGGCAATGGTCATCTGTACGCCCGGCCGGGCATGCCCCCAGCCGTGGGGCAGGCTGACCACGCCTTTCATCATGTCCAGGCTGCTCAGCACCTCGACTTCGATGACGCCCACCCGCGAACTGACGGTCACCCGTTGCCCGTCGACAAGGCCGCGACTGGCGAGGTCATCCGGGTGCATCAACAATTGATGGCGCGGCTTGCCCTTCACCAGTCGATGAAAATTATGCATCCAGGAGTTATTGCTGCGCACATGGCGGCGACCAATCATCAGCAATTCGTCTGGTTTTGGCGCCTGCAACCCAGCGAAGCGCTCGAGATCGACAAGTATCACGGCTGGCGCAGCCTGCACACGTTGGTTTTCGGTTTTCAGGCGCGCAGCCAGGTTGGGCTTGAGCGCACCGAGGTCGATGCCATGGGGATGATCGAACAGGGTCGCCAGGGACAGCTTATGCGGCGAGGCATCGCCATACGCTCCGCTGCGCAGGCCGAAATCGATCATCTGCGCCGGCGGCATGGTCGGCTTGAGTTCCTTGCCGGTTCGGGCGGCAAAAGCCTTGGCCAGGCCGACGAAGATTTCCCAATCGTGCAGCGCACCCTCGGGCTTGGGCAGGATCGCCCGGTTGAAACGGGTCACATTGCGCACCGCGAACAGGTTGAACGTGGTGTCGTAATGATCGTTTTCCAGGGCCGAGGTCGAGGGCAGGATCAGGTCGGCGTAACGCGTGGTTTCGTTGATGTACAGGTCGACACTGACCATGAACTCCAGCCCGTCCAGGGCCTGCTCCAACTGTCGCCCGTTGGGTGTGGACAGCACCGGGTTGCCGGCCACGGTGACCAGCGCCCGAATCTGGCCTTCGCCCTCGGTGAGCATCTCCTCGGCCAGGGCCGACACCGGCAGCTCCCCTGCGTACTCGGGACGCCCGGACACCCGGCTCTGCCAACGGTTGAAATGCCCGCCCGAGGTGGTAGCGACCAGGTCCACCGCCGGCTCGGTGCACAGCGCCCCGCCCACTCGATCAAGATTGCCGGTGACCAGATTTATCACCTGGATCAGCCAATGGCACAGCGTGCCAAACGCCTGGGTCGAGACCCCCATCCGTCCGTAGCACACCGCTGACGGCGCGGCGGCGAAGTCCCGGGCTAATTGCCGGATCTGCGCTGCCGGCACCGCACAGAGCGGGCTCATGGCTTCAGCCGTGAACGTGGCAACGGCCTCGCGCACCTCGTCCAGGCCGTCCACCGGCAGGTGGCTGTCACGGGTCAGGCCTTCGCTGAACAATGTATTGAGCAAACCGAACAGCAGCGCAGCATCACTGCCGGGACGTACAAAGACATGCTGGTTGGCAATGGCCGCTGTTTCGCTGCGACGCGGATCGACCACCACCACCTTGCCGCCACGGGCCTGGATCGCCTTGAGGCGCTTCTCCACGTCCGGCACGGTCATGATGCTGCCGTTGGAAGCCAGCGGGTTGCCGCCCAGGATCAGCATGAAGTCGGTGTGGTCGATGTCCGGAATCGGCAGCAGCAGGCCGTGGCCATACATCAAGTAGCTGGTCAGGTGATGGGGCAGTTGGTCCACCGAAGTCGCCGAGAAACGGCTGCGGGTTTTCAACAGGCCCAGGAAATAGTTGCTGTGGGTCATCAGCCCATAGTTATGCACGCTGGGGTTGCCCTGGTAGACCGCCACCGCGTTCTGGCCGTGGCGCGCCTGGATATCCGCCAGACGCTCGGCCACCAACGCGAAGGCGTCGTCCCAGGCAATGGGTTGCCATTCATTGCCAACGCGCTGCATGGGCTGGCGCAGCCGGTCCGGGTCGTTCTGGATATCTTGCAGGGCCACCGCCTTGGGGCAGATGTGACCGCGGCTGAAGGTGTCCAGCGCATCGCCCTTGATCGAGGTGATTGCCAGGCCCTGGCCGTCGGTTTCGGTGGTTTCGAGGGTCAAGCCGCAGATGGCTTCACACAGGTGGCACGCACGGTGGTGGAGAGTCTTGGTCATGGCCAGTCTCTGTTTTATTCGTGGCGGGCGCTTTCGGCCGCGGGAACAAAACTATGGCGCGTGATTCCCGGCAGCGCCAGCGACGTTCGTCCTGTGAATTGCCGGGCATCAGGCCCACCGATGAGCGCGCGTCAAGGCTGATCGGAAGGCGGTGCCAGCATCTGGATTTCTTCGACGGTTTCCACCTGCTCCTGGGCAATGGGCACCCCCGTGAGCTCGCCAATCAGCCGCCAATGCTCGTCGAGGCCGCTGCTGATAGTGGCCATGCGGTCGATCATCCGACGGCCCGCTGCCTTGGTCACCTCGTCATCGCTGCGCAGCAATTCGAATGACATGGAAGTCACCGAAGCCGTCAGGTGCGTCAGCGAGCGTGCAGTCAGCCCCAGCAATTCCATCAATTGTTGCTCTTTCGAATCCATTTCGGGCTCCTGTGTCGCTGAGGTTCATTTATAACCCAGGCCTTTGCATTAGGAAATGTTTCACAGCCACCCGCAGACAGGCGAAAGACTGGGATGCCACGCGCAAAACGACGTTCATCCAGGGCACGCCCGCCGCGCTCGATTGCCAATCCAAGCAACGCCAGTGTACAAATGGGTCGCTGCTGTCAGGAAACCGGCCACAAATACGCCATCGCCTTCGCACGATGGCCTCGCTGAAATCCCCAAAAACCGTAGCCCTATTGGTAAGACGCGACATTTAATTATAAGATCGCGCCTTCCCCTATTTCGTCGCCCCGTGCGGCTTTTGCCGCAGGTCTCGCCCGTTTTTTGAATAAACAAGGCTTTGAGCATCTGCGGTCAGTTACAAAAAGGTAGTCAATCATGAGCGCAAGGCACTTTCTCTCCCTGATGGATTTCACGCCCGATGAGTTGCTCGGCGTAATCCGTCGAGGCGTGGAGCTCAAGGACCTGCGTAACCGCGGCGTACTGTTCGAGCCCTTGAAAAACCGCGTGCTGGGGATGATCTTCGAGAAGTCATCGACCCGCACCCGCATCTCTTTCGAAGCCGGCATGATCCAGCTGGGCGGCCAGGCGATCTTCCTGTCGCCCCGCGACACCCAACTGGGCCGTGGCGAACCGGTCAGCGATTGCGCCATCGTCATGTCGAGCATGCTGGACGCGGTGATGATCCGTACCTTTGCCCACAGCACCCTGACCGAGTTCGCAGCCCATTCCCGCGTCCCCGTCATCAACGGCCTGTCCGATGACCTGCACCCCTGCCAGTTGCTGGCCGACATGCAGACCTTCCTCGAGCATCGCGGCTCGATCCAGGGCAAGACCGTGGCGTGGATCGGCGACGGCAACAACATGTGCAACAGCTATATAGAAGCGGCGCTGCAATTCGACTTCCAGCTGCGTATTGCCTGCCCTGAAGGTTATGACCCCAATGCCGAACTGCTCGCCAAGGCCGGGGACCGGGTGACCATCGTGCGTGATCCGAAACAGGCCGTGGCCGGCGCGCACCTGGTGAGCACCGACGTCTGGACCTCCATGGGCCAGGAAGAAGAAACCGCCAAGCGCCTCGAGCTGTTCGCGCCGCTGCAGGTCAACCGGGCCTTGCTCGACCTGGCGGATGCCGACGTGCTGTTCATGCACTGCCTGCCGGCCCACCGTGGCGAGGAGATCAGCTTCGATTTGCTGGACGATCCGCGCTCGGTGGCCTGGGACCAGGCAGAAAATCGACTTCACGCGCAAAAGGCACTGCTCGAGTTCCTTGTCGAGCCGGCGTATCACCACGCATGAGCCATTCGCTGCTGCTGAATTTGCATGACCTGGCCTGCGGTTACCAAAACCAGCGGGTCGTGCAGAACCTCAACCTGCACCTCAATGCCGGCGATATCGGTTGCCTGCTCGGTTCGTCCGGGTGCGGCAAGACCACCACATTGCGTGCCATAGCCGGCTTCGAACCTGTGCACGAGGGTGAAATCCAACTGGCCGGGGAAACCATTTCCCGCGCCGGTTTCACCCTCGCCCCGGAAAAACGCCGTATCGGCATGGTGTTCCAAGACTATGCCCTGTTCCCCCACCTGAGCGTGGCCGAGAACATCGCCTTTGGCATTCGCAAGCATCCGGACAAGGATCGCGTCGTCGAAGAGCTGCTGGAACTGGTCAACCTGAAGAACCTGGGCAAACGCTTTCCCCATGAACTCTCCGGCGGCCAGCAACAACGCGTGGCCCTGGCCCGCGCACTGGCACCAGAACCGCAATTGCTGTTGCTCGATGAGCCGTTCTCCAACCTCGATGGCGAATTGCGACGCAAGCTCAGCCATGAAGTGCGGGATATCCTCAAGGCCCGCGGCACCAGCGCGATCCTGGTCACACACGATCAGGAAGAAGCCTTCGCCGTGAGTGACCATGTTGGGGTATTCAAGGAAGGTCGATTGGAACAGTGGGACACGCCCTACAACCTGTATCACGAACCGCTGACGCCATTCGTCGCCAGTTTCATTGGCCAGGGCTACTTCATTCGCGGCCGGCTGGACAGCCCGGAATCGGTGCAAACCGAGTTGGGCACCCTGCGCGGTAACCGAGCCTACACCTGGCCCATCGGTGGTGCGGTGGATGTGTTGCTGCGCCCGGACGATATCGTCTACGCACCGGACAGCTCGCTCACCGCCAGCATAGTCGGCAAGACGTTCCTGGGCGCCTCGACCTTGTATCGCCTGCAACTGCCGACGGGCGCGCAACTGGAGTCGATCTTCCCAAGCCACGCCGACCATCAGGTCGGTGACCGGGTCGGCATCCGGGTAGCGGCAGAACACCTGGTGCTGTTCCAGGCCTCGGGCAGCACGGCGGCGCATATACCGCCGGTGGAAAGCGGCGTGCGGCGTTACAGCACCGCCAGCTAGCGCCGGATACCCGCTTCTGTGGCGAGGGGATTTATCCCCGCTGGGCTGCGAAGCGGCCCTAAAAGCTGGCACCTCAGTGGGTCAGACAGATTGAGGTGACTGTTTTGGGGGCCGCTTCGCAGCCCAACGGGGATAAATCCCCTCGCCACAGAAGGTGTAAACAGCGCACAGGGACTGGTGTCAACCCAGCATCAACGTCCCACTGGCCACCAACGTCGCATTCCCGCCGATCTTCACCCGCTCACCCTCCAACCGGCAGAACAACGCCCCGCCCCGGGCCGAGCATTGATAAGCCGTCAGCCCGTGTTTACCCAGGCGTTTGGACCAGTAGGGAATCAGGCTGCAGTGGGTCGAGCCGGTGACCGGGTCTTCGTTGATGCCGATCGCCGGGGCAAAATAGCGCGAAACAAAATCATGCTTGCTCCCCGGCGCGGTCACGATAGCGCCTGGCCAAGGCAGTTTCGCCAGGGCCGCCATGTCCGGCTTGCAATCGAGCACCGCCTGCTCCGACTCCAGCACCACGAACAGTTCGTTGGAGCTCAGCACGTCCACCGCTTCGACACCCAAGGCACTCTGGACTGCCAGGGATGCCCCCAGCTCGGCGGGCACAATGGCCGGAAAATCCAGCCACAGCCGATCACCTTCGCGCGTGACGCTCAACGCACCGGACTTGCAGATGAAATCCAGTCGTTCGACCGTTTCGTGGTAGACCTCGAACAGTACATAAGCGCTGGCCAACGTGGCGTGCCCGCACAGCGGGACTTCGGTGGTGGGCGTGAACCAGCGGATATGCCAATGCTGGCCTTCACGCACCAGAAACGCGGTTTCAGCCAGGTTATGTTCAGCGGCGATCTTCTGCATCAAGTCATCGGCAAGCCAGCCGTCGAGGCGATAGACCATCGCCGGGTTACCGCCGAACGGCCGGTCACTGAACGCATCGACCTGATGAAACGCAAGCTGCATGGCACTTCTCCTTTTTTTGATGCGCCAGCATGCGGCGCAGCGGCACAGCTTATCCAGTGACAGATCAGTAGAATTTTCACCCTACAGCGTGGGATGAAAGCCCTGACTCCAAGCTTAGCCTTTCATACCCTTGTGGCGAGGGCGCTGGCTCCCGCTCGGCTGCGCAGCCGTTATTCAAGCGCGCCCAATGTCAGCAAACGTCGCCCCGGTGTGCTCCTTCAATACCGAAGGCGCCAACTCGACTTCCAAGCCGCGCCTTCCCGCACTGACAAACATGCTGGCGAGCAGCTGTGCGGAACTGTCGATAAAGGTGCGCAGGCGCTTCTTCTGTCCCAGCGGGCTGATCCCACCCAGTAAATAACCGGTCGAACGCTGCGCAGCGGCGGGATCGGCCATCTCGACCTTTTTCACCCCGGCGGCATGGGCCAGACCTTTCAAATCCAGGCTTCCGGCCACGGGCACCACCGCCACCAACAGTTCACCCTTTTCGCTGGCCGCCAACAACGTCTTGAACACCTGCGCCGGATCCAGGCCGAGCTTTTCCACCGCTTCCAAACCGTAGGACGCGGCCTTGGGATCGTGTTCGTAACTGTGGATGCGATGTTCGGCGCGCACTTTCTTAAGCAGATCCAACGCGGGTGTCATGACTGCTCCTGACAAGGAAATGAAAAAAAGAGTGGCCGGATTCTAAGCCATCGCCAGCGAAAAGGCTTGGGAGGGTGTCGTGAGTTCCGGTGATCCGCCGCCAGCGCAAGAGTCATTCACGTCACGAATAGTTGAAATGTGACCGACGGTTCACTTTCGACCTTTGACACCAGCGTTTCTTGTCTATATTTTTTCGAAACTGAAAGTCATATCGCAGGTCTCAAGCAGCAACTCGAGATCAGGATGGGGATCCTGCCTCGTTGGAGATCGCGCAATCGAGCTTTATCGAAGGCGCAGCAAAACAACAAAAAACCGAGGTTTGAATGACAACTGCTTTACAACAGCCGTCCCTGCCCAGCCAATGCCTGGCTGAATTCCTGGGCACTGCGCTACTGATTTTTTTTGGCACCGGTTGCGTCGCGGCCCTCAAGGTTGCGGGTGCCAGCTTCGGATTGTGGGAAATCAGCCTCATCTGGGGTGTCGGCGTCAGCATGGCGATCTATCTGAGCGCGGGCATTTCCGGCGCCCACCTCAACCCCGCCGTCAGCATTGCCCTGTGCATTTTCACCGGCTTCGAAAAGCGCAAACTGCCTTTCTATATGCTGTCCCAAGTGACCGGTGCTTTCTGCGGCGCATTTCTGGTCTACACGCTGTACAGCAACCTATTCTTCGATTTCGAACAGTCTCGGCACATGATGAGAGGCACCGAAGCCAGCCTCGAACTGGCCTCGGTGTTTTCCACCTACCCCCACGCCGCGCTGTCCACCGGCCAAGCCTTCCTCGTGGAGATGATCATCACGGCCATCCTGATGGGGGTGATCATGTCCCTGACCGATGACAACAATGGTTTGCCTCGCGGTCCGCTGGCGCCACTGCTGATCGGCCTGCTGATTGCGGTGATCGGCAGCTCCATGGGGCCGCTGACAGGCTTTGCGATGAACCCGGCGCGGGACTTCGGTCCTAAACTGATGACTTTCTTCGCCGGCTGGGGTGAAATTTCCCTCACGGGCGGGCGCGATATCCCGTACTTCCTGGTTCCGATTTTTGCCCCGATTGTGGGTGCATGCCTGGGTGCTGCGGCTTATCGCGGCTTGATTGCCCGCCACCTGCCCAGCGCCATAACTGCTACAAAGGATGCAGAACCGGCCATTGACGGCAAGCCCAGAACATCCTGAAACAGTCGGCGCAGGCTCCTGCCATTCCAGCCTGCGCCGTGGCTTCATCCCTTATCTAGTCTCCCTTTTATAGAAAGACCCGAGGCAATCGACATGACCGATATACAGAACAAGAACTACATCATTGCCCTCGACCAGGGTACGACCAGCTCGCGCGCAATCATCTTCGACCGTGACGCCAACGTGGTCTGCACCGCCCAGCGCGAATTCGCCCAGCATTACCCACAGGCCGGCTGGGTCGAACACGACCCGATGGAAATCTTCGCCACCCAGAGCGCGGTCATGGTCGAAGCCCTCGCCCAGGCCGGCCTGCACCATGACCAGGTGGCTGCCATCGGCATCACCAACCAGCGTGAAACCACCGTGGTCTGGGACAAGACCACCGGCCGGCCGATCTACAACGCCATCGTCTGGCAATGCCGCCGCAGTACCGAAATCTGCCAGCAGCTCAAGCGCGATGGCCACGAGCAATACATCAGCCAAACCACCGGTCTGGTCACCGACCCGTACTTTTCCGGCACCAAGCTCAAGTGGATCCTGGACAACGTCGAAGGCAGCCGCGAGCGTGCGCGCAACGGTGAACTGCTGTTCGGCACCGTCGACAGCTGGCTGATCTGGAAATTCACCGGCGGCAAGGTCCACGTCACCGACTACACCAACGCCTCGCGTACCATGCTCTTCAACATTCACTCGCTGGAATGGGACGCGAAGATGCTCGACATCCTCGACATCCCCCGCGAAATGCTCCCGGAAGTGAAATCGTCCTCGCAGATCTATGGCCGCACCAAGAGCGGCATCGCCATCGGCGGCATCGCCGGCGACCAGCAGGCGGCGCTTTTCGGCCAGATGTGCGTGGAGCCGGGCCAGGCGAAAAACACCTACGGCACCGGCTGTTTCCTGCTGATGAACACCGGCAGCAAGGCCGTCAAATCCAATCACGGCATGCTCACCACCATCGCCTGCGGCCCACGCGGCGAAGTCGCCTACGCCCTGGAAGGTGCGGTCTTCAATGGCGGCTCCACGGTCCAGTGGCTGCGCGACGAGCTGAAAATCATCAACGATGCGCTGGATACCGAATACTTTGCCAACAAGGTCAAGGACAGCAACGGCGTGTACCTGGTGCCCGCCTTCACCGGCCTGGGCGCACCGTATTGGGACCCCTATGCCCGTGGCGCGCTGTTTGGCCTGACCCGCGGCGTACGCGTCGACCACATCATTCGTGCAGCACTGGAGTCGATTGCCTACCAGACCCGCGACGTACTCGACGCCATGCAGCAGGATTCGGGTGAACGCCTCAAAGCCCTGCGCGTAGACGGTGGCGCGGTGGCGAACAACTTCCTGATGCAGTTCCAGGCCGACATCCTGGGTACCCAGGTCGAGCGCCCGAAAATGCGTGAAACCACCGCCCTGGGGGCTGCGTATTTGGCCGGCCTGGCATGCGGCTTCTGGGGCAGCCTGGAAGAACTGCGCGGCAAAGCGGTGATCGAGCGCGAATTCGAACCGCAACTGGACGAACAGGCGAAGGAAAAACTGTACGCTGGCTGGCAGAAGGCGGTCAGTCGCACCCGTGACTGGGAACCCCATGAAGACGCTGAATAAAGCCTGATAAGGTTCTGAAACTGGTCGGGAGTGGATTCCTGCGGCATCATGGGCAAATTTTGTACGGCAGCCCAAAGGAAGCCCCATGAATCTGCCTCCCCGCCAGCAGCAAATCCTCGAACTGGTCCGCGAACGCGGCTATGTCAGCATCGAGGAAATGGCGCAGCTATTCGTCGTCACCCCACAAACCATTCGCCGCGATATCAACCAACTGGCGGAAGTGAACCTGCTGCGTCGCTACCACGGCGGCGCCGCCTACGATTCAAGCGTGGAAAACACCGCCTACGCCATGCGCGCCGATCAGATGCGCGACGAGAAGCAACGCATCGCCGAAGCCATCGCCGCCCAGATCCCCGATCACGCCTCGCTGTTCATCAACATCGGCACCACCACCGAATCCATTGCCCGGGCGCTGCTCAATCACAACCATCTGAAGGTCATCACCAATAACCTGCACGTGGCTTCGATCCTCAGCGCCAAGGACGACTTCGAAGTCCTGATCGCTGGTGGCAACGTACGGCGTGACGGCGGCGTGGTGGGTCAGGCCAGCGTCGACTTCATCAACCAGTTCAAGGTCGACTTCGCCCTGGTGGGCATCAGCGGGATCGATGAAGACGGCAGCCTGCTGGACTTCGACTACCAGGAAGTGCGGGTTTCCCAAGCCATCATCGCCAACGCCCGGCAAGTGCTGCTGGCGGCGGACTCCAGCAAATTCGGGCGCAACGCCATGGTCCGCCTGGGCCCCATCAGCCTGATCGACTGCCTGGTGACTGACCAGCAACCCGTGCCGGCCCTAGCGCAGTTGCTGAGCCAGCACAAGATTCGCCTGGAAGTGGTCTGACGCCCTTCCGGTCCTCCTCTGTGGCGAGGGGATTTATCCCCTCGCCACAGATGCCTTCCTATCTGCCTCAAGCTGTCTTCGTGTTCGAAAATTTTCCTTTCAGCTTCCTTTGATCAGTATTTTCAATCGAAGTTAGCTGGCTGTTGCTGTCTTTATGGGCTAGTATTTTCGCAAATGAACATTTATGTTCGAATTCAAATATTACGAAAAGCGCCCGAGGCCAGCCGATGCCCACTTCTACCTTGCCTACGCCCCCTCTCGCCGAGATTTACGACATCGCCGTCATTGGTGGCGGGATCAACGGCGTGGGGATTGCCGCGGACGCTGCCGGTCGCGGTCTTTCGGTGTTCCTTTGCGAAAAGGACGACCTGGCCAGCCACACATCGTCGGCCAGCAGCAAGCTGATCCACGGCGGCCTGCGTTACCTCGAACATTACGAATTCCGCCTGGTGCGCGAAGCGCTGGCCGAGCGCGAAGTGCTACTGACCAAGGCCCCGCACATCGTCAAGCAAATGCGCTTCGTATTGCCTCACCGCCCGCATCTGCGCCCGGCCTGGATGATTCGCGCCGGCCTGTTCCTCTACGATCACCTGGGCAAGCGTGAACAGCTCGCCGGCTCCAAAAGCCTGAAGTTCGGTGCCGACAGCGCATTGAAAAGCGAGATCACCAAAGGTTTCGAATATTCCGACTGCTGGGTCGACGATGCGCGGCTGGTGGTACTCAACGCCATGGCCGCCCGGGAAAAAGGCGCGCACATCCACACCCACACGCGCTGCGTGAATGCTCGCCGCAGCAAAGGCCTGTGGCACCTGCACCTGGAACGTGCCGACGGCAGCCTGTTTTCGATCCGCGCCAAGGCCCTGGTCAACGCCGCCGGCCCGTGGGTCGCCAAGTTCATTCGCGATGACCTGAAGCTGGAATCGCCCTATGGCATCCGCCTGATCCAGGGCAGCCACCTGATCGTGCCGAAACTCTACGAAGGCGAACATGCGCACATTCTGCAAAACGAAGACCAGCGCATCGTGTTCACCATTCCGTACCTTAACCAGTTCACCCTGATCGGCACGACTGACCGCGAATACACCGGTGACCCGGCCAAAGTGGCGATCACCGAAGGTGAAACCGATTACCTGTTGAAGGTGGTCAACGCCCACTTCAAGAAGCAGATCAGCCGCGACGATATCCTGCACAGCTATTCCGGTGTGCGTCCGCTGTGCAACGACGAATCCGACAACCCATCGGCCGTGACCCGCGACTACACCCTGGCGCTGTCGGGTGGCGGTGAAGAAGCCCCCTTGCTGTCGGTGTTCGGCGGCAAGCTGACCACCTACCGCAAATTGGCTGAATCGGCGATGGCGCAACTGGCCCCGTATTTCACGCAAATGCGTCCGGGCTGGACCGCCGTAGAAGCCCTCCCCGGCGGCGAAAACATGACCACCCCGCAGGCGCTGTGCTCGGCGATCCGCGACAAGTTCGACTGGCTGCCAACCGACATCGCACGCCGCTGGGCCACCACCTACGGCAGCCGCACCTGGCGCATGCTCGAAGGCGTGCACAACCTGGGCGACTTGGGTGAGCACATCGGCGCCGGTCTCTATACGCGCGAAGTCGACTACCTGTGCAGCGACGAGTGGGCCGTCGATGCCCAGGACATCCTGTGGCGCCGCAGCAAGCTGGGCTTGTTCACCACCCCGGTCGAGCAGGAGAAACTGCAGCAGTACCTGGACAAGGTCGAGCACAACCGGCGCAAGATCGAAGCGGCCTGACGGATATCCCGCGAAACCCAAAGCCCCTGGATCCAGCGATTCAGGGGCTTTTTGCTATCTGGCGTGCACCTCCCGCCCCCCTGTGGGAGCGAGCTTGCTCGCGATGAGGCCAGCACATTCAACCCTGTATGGGACTGACACACCGCTATCGCCAAACTCGCTCCCACAATGGATCGAGACGAGCTCAAGCCATTCGGTTTTCCGAACACGACCCGCCAGTCAGTTCGGCTAACCGGATAAAGCAGCCAGCACAAACCTGAAACAAAACATTAATTACCATGTAAAACAACAAGTTAAACAGACCACCCTGGCCTGGCACGAGTCATGCTCTACACTTCTGGAGACGAATGCCTGTACGCCAACACAACAGGAGCTGCCAGGCACTTCGAAGTACTCAGGGCCGACAAACCGGCCGAAATAAAAAAAACAATGTCGAGGAAACATCGATGCGTATCGTTCCCCATCTCCTGGGCGCAGCCATGGCTGCCGCTCTGATCAGCACTCCGGTTTTCGCAGCCGAACTGACCGGCACACTGAAAAAGATCAAAGAGTCCGGCGTTATCACGCTTGGCCATCGCGACGCTTCCATTCCGTTTTCCTACATCGCGGATGCTTCCGGCAAACCCGTTGGCTACTCCCACGATATCCAGATGAAAGTCGTCGAAGCGCTGAAAAAAGACCTGGACCTGCCCAATCTGCAGGTCAAATACAACCTGGTCACCTCGCAAACCCGTATCCCGCTGGTGCAGAACGGCACCGTGGACCTGGAATGCGGTTCCACCACCAACAACGTCGAGCGTCAGCAGCAGGTTGACTTCTCCGTTGGCATTTTCGAGATCGGCACCAAGCTGCTCTCCAAGAAAGATTCCAAGTACAAGGATTTCGACGACCTCAAGGGCAAGAACGTCGTGACCACCGCCGGCACCACGTCCGAGCGCATTCTCAAAGCGATGAACGCCGACAAGCAGATGGGCATGAACGTCATCTCCGCCAAGGACCATGGCGAATCCTTCCAGATGCTGGAATCGGGTCGTGCCGTCGCGTTCATGATGGACGACGCCCTGCTGGCTGGCGAAGCCGCCAAGGCCAAGAAAGCCGATGACTGGGCCGTGACCGGCACCCCACAGTCCTACGAAATCTATGGCTGCATGATGCGCAAGGGCGACGAGCCGTTCAAAAAGGCCGTCGATGACGCCATCAAGGCCACCTACGCTTCGGGCGAGATCAACAAGATCTACGAAAAATGGTTCATGCAACCTATCCCGCCAAAAGGCCTGAACCTGAACTTCCCGATGAGCGACGAACTCAAGGCACTGATCGCCAAGCCGACCGATAAAGCGGCTGACGACAAGAAATCCTGATTTCTGACTAACCTTATCCCCTGAAAGGGCCCGGCCCTTTCAGGGGATGGTCACTCCCTGCTGGCAAATCTGGAAACACTCGAACCGGTGGCTGTCGAGCCGATCGCGTGTGCCTGGCCTTCAAGTCGGGCGGGAACGGAATTTCCCCAGGCGGGCATTTGTACATCGAACGATCTGAGGGGAGACCCTAATGAATTACAACTGGGACTGGGGCGTGTTCTTCAAGTCCACCGGCGTGGGCAGCGAGACCTATCTCGACTGGTACGTGTCCGGCTTGGGCTGGACCATCGCCATCGCCGTCGTAGCCTGGATCATCGCCCTGCTGCTGGGCTCGATTCTGGGTGTGATGCGCACCGTGCCGAACCGGCTGGTGTCGGGCATCGCCACCTGCTACGTGGAACTCTTTCGTAACGTGCCACTGCTGGTTCAGCTGTTCATCTGGTACTTCCTGGTGCCCGATCTACTGCCGCCCGACCTGCAGGAATGGTACAAACAGGACCTGAACCCGACCACCTCGGCCTACCTGAGCGTCGTCGTGTGCCTGGGCCTGTTCACCGCCGCCCGTGTTTGCGAACAGGTGCGTACCGGTATCCAGGCGCTGCCGCGCGGCCAGGAATCCGCCGCCCGTGCCATGGGCTTCAAGCTGCCGCAGATCTACTGGAACGTGCTGCTGCCCCAGGCCTACCGGATCATCATTCCGCCGCTTACCTCGGAATTCCTCAACGTCTTCAAGAACTCCTCCGTGGCCTCGCTGATCGGCCTGATGGAGTTGCTCGCGCAGACCAAGCAGACCGCCGAGTTCTCCGCCAACCTGTTCGAAGCCTTTACCCTGGCCACGTTGATCTATTTCACCCTGAACATGAGCCTGATGCTGCTCATGCGCATGGTCGAGAAGAAAGTCGCGGTGCCCGGCCTGATCTCCGTGGGGGGTAAATAATGGAATTCGACTTCACTGGCATCATCCCGGCCATTCCCGGTTTGTGGAACGGCATGGTGATGACCCTCAAGCTGATGGCCTTGGGCGTGATCGGCGGGATCATCCTCGGCACGATCCTGGCGCTGATGCGCCTGTCCCATAACAAGCTGATCTCCAATATCGCTGGCGCCTACGTCAACTATTTCCGCTCGATCCCGCTGCTGCTGGTGATCACCTGGTTCTACCTGGCGGTGCCGTTCGTGCTGCGCTGGATCACCGGCGAAGATACGCCGATCGGGGCATTCGGTTCCTGCATCGTGGCGTTCATGATGTTCGAAGCGGCGTACTTCTGCGAAATCGTCCGGGCTGGCGTGCAGTCGATTCCCAAGGGCCAGATGGGGGCCGCCCAGGCACTGGGGATGAATTACGGCCAGACCATGCGCCTGATCATCCTGCCCCAGGCGTTTCGCAAGATGACCCCGCTGCTGTTGCAACAAAGCATCATCCTGTTTCAGGACACCTCGTTGGTCTACACGGTCGGCCTGGTGGACTTCCTCAATGCTTCGCGGGCCAGTGGCGACATCATCGGCCGCTCCAATGAGTTCCTGATCATCGCAGGTCTCGTGTACTTCACCGTCAGCTTTGCCGCCTCGCAGCTGGTCAAGCGTCTGCAAAAAAGGTTCGCCGTATGATCTCTATCAAGAACATCAACAAGTGGTATGGGGACTTCCAGGTACTGACCAATTGCAGCACCGAGGTCAGCAAGGGTGAGGTGGTGGTGGTGTGCGGGCCGTCCGGTTCCGGCAAATCCACGCTGATCAAATGCGTGAACGCCCTGGAACCGTTCCAGAAAGGCGACATCGTGGTCGATGGCACGTCCATCGCCGACCCGAAGACCAACCTGCCGAAACTGCGCTCGCGGGTGGGCATGGTGTTCCAGCATTTCGAACTGTTCCCGCACCTGACCATCACCGAAAACCTGACCATCGCGCAGATCAAGGTGCTGGGCCGCAGCAAGGAAGAGGCCACCAAGAAAGGCCTGCAACTGCTTGAGCGGGTCGGTCTCTCGGCCCACGCCCACAAGCACCCGGGCCAGCTCTCCGGCGGCCAGCAGCAGCGCGTGGCGATTGCCCGTGCCCTGGCGATGGACCCGGTGGTGATGCTGTTCGACGAGCCGACCTCGGCTCTCGACCCGGAAATGGTCAACGAAGTGCTCGACGTGATGGTGCAACTGGCCCACGAAGGCATGACCATGATGTGCGTGACCCACGAAATGGGCTTCGCCCGCAAAGTGGCGAACCGGGTGATCTTCATGGACCAGGGCCAGATCATCGAAGACTGCAAGAAAGAAGAGTTCTTCGGCGACATCAGCGCCCGCTCCGAACGCGCGCAGCATTTCCTCGAGAAAATCCTGCAGCACTAAGCGCCACGTCCTTTGGAGCGGCTCCTGTGGCGAGGAAGCTTGCTCCCGCTGGGTCGCGCAGCGACCCCAAAACCGGCGAATGCGGTGTACCTGGCATACTGCATGAGCCGATTATGCGACTGCTTCGCAGCCGAGCGGGAGCAAGCTCCCTCGCCACCGGACCGGGTTCGAAGGGCGGCCGCCGCCACACTGGTTGACCCAAGGCTTCTGTGATGAAATGCGACCCCACCCTCTATCGCGCCGCGCCGCCATCACTCGCCGTGAAACCCCGCCTGATCCGCCATCTGTTCCTGCCGCCACTGGTCATTGCCCTGATGATCGGCCTGGGTTACCTCGGCTTCTGGATCAGCGAGCACTATGGCGTACGTGGCCTCGCCGAAAATGGCGAGCGCCAGTTGGAACTGCACGCCCGTGCGGTCGAGAGCGAGATCAGCAAGTACACCTACCTGCCCAGCCTGCTGGAGCTTGAGTCAAGTGTCTCGCAACTGCTCGACGACCCGACACCCGAGCACCGCAAGGTCGTCAATGAATACCTCGAAGGCCTGAACCGTCGCAGCCGCAGCCGGGCCATCTACGTGATGGATACTACCGGCCGGGTGATGGCCACCAGCAACTGGCGCGATGTCGACAGTTACCTGGGCGAAGACCTGTCCTTCCGTGCCTACTTCCAGAATGCCGTGCGCGGCCAGCCGGGGCGCTTCTACGGCATCGGCAGCACCAACGGCGAACCCGGCTACTACCTGGCCCACGGCTTGGAACAACAAGGCAAGATCATCGGGGTCGCCGTGGTCAAGGTACGCCTCGAAGCCCTTGAGGAACGCTGGCAACGTGCGCGGCTGGAGGCGTTCGTCAGTGATGAGAACGGCATCATTATCCTGTCCAGCGACCCGGCGCGACGGCTCAAGTCGGTTCGCCCCCTGAGCGACGACACCAAGGAACGCCTGGCCCGCAGCCTGCAATATTATTGGTTCCCGCTCAATGAACTGGTGCCCCTGGCCCGGGAACGCCTGGCCGAAGGCATGGAGAAGCTGACCTTCCCGGCCAACACCGAACTGGTGTCCGATGAGCGCGCCATCAGCTACTTGTCGCAGACCCGGCCCTTGAGCGATACACCGTGGAATTTCACCCTGCTGACCCCACTTGAAGACCTGCGTCGCCAGGCGATCAACCAAGGCATCCTGGTGGCGGTGGCCTTCGCCCTGGTGGCATTCCTGTTGATCGCCTGGAACGAACGGCGCAAGGTCATCGCCACCCGTCTCGCGGCCCGGGAAGCCTTGCAGCAAGCCAACAACCAGCTCGAGCGTCGGATTACCGAACGCACCACCGACCTGCGCGCCAGCAACGAACGACTCAAGGGCCAGATCCGCGAGCGGCGACAGGCCGAAGAGACCTTGCGCCGGGCCCAGGACGAATTGGTCCAGGCCGGAAAACTGGCGGCCATCGGCCAGATGTCCACCAGCATCGCCCACGAACTCAACCAGCCGCTGGCGGCACTGCGCACCTTGTCCGGCAACACCGTGCGCTTCCTGGAACGCGGCCAGCTGGATATCGCCAGCGCCAACCTCAAGACCATCAACGATTTGATCGACCGCATGGGCCGGATCACCGCCAGCCTGCGCTCCTTTGCCCGGCGTGGGGACGACCAGGGCCAGGCCAGCCTCGGCAACGGAGTCGAGGCCGCGCTGCAACTGCTGGGCGCTCGTCTTGAAAGCTTGAACATCCAGATTCATTCCCGCTTCGACGACGTCCAGGTGCAAATTGACCAGACGCGCCTGGAGCAGATCCTGGTGAACCTGATCGGCAACGCCCTGGACGCCATGCAGACCCAACCCGAGCCGCGGTTGTGGCTCGAAGGCCAGGCCGAAGATGGCAAATATCGTCTGCGCGTGCGGGATAACGGCCACGGCATCGATCCAGAAACCCGCAAGCATCTGTTCGAACCCTTCTTCACCACCAAACCCGGCGAACAAGGCCTGGGCCTGGGCCTGACGCTTTCCGCCAGCCTGGCCGCTGCCACGGGTGGATACCTGGGCGTCGAACACCCGGTCGAGGGCAGTGGAACCACGTTTGTCCTCAGTTTACCGTTGGTAAGCCTTTTACCTGCCGAGCCGCTATGAACAACGACCTGAGCGTACTGATCGTCGAAGACGACCCCCATGTCCTGCTGGGCTGCCAGCAGGCGCTGACCCTGGAAGACATTCCCTGCATCGGCGTGGGCAGCGCCGAAGAGGCCCTGGAGCGCGTCGACGATAACTTTGCCGGCATCGTCATCAGCGACATTCGCCTGCCGGGCATCGATGGCCTGGAACTGCTGACCCGCCTCAAGGCGCGGGACCGCAGCTTGCCGGTGGTGCTGATCACTGGCCACGGCGACATTTCCATGGCCGTCGGCGCCATGCAAAAAGGTGCCTATGACTTCATGGAGAAACCCTTCTCCCCTGAACGCCTGGTGGATGTCGCCCGCCGTGCCCTGGAGCAGCGCAGCCTCGCCCGGGAAGTGTCATCGCTGCGTCGGCAATTGGCCGAACGCGATTCCCTGGAAGGCCGGATCATCGGCCGCTCGCCCGCCATGCAGCACCTGCGCGCGCTGATCGCCAACGTCGCCGACACCTCGGCCAACGTGCTGATCGAAGGTGAAACCGGTACTGGCAAGGAATTGGTCGCCCGTTGCCTGCATGACTTCAGCCGACGCCACGACAAGCAGTTCGTCGCACTGAACTGCGGCGGCCTGCCAGAGAACCTGTTCGAAAGCGAGATTTTCGGCCACGAGGCCAATGCCTTTACCGGTGCTGGCAAACGCCGGATCGGCAAGATCGAGCACGCCGATGGCGGCACGTTGTTTCTCGACGAAGTGGAAAGCATGCCCCTGCCCTTGCAGATCAAGTTGCTGCGTGTGTTGCAGGAACGCACCCTAGAGCGCCTGGGTTCGAACCAGAGCGTGGCCGTGGATTGCCGGGTGATCGCCGCCACCAAGTCCGACCTGGACGAAATGGGCCGGACCGGGCAGTTCCGCAGCGACTTGTATTACCGCCTCAACGTGGTGACCCTGGAACTGCCGCCGCTACGCGAGCGGCGCGAGGACATCCTGCAACTGTTCAAGCACTTTCTCCAGCAGTCGTCCCTGCGCTTCGACCGCACGGTGCCGGAGCTGGACAACCAGACCCTGTCGAACCTGATGAGCCACGACTGGCCAGGCAACGTACGCGAACTGCGCAACGTCGCCGAGCGTTACGCCCTGGGCCTGCCGGCGTTCAAGCGCTCCGGTGCCAGCGGCGGCAACCAGGGCCTGGCTTTCGCCGAAGCAGTCGAAGCCTTCGAGCGCAACCTGCTGGTGGACGCCCTGCAACGCAGCGGTGGCAACCTGACCCAGGCCAGCCAGGAGCTGGGCATGGCCAAGACCACGCTGTTCGACAAAGTCAAAAAATATGGCCTGAGCCATTAACCGAAGGGTGAACGTGTGGACCTGATTTTCAAGGCGGCGCTGGGTGCAGCCGTGGTGGTCATCCTGGCGATGCTGGCCAAGACCAGGAATTACTACATCGCCGGGCTGGTGCCGCTGTTCCCCACCTTCGCCCTGATCGCCCACTACATCGTTGGCAAAGGCCGCTCGGTGGACGATCTGAAGACCACCATCGTGTTTGGCATGTGGTCGATCATTCCGTACTTCGTCTATCTCGCAACGCTGTACGTCATGGTCGACCGCCTGCGCCTCGAAGCCTCATTGGCCGTGGCAGCCGTCGCCTGGCTGATGGCAGCGACGGTGCTGGTCACCGTCTGGGTGCGGGTTAACGGCTGATCCCTGTAAAACCTACGGCTCAATAACCGACGGTAAACCGCATCCGCGAAAACTGCGGCGCTTCCACTTCATCGATCATCGCAATGGCGTAGTCGGCGAAGCTGATCCAGCTACGCCCGTCGGCGTCGAACAGCAGGTGATCTTTGCCGACACGGAACTGGCCCGTGCGCTCGGTTTCCACGAACTCCGCCGAAGGCGAGAGGAACGTCCAGTCCAGGTCCTGTTCCTTGCGCAGCACATCCAGGAACAATGCACCGGCGCTGGCTTCGGCCAGGTATTCCTCCGGGAAGCCATCACTGTCGATCACACGGCTGTTATCCGGCAGCAGCAACGAACCGGCCCCGCCGACCACCAGCAAACGCTTGACCCCAGTGGCTTTCACCGGCGCGATGACCTTGTCGGCCGGCACGGTGGCAAAGTGCGCGGCACTGATCACCACGTCATGCCCGTCGATGGCGGCGATCAGCGCCTCGCTGTCCAATACGTCCACCTGCTTGCTGACCACCCCGGCCCTTTCGCCGATTTTCGCGGTGTTGCGGGCAATGGCCGTCACGCTGTGACCGCGGCGCAGGGCCTCTTCCAACAGTTGGCTACCCGCGCGCCCGGTGGCGCCGATGATTGCGATCTTGCTCATGGTGTTCTCCAGTGATTAGCGATGTTGAAATACATACTCTTGTGGCGAGGGGATTTATCCCCGCTGGACTGCGAAGCAGTCCCCTAAATGCATCACATGCCACAGGCCTGATGTAACTTGGTCAGCCTTCTTAGGACCGCTTCGCGGCCCAGCGGGGATAAATCCCCTCGCCACAACGGTGCTCCGATCACAGATCGGGATTCACCACTTCATCTCGCCCTTCGCCACCTTGGCACTGAGCTCCAGGGAGCTGTCTTCACCCAGGTCCGGATAGCGTAGTTTCATGGCGCGGATCAGCGCGGCGGAATCCTTGGCCTTGGCGGTTTCTTCGTCGAAAGCCTTGATGTAGCCGGCGGTGAAGCGCACCGAGGCCAGGGAACGGGCGCTGTCCCCCAGGTAGTGACCTGGAATCACCGTACCCGGTTGCAGTTTTTCAATGTTGGCGAGGGTCGCCAGCCAATCCTTGTGAGACTGCGGCGTCTGGGTGTCAGCCATCCACACATGAATGTTCCCGGCCACCACCACACCGCCTACCACGGCCTTGATTGACGGAATCCACACGAAACTGCGGTCCGGCTGTGGGCCATCAAGGCCGACGATCTGCAAGCGCTGGCCTTCCAGGGTCAGGTTGTCGCCCTTGAGCACCTGGGGCACGATGGCTTTGGCCGGGGCATCGGTCTTCAGGATCGGCCCCCAATATTTCAGCTTGCCGTCCATGGTCTGCTTGATGTGCTCGACGGTCGGCGCCGACGCCAGCACCTTGGCCTCAGGGAACGCGGCGGTGAGGGTTTCCAGACCAAAATAGTAGTCTGGATCGCCATGGCTGACGTAGATCGTGGTCAGTTGTTTGCCGCTGGCGCGGATCTTTTCCACGACCTGCACGGCTTGGGACTTGCCGAACTGGGCGTCTACCAGGATCGCCTCCCTCTCGCCGCTGACCAATACCGAGGTCACCGGAAAAATCGCTGCCGCCCCTGGGTTGTAGACGTCCAGCGTCAGGTCCGCAGCCCAGGTGTGTGCGGCGAACGCCAGCGAGGCGGTCGCCAGCAACAGGCGCTTGAGTGGGGTGAATGCGGTCATGGGTGCTCCATTGTCCAAAAGCCCGAAGGGAATGAGACGAAGCTTAGTGACCTGATTCATTTCAAAAAATGCGATGATCCAACATAGTTTGTTTCTGAAATCGGGCAGATCATGGATCGTCTACAAGCAATGCGGGTGTTCGTCACGGTGGTGGACCTGGGCAGTCAGTCGGCGGCGGCCGAGCATCTGGACCTGTCGCGCCCAGTGGTGTCGCGGTATCTGGCGGAGCTGGAGGACTGGGTCGGTGCCCGGCTGATGCACCGCACCACCCGCAAGCTGAGCCTGACGGCCGCAGGCTCCGAGATCCTGCCGCGGTGCCGGCAGATGCTGGAGCTGTCCGGCGACATGCAAGCCGCCGTCAGCACCCCGGACGATGCGCCACGGGGCATGTTGCGCATCAGTGCCAGTACGTCGTTCGGCCAGGCCCAACTGGCGAGCGCCATGGCCGAATACGTCAAGCGCTACCCAGGGGTGAGCGTCGACCTGCAGATGCTCGACCGCACCGTGAACCTGGTGGATGAGCGCATCGACCTGGCGATCCGCATGAGCAACGACCTGGACCCAAACCTGATTGCCCGTCGCCTCACGGTCTGCCGCTCGGTGATCTGCGCCTCGCCCCAGTATCTGCGCGAGCACTCGACACCGCTGCGAGTGGAAGACCTGAGCCGACACAACTGCCTGACCCACTCCTACGTCGGCAAGAGCCTATGGAATTTCGAGCAGGACGGCGAGCAGGTCTCGGTTCCGGTGCAAGGTAATATCAGCGCCAACGAAGCCAGCACATTGCTTCAGGCAACGATAGCCGGTGCCGGCGTGGCCATGCTGCCCAGCTACCAGGCCGGCGCTCATATCAAGAATGGCGAACTGATCCGCTTGCTGCCCCACGCCGAACCCCTCCGAATGAACATGTACGCGGTGTACGCCTCACGCAAACACATGCCATCGGCACTGCGCAGCCTGCTGGATTTCCTGGTACAGAAATTTCCCGAGGTACCGGAGTGGGATGTGGGGTTGTAGAAAATACTCGCCTCACCACTGTCCCCTTGTGGGAACAAGCTCGCTCCCACAAGGGGCTCGCTGCTGCACCAGGATTTCACCAATAGCCCGCCCCAAGGCATACTTGCGGCCCTCCGAGTTCCAGAACCCATCGCCCCATGCGTATCCACGTCAGTTTCATCGACCGCGTCGGCATCACCCAGGAAGTCCTGGCCTTGCTCGGTGGGCGCAATCTCAACCTGGATGCGGTGGAGATGGTGCCGCCCAACGTCTACATCGACGCCCCGACCCTCAGCCCGCAAGTGCTCGACGAGTTGCGCGAGGCGTTGTTCAGCGTGCGCGGCGTGCAGGCGGTCACCGTGGTGGACATCCTGCCGGGCCAGCGGCGGCACTTACAGCTCGATGCCTTGCTCGCGGCCATGACCGACCCGGTGCTGGCCCTGGACAGTGCCGGCAAGGTGCTGCTGGCCAACCCGGCGCTGATTGCTCTGTACGGGCGTGAACCGGCCGGGGAAAGCGTGGCCGAGCTGTTCGGTGACGAGGCATTGCTGGACGCCTTGCTGGAGAACGGTTTTCGCTTGCCGCTGCGGGAAATCACCCTCAACGGCCAGACCTTGCTGCTGGACGCCACGCCCATCACCGATGCCGGCGCGCTGCTGACGCTGTATCAGCCGAACCGCATCGGCGAGCGCCTGTCGGCATTGCATCACGATCACGCCGAAGGCTTCGACGCGCTGCTGGGCGAATCCCCGGCGATCCGCACCCTCAAGGCCCGGGCCCAGCGGGTCGCGGCGCTGGACGCACCACTGCTGATCCAGGGTGAAACCGGCACCGGCAAGGAACTGGTGGCCCGGGCTTGCCATGCCATCAGCGCCCGTCATGGCGCACCGTTCCTGGCCCTGAACTGCGCGGCATTGCCGGAGAACCTGGCGGAAAGCGAACTGTTCGGCTATGCCCCCGGCGCCTTCACCGGCGCGCAACGAGGCGGCAAGCCAGGGCTGATGGAGCTGGCGAACCAGGGCACGGTATTCCTCGATGAAATCGGCGAGATGTCGCCGTACCTGCAAGCCAAGCTGCTGCGCTTCTTGAACGATGGCAGCTTCCGCCGGGTGGGCGGCGACCGGGAAATCAAGGTCAACGTGCGGATCCTCAGCGCCACCCACCGCAACCTGGAGAAAATGGTCAGCGAGGGCTCATTCCGCGAAGACCTGTTCTATCGCCTGAACGTGCTCAATGTCGAAGTCCCGCCGCTGCGGGAGCGCGGCCAGGATATCCTGCTGCTGGCGCGTTATTTCATGCAGCAGGCCTGCGCGCAGATCCAGCGCCCGGTCTGCCGCCTGGCCCCTGGCACGTACCCGGCCCTGCTGGGCAACCGCTGGCCGGGCAACGTGCGGCAATTGCAGAACGTGATCTTCCGCGCCGCCGCCATTTGCGAAAGCAGCCTGGTGGACATCGGCGACCTGGACATCGCCGGCACCTCCGTCGCACGCCAGGGCGATGTGGAAGTCGAAAGCCTGGAACAGGCCGTGGAAAACTTCGAGAAGCACCTGCTCGAAAGCCTCTACGTCAACTACCCCTCCACTCGCCAGCTCGCCAGTCGCCTGCAGACTTCCCATACCGCGATTGCCCATCGGTTGCGCAAGTACGGGATTTCCGGAAAGCCATAAACCCGCCGCAGTCCCCCTTGTGTGGAGCTTGCTCGCGATGACCGGTAGCCCAGTCAGCCATAGGTTGACTGACACACCGCTGTCGCGAGCAAGCGCCCACAGGGGCCTGAGTTGCGGTCGAAATCATGTCAAAAACGACCTCCATCTGTACTGAAAGCGCTACAGTGGAACGATATCGCTACACCCATCGGTAAGCAGCGCTGCGCAAGGCTTTGATCCCACAACGATTTTATCCAGCCTCTCAGCTGTAGCGATTTCGCTACAGCGAAGTCGATCCAAGTTTCGACAAAACCAATCAAACCATTGATATGTAAGCACTTATTAACATTGGCCGCATTCTTGCTATGGGTATTAGCATTCGGCCGGGCCAAGCCCCGCGCCTTTCTTCGCGTCCACCAGACGAATCTGGCCCCAGGAGTTTCCATGAGCGAGTTGCGTTTCACTGAAGATCACGAATGGCTGCGCACCGAAGCCGACGGCAGCGTTACTGTCGGTATTACCGCGTTTGCCCAGAACGCCTTGGGCGATGTGGTCTATGTTCAGTTACCGGAACTGCAAAGCTACGACAAGGGTGCCGAAGCCTCCACCGTGGAATCGGTGAAAGCAGCCAGCGGTGTCTACATGCCACTGGACGGTGAAGTGCTCGAAGTGAACCCGGCCCTGGAAAGCAATCCGGAATTGGTCAACGAAGATCCCCTGGGCGAAGGCTGGTTTTTCCGCTTCAAGCCCGCCGACGCCGCCCAAGTTGACCAACTGCTGGATCAGGACGCCTACGACCGCCTGATCAAAGCCAACGCCGAAGCCTGAGGAGCGCCACATGACTGTTAATCTCGGCACTGCCAACGAATTCATCGCCCGCCACATCGGCCCGCGTGCCAGCGACGAGCAAGCCATGCTCGAGCGCCTGGGCTACGACTCCCTGGAAGCGTTGAGCGCCAGTGTCATCCCGGAAAGCATCAAGGGCACCAGCGTGCTGGACATGGGCGACGGCCAGAGCGAAGCCGATGCGCTGGCCTCGATCAAAGCCATTGCCGCCAAGAACCAGCTGTTCAAGACTTACATCGGCCAGGGCTACTACAACTGCCATACGCCGGCGCCGATCCTGCGCAACCTGCTGGAAAACCCGGCCTGGTACACCGCCTACACGCCGTACCAGCCTGAAATTTCCCAGGGCCGTCTCGAAGCGCTGCTGAACTTCCAGACCTTGATCAGCGACCTTACCGGCCTGCCGATCGCCAACGCGTCCTTGCTCGACGAAGCCACCGCCGCCGCCGAAGCCATGACCTTCTGCAAGCGCCTGAGCAAGAACAAGGGCAGCAACGCGTTCTTCGCCTCCGTGCACAGCCACCCGCAAACCCTCGACGTGCTGCGCACCCGTGCCGAGCCCCTGGGCATCGACGTGGTGGTCGGCGATGAGCGCGAACTGAGCGACGTCAGCGGCTTCTTCGGCGCGCTGCTGCAATACCCGGCCAGCAACGGTGACCTGTTCGACTACCGCGAACTGACCGAACGCTTCCACACGGCCAACGCCCTGGTAGCGGTGGCCGCGGATCTGCTGGCCCTGACCCTGTTGACCCCACCCGGTGAATTCGGCGCCGACGTGGCCATCGGCAGCGCCCAGCGCTTCGGTGTGCCGCTGGGCTTCGGTGGCCCGCACGCGGCGTATTTCTCCACCAAGGACGCCTTCAAGCGCGACATGCCGGGCCGCCTGGTCGGCGTTTCCGTGGACCGTTTCGGCAAACCGGCCCTGCGCCTGGCGATGCAGACCCGCGAGCAACACATCCGCCGCGAGAAAGCCACGAGCAACATCTGCACCGCCCAGGTGCTGCTGGCCAACATCGCCAGCATGTACGCCGTGTACCACGGCCCCAAGGGCCTGGTGCAAATTGCCAATCGCATCCATCACCTGACCGCGATCCTTGCCAAGGGCCTGGGCGCGCTAGGGCTGAGCGTCGAGCAAGAGAGCTTCTTCGACACCCTGACCTTGCGCACCGGCGCGCAAACCGCTGCCCTGCACGACAAGGCCCGCGCACAGCGCATCAATCTGCGTGTGGTGGATGCGCAACGCCTGGGCCTGTCCCTGGACGAGACCACCAGCCAGGCTGACGTCGAAGCCCTGCTCCGTTTGATAGGTAACCTGATGGCCGACGGCAAGGCCGTGCCGGACTTCGCGGCACTGGCCGCCAGCGTGCAAAGCCATATCCCGGCCGAGCTGGTGCGCCAATCGGCGATCCTCAGCCACCCAGTGTTCAACCGCTACCACTCCGAAACCGAGCTGATGCGCTACCTGCGCAAGCTCGCCGACAAGGACCTGGCCCTGGATCGCACCATGATCCCGCTGGGTTCCTGCACCATGAAACTCAACGCCGCCAGCGAAATGATCCCGGTGACCTGGGCCGAGTTCGGCGCCCTGCACCCATTCGCCCCGGCCGAGCAAAGCGCCGGTTACCAGCAACTGACTGACGAGCTGGAAGCCATGCTCTGCGCCGCCACCGGCTATGACGCGGTGTCGCTGCAACCCAACGCCGGTTCCCAGGGCGAATACGCCGGCCTGCTGGCGATCCGCGCCTATCACCAGAGCCGTGGCGAAGACCGTCGCGATATCTGCCTGATCCCGTCCTCGGCCCACGGCACCAACCCGGCCACCGCCAACATGGCCGGCATGCGTGTGGTCGTGACCGCCTGTGATGCCCGCGGCAACGTCGACATCGAAGACCTGCGGGCCAAGGCCATCGAGCACCGCGAACACCTCGCGGCGCTGATGATCACCTACCCGTCCACCCACGGCGTGTTCGAAGAAGGCATCCGCGAAATCTGCGGCATCATTCATGACAACGGCGGCCAGGTGTACATCGACGGCGCCAACATGAACGCCATGGTCGGCCTCTGCGCCCCAGGCAAGTTCGGCGGCGACGTGTCCCACCTGAACCTGCACAAGACCTTCTGCATCCCCCACGGCGGTGGTGGCCCGGGCGTCGGCCCGATTGGCGTCAAATCCCACCTGGCACCGTTCCTGCCCGGCCATGCCAACATGGAACGCAAGGAAGGCGCGGTGTGCGCGGCGCCGTTCGGCAGCGCGAGCATCCTGCCGATCACCTGGATGTACATCCGCATGATGGGCGGCGCCGGCCTCAAGCGCGCCTCGCAACTGGCGATCCTCAACGCCAACTACATCGCCCGTCGCCTGGAAGAGCATTACCCGGTGCTCTACTCCGGCAGCAACGGCCTGGTGGCCCACGAATGCATCCTCGACCTGCGCCCGCTCAAGGACAGCAGCGGCATCAGCGTCGATGACGTGGCCAAGCGCCTGATCGATTTCGGTTTCCATGCGCCGACCATGTCGTTCCCGGTGGCCGGCACGCTGATGATCGAACCGACCGAAAGCGAGTCCAAGGAAGAGCTGGACCGTTTCTGCGACGCCATGATCTGCATCCGCGAAGAAATTCGCGCGGTGGAAAACGGCAGCCTGGACAAAGACGACAACCCACTGAAAAACGCCCCGCACACCGCGGCGGAAATCGTCGGCGAGTGGACCCACCCCTACAGCCGCGAACAGGCGGTGTACCCGGTGGCGTCGTTGATCGATGGCAAGTACTGGCCGCCGGTGGGCCGGGTCGACAACGTGTTCGGCGACCGCAACCTGGTCTGCGCCTGCCCGTCGATCGAAAGCTACGCTTGACCTGTGGAGGGGGCGGGTTTGCCCGCCCTCTCAACAACACCGCATATCCCCTTGTGGGAGCGAGCAAGCCCGCTCCCACATTGGATCTACGCCAAACTCATATTCGTCGATCCTCATAAAAAGAAACCGGAGAAACACCATGTCGTTAAGCGTGTTCGACCTGTTCAAGATCGGCATCGGCCCTTCCAGCTCCCATACGGTCGGCCCGATGCGTGCCGCTGCCCGTTTCGCCGAGGGGCTGCGTCGCGATGACTTGCTCAATTGCACCACCAGCGTCAAGGTCGAGCTCTACGGCTCGCTCGGCGCCACCGGCAAGGGCCACGGCAGCGACAAGGCCGTGCTGCTGGGCCTGGAAGGCGAACATCCCGACACCGTGGACACCGAAACCGTCGACGCCCGCCTGCAAGCGATCCGCAGCAGCGGTCGCCTGAACCTGCTCGGCGAACACTCCATCGAATTCAATGAAAAGCTGCACTTGGCGATGATCCGCAAGCCGTTGGCCTTTCACCCCAACGGCATGATCTTTCGCGCCTTCGATGCCGCAGGGCTGCAAGTGCGCAGCCGCGAGTACTACTCGGTGGGTGGCGGTTTTGTCGTCGACGAAGGCGCGGCCGGCGCCGACCGCATCGTCGAAGATGCCACGCCCCTGACCTTCCCGTTCAAGAGCGCCAAGGACCTGTTGGGCCACTGCACCACCTACGGCTTGTCCATCAGCCAGGTGATGCTGACCAACGAAAGCGCCTGGCGCCCCGAAGCCGAGACCCGTGCCGGCCTGCTGAAAATCTGGCAGGTGATGCAGGATTGCGTGGCGGCGGGCTGTCGCAACGAAGGGATTCTGCCAGGCGGGCTGAAGGTCAAGCGCCGGGCCGCGGCGTTGCACCGCCAGCTGTGCAAGAACCCGGAGGCCGCACTGCGCGACCCGCTGTCGGTGCTCGACTGGGTCAACCTGTACGCCTTGGCGGTCAACGAAGAAAACGCCTATGGCGGGCGCGTCGTCACCGCGCCTACCAACGGGGCGGCGGGGATCATTCCGGCGGTGCTGCATTACTACATGCGCTTTATCCCCGGCGCCAGCGAAGATGGCGTGGTGCGGTTCCTGCTGACCGCCGCCGCCATCGGCATCCTGTACAAGGAAAACGCCTCCATCTCCGGCGCCGAAGTCGGTTGCCAGGGGGAAGTGGGCGTGGCCTGTTCCATGGCCGCCGGCGCCCTGTGCGAAGTGCTCGGCGGCAGCGTGCAGCAAGTGGAAAACGCCGCCGAGATCGGCATGGAACACAACCTCGGCCTGACCTGCGACCCGATCGGCGGCCTGGTGCAGGTACCGTGCATCGAACGCAACGCCATGGGCTCGGTGAAGGCCATCAACGCGGTGCGCATGGCCATGCGCGGCGACGGGCATCACTTCGTTTCCCTCGACAAAGTCATCCGCACCATGCGCCAGACCGGCGCCGACATGAAAAGCAAATACAAGGAGACCGCCCGCGGCGGTCTGGCGGTCAACATTATCGAATGCTGATGCGCTTGCCTCACTTCCACCTTTTTTCCAGGAGCTGATATGTCCACCGAACAACTGCTGAAGACCCCGCTGCACGCGCTGCACCTCGAACTCGGCGCCCGCATGGTGCCGTTCGCCGGCTACGACATGCCGGTGCAGTACCCTCTGGGGGTGATGAAGGAACACCAGCACACCCGCGACCAGGCCGGGCTGTTCGATGTGTCCCACATGGGCCAGATCCGCCTGACCGGCGCAGGCGCCGCCAAGGCCCTGGAAACCCTGGTGCCGGTGGACATCATCGACCTACCAGTGGGCATGCAGCGCTACGCCATGTTCACCAATGAGAACGGCGGCATCCTCGACGACCTGATGGTCGCCAACCTGGGCAACGACGAACTGTTCCTGGTGGTCAACGCGGCCTGCAAGGACCAGGACCTGGCCCACCTGCGAGCCCATATTGGCGCGCAGTGCAGCATCGAGCCACTGTTCGAAGCCCGCGCCCTGCTCGCCCTGCAAGGCCCGGCCGCCGTCACCGTGCTCGCACGCCTGGCGCCAGACGTGGCGAAGATGACCTTCATGCAGTTCCAGCGAGTCACGCTGTTGGGCATGGACTGCTTTGTCAGCCGTTCGGGCTACACCGGTGAAGACGGTTTCGAAATCTCGGTACCCGCCGCCGATGCGGAAAAACTGGCCCGCGCCCTGCTGGCCGAGCCGGAAGTCGCGGCCATCGGCCTCGGCGCTCGTGACTCGCTGCGCCTGGAAGCCGGCCTGTGCCTCTACGGCCACGACATGAACACCGAGACCACGCCGATCGAGGCCAGCCTGTTGTGGGCGATATCCAAAGTACGTCGTGCCGACGGCGCCCGCGCTGGCGGTTTCCCCGGCGCTGAAACCGTGTTCGCCCAACAACAGGGCGGCGTCAAGCGCAAACGCGTCGGCCTGCTGCCCCAGGAACGCACACCGGTGCGCGAGGGCGCGGAGATCGTCAACGAAGCGGGCGAGATTATCGGGACGGTGTGCAGCGGCGGTTTCGGCCCGACCCTGGGCGGTCCGTTGGCGATGGGTTACCTGGACAGCGCCTATATCGCACTGGATACGCCAGTTTGGGCCATCGTGCGTGGGAAAAAGGTGCCTTTACTTGTAAGCAAAATGCCATTCGTCCCACAACGCTACTACCGCGGTTGATTGACTGTTTCTATAAGTAACGCGATTGCGTTATACGTGCACTAATGTGTAACGCAACCGCCATAAAAAGGTGCATGTCCTTAGACATTCAATGGCGCTTATAACAGTCGTTAACAATTGAACTAGCCTATCGAATAAGCCCCGCCCGGCGATGTATGTAAATGCCTGCAAGCTGAGCAAATACGGGCTTCCCCGGGGGGTTGTTTTTTCATTCGTAGTTGGCGTAGAGTTTGGTCACTGTGTTTGCATGGGTCGCTTGGAATCGTGACCTGGGCAGTAGCTTATGAAGTCCGCTACATCCCGTTCGACGTCTCTTACTTTCCTGCAACCCAGCCCCAGTACTCTTTCATGCGAAAGAGGCTGTCATTAATTTAGCGTCAAAGGAAATAAGAAAATGTCCCAACGTCAGAGCGGTACCGTCAAGTGGTTCAACGACGAGAAAGGTTTTGGTTTTATCACGCCTGAAAGCGGTCCGGATCTGTTCGTGCATTTCCGCGCCATCCAGGGCAACGGCTTCAAGAGCCTGAAAGAAGGCGAGAAAGTCACCTTCGTTGCTGTGCAAGGTCAGAAAGGCATGCAGGCTGACGAAGTACAAAAAGCCGACGCTTGAGGCTTTTGCACACTAAAAAGCCCTTGATTGATATCAGGGGCTTTTTTATGGGCGCAAATCCGTAAAATGGCTTCTTTTTCATCCGAGGCCGTCATGCCCAAACACCTGCTCACTCCCCAGGGCAACTTCCCTCCCGCCGGCCTGGGCCGTCGCCTGGCGGCGATGTTCTATGACTTTTTGCTGTGCACGGCGCTGCTGATCGTCACCAGCGGCGCCTACAAGATGATCCAGATGGCGATCATCGGTGAAGAAAAAATGCGTGCCCTGACCGAAGCTGGCGCACTGGACGGCGACCCGTTGCTGTCCACCGTGCTGCTGTTCGTGCTGTTCGGCTTCTTCGCCAAGTTCTGGACCCACAATGGCCAGACCCTGGGCATGCAGGTGTGGTGCATCCGCGTACAGAACGCCGATGGCACGGCCATCAGCCTGTGGCAGGCGCTGTTGCGGTTCGTGGTATCGATTGCGTCATTGCTGCTGGTGGGGCTGGGCTTTATCTGGGCGCTGTTCGACAAGCGCAAGCGCAGCTGGCATGACATCTACTCGGATACGCAGCTGGTGCGGATTCCCAAGAAGACCAAGTAAAAAACCCCACATCAGCGGATTGAAATACATTGTGGCGAGGGGATTTAGCGAAACGTCGCACCGCCCCGCTGGGTCGCGAAGCGGCCCTAAAACCTGACACAGTGCAATGTCAGGAAAAACAGAGGGGGCTGCTTCGCAGCCCAACGGGGATAAATCCCCTCATCACAGATAAATCCCCTCGCCACAGATAAATCCCTTCACCACAAAACCTCGCTAGCCTCGAAATCTTCTTCAGCTTCAGGCATTCCCCGCCAACTTCATCCGCGCCGCCTGGGTGAAGTCCAGCATGCGCTTGAGCGGACGAATCGCCTGGGGGATCAGCGCCGGGTCGACGAAGATCTCGTTGGCACCCTCCTGCAAGCTCTTGAGGGTGCGCTCCAGAGTATTCATTGCCATCCACGGGCAATGTGCGCAACTGCGGCACGCCGCGCCGTTGCCGGCGGTCGGGGCTTCGATGAAGACCTTGTCCGGGCACAACTGCTGCATCTTGTAGAAAATACCCCGGTCGGTGGCGACGATCAGCGTCTTGTTCGGCAGGGTCTGGGCCGCAGCGATCAATTGGCTGGTGGAGCCCACGGCATCCGCCAGTTCGATCACCGACGTCGGCGACTCCGGGTGCACCAAGATCGCGGCGTCCGGGTACAGCGCCTTCATGTCCTCCAACTGCTTGGACTTGAACTCTTCGTGGACGATACAGGCACCGTCCCAGAGCAGCATGTCAGCGCTGGTCTTGCGCTGGATGTAAGTGCCCAGGTGCTTGTCCGGGCCCCAGATGATCGTCTCGCCGTTGTCCATCAGGCTCTCGACGATTTCCAGCGCGCAACTGGACGTCACCACCCAGTCGGCCCGGGCCTTCACTGCCGCCGAGGTGTTGGCATACACCACCACGGTGCGCTCCGGATGCTGATCGCAGAACGCCGAGAACTCCTCCACCGGACAGCCCAGGTCCAGGGAGCAGGTGGCTTCCAGGGTGGGCATCAGCACACGTTTTTCGGGGTTGAGGATCTTGGCGGTCTCGCCCATGAACTTGACCCCCGCCACCACCACTGTCTTGGCCGGGTGGGCATTGCCGAAGCGGGCCATTTCCAGGGAGTCGGACACGCAACCACCGGTCTCTTCGGCCAGGGCCTGGATGATCGGGTCGCAGTAGAAGTGCGCGACCAGCACCGCGTCCTGAGCCTTGAGCTCGGCGGCGATGGCGGCGCGGTACCAGGCCTCTTGTTCGGCGCTCAGCGGCTTGGGCTGCTTGGCGTCGAGGTGGGCCTGGACCAGAAGGCGTTCGGAAATTTGCGTCATGTTCGCAAGACCTGCAAGCGCGTTTAGCGCGAAAGTCGAGTATACACCCGGCTCCGGACCACTCGGGTACCGCCGGGAAAGTGGGTATCAATCAGGCACGGGACTGCATGAAGCCGGCAAGGCTACAGAATATCCCACCGATGCAAAAGATCATTCTGACCTGTGCCCGGCCAACCTGTCACAGGCAACTGAGTCGAACACAAACCTTGTGGCGAGGGGATTTATCCCCGCTGGGCTGCGAAGCGGCCCTAAACCCTGACACCGTGGTGTATCAGGCATGTTGCATTCACCTTCTTTGGGGCGCAGCCCAGCGGGGATAAATCCCCTCGCCACAGGTTTTGTGTTTGCCAAGGAGGTTGACTTCTGCCTCCGGCAAGCTGACCGAAATGTAATCACCTGCCCAGCCGGCTTATGTCATCTTCTGTTCACACCGGCACCGGGCAACGCCCCAGTGCTCGCTGCGAATCGACTGACGGACTTCCATCGCATGCAAACAAAAACTTCCCGGCGCACCTTCGTCAAAGGCTTGGGCGCCGCCGGTATCCTGAGTGGCCTGGGCTTATGGCGCGCGCCTGTCTGGGCGGTCACCAGCCCTGGCCAGCCCAACGTCCTGAGCGGCACCGAGTTCGATCTGTTCATCGGCGAAAGCCCGGTCAACTTCACCGGCAACCCACGTACTGCCCAGACCATCAACGGCGGCATTCCCGGCCCACTGCTGCGCTGGCGTGAAGGCGACACCGTCACCCTGCGGGTGCGCAATCGCTTGAAGGAGACAACCTCCATCCACTGGCACGGCATCCTGCTGCCAGCCAACATGGACGGCGTTCCGGGGTTGAGTTTCAAGGGCATCGAACCCGACGGCATGTACGTGTATCAGTTCAAGGTCCGGCAAAACGGCACCTACTGGTACCACAGCCATTCTGGCTTCCAGGAACAATCCGGGGTCTACGGCCCGCTGGTGATCGACGCCAGGGAACCGGAGCCCTTCCAGTACGAACGGGACTATGTGGTGATGCTCACCGACTGGACCGATGAAGACCCCGGCAACATCCTTCGCAAGCTCAAGAAACAGTCGGACTACTACAACTACAACAAACGCACCGTCGGCGACTTCATTGACGATGTGGGCAAGAACGGCTGGGCCAGCACTGTGGCCGATCGCAAGATGTGGGCCGAGATGAAGATGAATCCTACTGACCTGGCCGATGTCAGTGGCGCCACCTACACCTACCTCATGAACGGCCAGGCGCCGGACATGAACTGGACCGGCCTGTTCAAGCCTGGCGAACGTCTTCGCCTGCGCTTTATCAACGGCTCGGCCATGAGCTATTTCGACGTGCGCATTCCCGGCTTGAAGATGACGGTGGTGGCGTCCGACGGCCAATACGTCAAACCGGTGAGTGTCGATGAGTTTCGGATCGCCGTGGCCGAAACCTATGACGTCATCGTCGAACCGACCCAGGAGGCCTACACCCTGTTCGCCCAGTCCATGGACCGCACCGGCTATGCCCGCGGCACCCTCGCGGCCAGGGCCGGGTTGTCGGCACCGGTGCCGCCCCTGGACCCGCGGCCACTGGTGACCATGGACGACATGGGCATGGGTGGCATGGACCACGGCAGCATGGGCGACATGGGGCAAATGAGCGGTATGGACCACGGCTCGATGCAAGGCATGGCCGGCATGGACCACGGCTCGATGCAGGGCATGGCCGGGATGGACGACAGCCAGATGCAAGGCATGGATCATAGCCAGATGCAGGGGATGGGCGACATGGCCGGTATGGATCACGGTGCCATGCAAGGCATGGACGGCATGCTGTCGCACCCCGACACCGAGAAAGACAACCCCCTGGTCGACATGCAGGCCATGAGCGTCAAGCCCAAGCTCGACGACCCAGGCATGGGGCTGCGCGACAACGGCCGCAAAGTGCTGACCTACTCAGACCTGCGCAGCACCTTCCCCGACCCCGACGGCCGCGAGCCGGGCCGTACGATCGAGCTGCACCTGACCGGGCATATGGAGAAATTCGTCTGGTCGTTCAACGGCGTGAAATTTTCCGACGCCGCGCCGCTGCTGCTCAAGTACGGCGAGCGACTGCGCATCGTGCTGATCAACGACACCATGATGACCCACCCCATCCACCTGCACGGCATGTGGAGCGATCTGGAGGACGAGAACGGCCAGTTCATGGTGCGCAAGCACACCATCGACGTGCCACCGGGCGCCAAGCGCAGCTACCGCGTCACCGCCGATGCCCTCGGGCGCTGGGCGTACCACTGTCATCTGCTGTTTCACATGGAGATGGGGATGTTCCGTGAAGTTCGGGTGCAGGAATGAGGAGCCGACCATGACCACTGTTTTTCAATACCCCATGGCACTCATTGCCAGCCTCACCCTCGGCGCCACCACCTCGGCCTGGGCGGCGGGCAACGACATGCAAGGCATGGATCACAGCCAGATGCCCGGGATGGACCATAGCCAGATGCAAGGTATGGATTCAATGCAGGGCATGGACTCGATGCAGGGCATGGAGCCCATGCAATCAGCGCCGACCACCAGCCGCACGCCGATCCCGGAACTGACAGCCGCTGATCGCGCCGCCGTCTACGAGGACCATGGCGGACACGCGGTGCATGACAGCGCAATCAATTCGTTTTTCCTCATCGACCAGTTGGAGTGGCAAGACGCCGATGACGGCAGCGCCCTGAGCTGGGATGCCTCCGGCTGGATCGGTGGCGACATCGACCGTTTATGGCTGCGCTCCGAAGGTGAACGCCTCAACGGCAAGACCGAAGAGGCGGAGCTTCAGGCCCTGTGGGGCCACGCCATCAGTCCTTGGTGGGACGTGGTGGCCGGCGTGCGCCAGGACTTCAAGCCGGGCGATGCGCAAACCTGGGCCGCCTTCGGCGTGCAAGGCATGGCGCTGTACAACTTCGAAGCCCAAGCCACCGCGTTCATCGGCGAAGGTGGCCAGAGCGCGGCGCGGCTGGAAGGCGACTACGACATCTTGCTGACCAATCGGTTGATCCTGCAGCCCACCGCCGAGGTCAACTTCTATGGCAAGAACGACCCCGCCCGCAGTGTCGGCTCAGGGTTGTCGGACACCGAGCTCGGCGTACGGCTGCGTTATGAAATACGCCGCGAATTCGCGCCATACGTTGGCGTCACCTGGAACCGGACCTACGGCAACACCGCCGACTACGCCCGCGCAGAAGGTGAAGATCGCAGCGAAGCCCGCCTGGTATTGGGGCTGCGCATGTGGTTCTGACCCGCTGAGCTGTTTCACCCAAAATTAAAAAACCACGTTGTAGGAGTCCTTGCATGTCATTGCTCAAAAACGCTGTTGCTGTTGTCGCCCTGTCCACTGGCCTGTTGATCAGCGGCTTGGCCCAGGCCCATCCGAAGCTGCTCTCTTCTACCCCCGCCGAGGGCGCCGAGGGTGCGGCACCGGCAAAGATCGAGCTGCACTTTTCCGAAAACCTGATGACCAAGTTTTCCGGTGCCAAGCTGATGATGACCGAGATGCCCGGCATGGCGGCGCATTCGCCCATGCCCATGCCAGCCAAGGTCTCCGGCAGCGATGACCCGAAAACCATGGTCATTGTCCCGAATGGCCCCCTCAGCGCCGGCACCTATCAGGTCCAGTGGCGCGCGGTGTCGTCCGACACTCACCCGATCACCGGTAACGTCACGTTCAAGGTGAAGTGAGTTGATGAGCGACTCGATCAACATCGCCCTGCGTTTTGCCCTGTATTTGGATCTGATGTTGCTGTTCGGCCTGGCCGCGTTCGGGCTCTATAGCCTGCGAGGCCAGGAACGGGTGTCGGGCGCGCAGTTGCCTTTCACACCGCTGCTAGTGACCACGGCGGTGCTGGGCGGACTGCTGTCCTTCGCCGCCATGGCGTGCATGGCCTGGGCCATGAGCGGTGTTTCAGACTGGGTCGAACTGTGGCCGCACATTGAAATGATGGTGTTGGAGACCGACGTCGGCTCGAGTTGGACACTGCGGATAGCGGCGCTGGTGTTGGCCGGTGTCGCCGTGACGCTCAATAAGCGTTGGCCGACTGCCAGCTTGTGGCTGGTCATGCTGGGCGGCGGCGTGGCGCTGGCGACGCTGGCCTGGGCCGGGCATGGCGCCATGGACGAAGGTGAGCGCCGCAACTGGCACTTCATCACCGACTTCCTGCACCTGTGGGCAGCGGGCGGCTGGGTCGGCGCCTTGGCCGCGTTTGCCCTGCTGCTTCGCCAGGCCGAACCACAGTTGGCGGTACTGGCCCGGACACTGATCGGGTTTGAAACCGCCGGGGCAGTGATCGTGGTGGTCATCAGCGTGACGGGGGTGGTGAACTATCTGTTTATCGTCGGCCCAAGCGTCGAAGGGTTGCTGGACAGCACCTACGGTCAGTTGCTGGCGCTCAAGCTCAGCTTGTTCGCCGCCATGCTGGTGTTCGCCGCGTTGAACCGCTTTCACCTGAGCCCATTGCTGGAGCAGGCCCGACAGACCGGCGAGCACGGCGTTGCGGTGAATGCCCTCCGGCGCAGCATGGCGCTGGAGTTCTGTGTGGCGGTGCTCATTCTGGGATGGGTGGCGTGGCTGGGGACGCTGAGCCCGACGATGGAATAGGAGGCTGTGAACGCCTATTGTGGCGAGGGAGCTTGCTCCCGCTGGGGCGCGTAGCGGCCCCTTGCGGTGTGTCAGGCAAAACCAGGGGGCTGCTTCAACCCAGCGGGAGCAAGCTCTCATCAAACAAAATACAACCCTCTGTTTTTAAAAAGCTTTTAAGCTGCATCGACCACCCTCATACCCAACTTAGTAGCCTTGCGTTGCAAGGCTCTAATTTGGCGATTACGACTTTGGGCCTCAAACTCCTCTATGCCTTTTTCCACATAAGGCTGTCCTTTGGTCAGCATGGCGTAGATCAACCGGGCCAGTTGATGGGCGGTAGCTTTGATCGCGCATGAGGTATCCATGCGGGCCAGTCTGGCGCGGTGACTGGCGCCAATAAAGCTCTTGTCGTTACGGGCACTGGAAGCAGCCTGCTTCAGGGCCTGCGCGGCTCGGTTAAACACTTTC
>NZ_FPIX01000050.1:0-39492 GCF_900119205.1 Pseudomonas sp. NFACC16-2 | reverse complement strand
TGCTCCGCGTGGGAATGCCTCAACGGACGCTCTGCGTTCGGCTCTTGATGGGACGCAGAGCGTCCCGGGCTGCATTCCCGCGCAGAGCGTGGGAATGATCTGGTCAAGGTTGACGGTTATTTCCCATTGCCTTCCAACTGTCCCAACGGCACGCGCTTTTCAATGGCGCTGGACAACACGATCGAGGTCTTGCTGAAGCCGAACTTGGCGATGCGGTTGATCAGCTCTTCCAGTTCCGGCATCGAGCCCACCGCCGCTTGCATGATCACGCACGGGTCGCCTGTCACCCGATGGCACTCGGTCAGTTGCGGGATCTTGCACAGTTCGTCGTAGGTCTTCTGGTTGCCGTGCTGGTTCATCCGCAATTCAATGACGCACTGCACCGGCAGGCCGATCTTCGCCATGTCGACTTTGGCTTGATAACCGGTGATGACGCCGCTGGCTTCCAGTTTGCTGACCCGCTCGGCCACGGCCGGGGCTGACAGGTTCACTTTACGGGCCAGTTCGGCGTAGGACGCACGACCGTTTTCCAGCAGGGCGGCGAGCAGCATGCGGTCGTATTTATCCATGTATTGGCTTCCAAGTGGCGTGACTTTCGAAAGCGCGGTTTATAGCGCCAATCTCCATGTTTTGAAAAGTGTATGGGTGGGATAAACAGGTTTTGTAACTTATTTTCCGTCTGTCGCCTTTCTAGAATAGCGACTCTCATTGTCCTGACTTCGAGCTGAACATGCCTGGCCCACGCCGTTTTCCCTTGCCATTGATTGCTGCCTTTTTTGCCTTGTACGTCATCTGGGGTTCGACCTACCTGGTGATTCGCATCGGTGTGGAGCATTGGCCGCCGCTGTTGCTGGCCGGGATTCGTTTTGTGCTGGCCGGTTCGCTGATGTACGGCTTCCTGCGCTGGCGCGGGGCACCGGCGCCGACCTGGGCGCAATGGAAGGCCGGGGCTATCATCGGCGTGCTGTTGCTCAGTTTCGGTAACGGCGCGGTCAGTGTGGCCGAGCACACGGGCGTGGCGTCCGGGGTGGCGGCGTTGGCCGTGGCGACGGTGCCTTTGTTTACCTTGCTCTGCGGATATTTCTGGGGCGCGCGTAACACGCGTCTGGAATGGGCGGGCATTGTATTGGGGTTGATTGGCATCGCGATGCTCAACCTGGGCTCCAATCTGCAGTCCAGCCCGTTGGGTGCGACCTTGCTGGTATTCGCGGCGGCCTCCTGGGCCTTCGGTTCGGTGCTGAGCAAACACTTGCCGTTGCCGGCAGGGGCGATGGCCAGTGCCGTGGAAATGCTGATAGGCGGTGTGGTGCTGTTGATCGGCAGTGTGACCAGCGGCGAGCACCTGGACAGCATGCCGCCGCTGGAAGGTTGGTTTGCCTTGGCTTACCTGACCTGCTTCGGCTCGATCGTTGCCTTCAATGCCTACATGTACCTGCTCAAGCATGTGCGCCCGGCGGCGGCCACCAGTTATGCCTACGTCAACCCAGCCGTGGCGGTGTTGCTGGGGATCGTGTTCGCGGGTGAAACCATTGGCGCTGAAGAAAGTGTGGCGATGTTGGTGATCATCAGCGCCGTGGTGTTGATCGGTTTGCCGCAGTGGCGCAAACCCAAGCCTGCGCCGGCCGCTTCCTGATTTAGGGTAAACTGCCGCGCATTGCACACCTTGCGCTGATTTTTCCTACGGTACCTCCATGACTTTCGCCACCCTTGGCCTGATCGAACCCTTGCTGCGCGCCCTCGAGACGCTTGGCTACCAGACCCCGACCCCGGTGCAGGCCCAAGCCATGCCGGCGGTGCTGGCCGGTCGCGACCTGATGGCCGCGGCCCAGACAGGCACCGGCAAGACCGCCGGTTTCGCCGTGCCGCTGCTGCAGTTGCTGACCACCGAAGGGCCGAAGGTCGCGGCCAACTCGGTGCGAGCGCTGATCCTGGTGCCGACCCGTGAGCTGGCCGAGCAGGTCCATGAAAGCGTGCGTCAATACGCGCAAAACCTGCCGCTGAGCACCTACGCCGTGTACGGCGGTGTCAGCATCAACCCGCAGATGATGAAGTTGCGCAAAGGCGTCGACCTGCTGGTCGCCACGCCAGGGCGTCTGCTCGACCTGTTCCGCCAGAATGCACTGAAGTTCAACCAGTTGCAGACCCTGGTGCTGGACGAAGCCGACCGCATGCTCGATCTGGGCTTCTCCGAGGAGCTGGCGAATATCTACAAGGCCCTGCCGAAGAAGCGCCAGACCCTGCTGTTTTCGGCGACCTTCTCCGACGCGATCCGCCTGCTGGCCGGGCAGATGCTCAACGATCCGCTGAGCATTGAAGTGAGCCCGCGCAACGTCGCCGCCAACACCGTCAAGCAATGGGTGGTGACGGTGGACAAGAAGCGTAAGCCGGAATTGTTCGTGCATTTGATGCGCAAGCACAAGTGGAAGCAGGTGCTGGTTTTTGCCAAGACCCGCAACGGCGTCGATGCGCTGGTGGAAAAACTCCAGGGCCTGGGCGTCAACGCCGACGGCATCCACGGTGACAAACCTCAGGCCACCCGCCAGCGCGCACTGGACCGCTTCAAGGCCAGCGAAGTGCAGATCCTGGTGGCGACCGACGTCGCTGCCCGTGGCTTGGATATCGAAGATTTGCCGTTGGTGGTGAACTTCGACCTGCCGATCGTGGCCGAGGACTACATCCACCGTATCGGTCGTACCGGCCGGGCGGGCGCTACAGGGCAGGCAATCTCCCTGGTCTGCGCCGATGAAGTGAATTTGCTGTCAGCCATCGAGATGTTGACCCGTCAGACTTTGCCTCGCCAGATGGAACAAGACTTCGAGCCTGAGCACCGTGTGCCCGACACCGATGCCAGCGGCCAGGTGATCAAGAAACCGAAAAAGCCGAAGAAACCGAAAACCTCCGGTGGCGGCGGCAAGCGAAACCTGGGCAAGTGGGTGGACAGCGGCGACGCTGCGCCGGTGGAGCCTTCGGTCAAGCCGGTGCGCAAAGTACCGGTGTTCAATACCGGGCCGCGTAAAAAGAAACCCTGATAGTTCACTGACCGATGATCGTTCCCACGCTCTGCGTGGAAACGCCTCTACGGACGCTCCGCGTTCGGCTTTGGGACGCGGAGCGTCCCGGGCTGCATTCCCACGCAGAGCATGGGAACGATCACCTTCTCAAGAATTCCAGCATCCCCAACCCCGCCGCCCGGCCACTGGCAAAACAGGCCGTGAGCAGGTAGCCGCCGGTGGGCGCTTCCCAGTCGAGCATTTCCCCGGCGCAGAACACGCCGGGTATCTGCTTGAGCATCAGGCGTTCGTCCAGGGCTTCGAAGGTCACACCACCGGCGCTGCTGATGGCTTCATCCAACGGGCGGGTTTTCACCAGGGATAATGGCAAGGCCTTGATCGCCTGGGCCAGGCGCGCCGGCTCAGCAAAGCAATCAGCTGGCGTGAGTTCGCGCAACAGCGCAGCCTTGACCCCGTCGATCCCCAACTGGCTGTGCAAGTGCTTGGCCATTGAGCGCGAGCCGCGAGGCTTGCTCAGGGCTTGCTGGATTTTATCCACAGGTCGGCCTGGCAGCAGATCCAGATGAATGGTCGCGCTGCCGTGTTGGTTGATGGCTTCGCGAATCGCTGCCGACAGGGCATAGATCAGGCTGCCTTCGATGCCGGTGGCGGTGATCACGCATTCGCCGAGGCGCGGTGCATCGTCGTTCAGGCCGATGGCGATGTTTTTCAGCGGGGCGCCAGCGAATTTGCTGACCATCAGATCGCTCCAGGCCTGCACTTCGAATCCGCAATTGCTCGGTTGCAAAGGCGCAAGGACTACACCGCGCTGTTCCAATGGCAACATCCAGGCGCCATCGGAGCCCAGCCGTGACCAACTGCCGCCGCCCAGCGCCAGCAACGTCGCGTCGGGTTGCAGGGTTTTTTCGCCCTCTGGCGCTGCGATCCTCAGGCTGCCGTCGGGGTGCCAGCCAAGCCAGCGATGGCGGGTGTGAATCGTCACGCCCGCATCGCGCAGGCGCTTGAGCCAGGCGCGCAGCAGCGGGGCGGCTTTCATGTCGGTAGGAAACACCCGTCCGGAGCTGCCGACGAAGGTGTCGATGCCCAGCCCGTGAATCCATGTACACAACTCATCCGCGCCGAAGGCCCGCAGCAAGGGGGCGAGGTTCGGCGCGCGTTCGGCGTAACGGGACAGAAAGGCCGGAAAAGCTTCCGAGTGGGTGATGTTCATACCGCCGACACCCGCCAGCAGAAACTTCCTGCCTACAGATGGCATGCCGTCGTACAGGTCGACCTGGATCCCGGCCTGGCTCAACACCTCGGCCGCCATCAGGCCGGCGGGGCCGCCGCCGATGATGGTGACGTTTGGGGTGGAGGGCTTGGCGGCTTGGGTCATGGCAAATTGTGGGGCTGTGGAATAAGCGGCGCATTCTATCAGCACAAACTCCTGCGGGAGCGGTGGTGATCAAAAAATAGCCAAGCGTTCGCACGCTATAAGCGACATAGCCTGTAGGCCATTTCACTCAGGTTATCCACAGGCCGCTCCACAGGCATTGTGGGTAACGCGCCCAGACTTCAATGACAACCTGATGACGCCCAGACCTTTTGTGCGCTGTGGTGCAGGATCCCGTGGCGGCGGGCCAGGGCCTGGCGGTCCTTGCTGTAGCCGCCGCCGATCACGCCGACCACCGGGATGTCCCGCCCCAGGCAATGGCGCATAACGCTTTCGTCCCGGGCGGCGAGGCCTGCATCGGTCAGCTTCAAGTAACCGAGGGCGTCATCCTTGTGCACGTCGACGCCGGCGTCATACAGCACCAGGTCCGGCTGATAGAGCGGCAGCAAGTAGTTGAGCGCATCGTCCACCACCTTCAGATAAGCGGCGTCCTCCATGCCCATCGGCAGGGGAATGTCCCAATCGCTTTGGGCCTTGCGTGCAGGAAAATTCTTTTCGCAGTGCAAGGAAACTGTCACGGCGTCCGGGGTGTCATGGAGTATTCGGGCGGTGCCGTCGCCTTGGTGCACGTCGCAGTCGAAAATAAGCACTCGTGAGACCCGACCGCTGGCCAGGAAATAGCGGCTGATCACCGCCAGGTCATTGAAAATGCAGAACCCGGCCGGGTGGTCGTAATGGGCGTGATGAGTGCCGCCAGCCAGGTGGCAGGCCAGTCCGTGTTCAAGGGCCTGTTCGGCGGCCAGCAGCGAGCCGCCCACCGCGCGCACCGTTCGGCGGGCCAGGGCTTCGCTCCAGGGCAGGCCGAGTCGCCGTTGGTCTTCACCAGACAACTCGCCGCCCATGTAGCGTTCGATATAAGCGCGGTCGTGGGCCAGGGCGAGGATGTCCGGGGGACATAGCGACGGGCGCAGCAGATCCGCATCGCGGGTCAGGCCGCTGTCCACCAGGTGATCGCGCAACAGGCGAAACTTGTCCATGGGGAAGCGATGGTCCGGCGGGAACTCGGGGCTGTAGTCTTCGTGATAGATCAGCGGCAGTGGCATGGTGTTTTCAGCGGTGATTGAGTGACGGATCCTACCAGCGATGTAGACTCTGGGGCATGGAAGGGGAGTGAAAATGGAGCCGATACTGGAACTGGAAAGCGCACGGCTGCTGTTGCGGCAGTGGCGCGATGATGATTTGCCGGAATTTGCCGCCATGTGCGCCGACCCGCAGGTGATGCGGTATTTCCCGGCGCGCCTGAGTCGCCTGGAAAGCGCCGCCCTGATTGGCCGCGTGCGAGGGCATTTCGCCGAGCATGGTTTTGGTTTGTGGGCCCTGGAGCGCAAGGACACTGGCGCTTTCATTGGCTTCACCGGGCTGGGTGTGGTCGGGTTCGATGCGCCTTTCACACCGGCCATCGAAATTGGCTGGCGCCTGGCCCGGGAGCACTGGGGCCTGGGGTATGCCAGCGAAGCGGCCTGGACCGCCCTGCGTTGTGCCTTCGACCAGTTGAAGCTGGACGAAGTGGTGGCGTTCACCGCCGTGGATAACTTGCCGTCGCAAAAGGTCATGCAGGCCATCGGCATGCAGCATGATCCGGCTGACGATTTCGAACACCCGACACTCGCGGTCGGTCATCCATTGCGTCACCATGTGCTCTATCGCATCAATCGTGAGCAGTGGCTACAGACCCTGCACGGTTAGCCGACACGGACGTTTACAATGCCCGCCAAAATGGCCCGGGCCACTATCGATCCGCCGCCGCAGCATAGCCTGCGCGGTTTTTGCGCTGTGTGAGGAAAGTCTGAATGAGCCACGTGTTGGAAGATCTGGTCGACCTGCTGACCCTGGAAGCGATCGAAGAGAACCTGTTTCGCGGGCGTAGCCAGGACCTGGGGTTTCGCCAGTTGTTCGGCGGCCAGGTCCTGGGCCAGTCGTTGTCGGCGGCCAGCCAGACCGTGGAAGAGGCGCGCCATGTGCATTCGATGCACGGTTATTTCCTGCGTCCGGGCGACGCGGCGTTGCCGGTGGTCTACCAGGTGGACCGGGTGCGTGACGGTGGCAGTTTCAGCACGCGCCGGGTGACGGCGATCCAGAAGGGCAACCCGATTTTCACTTGCAGTGCCTCGTTCCAGTACGACGAAGAGGGCTTCGAGCACCAGAGCAGCATGCCGCAAGTCGTCGGGCCGGAGAACCTGCCGTCCGAGCTGGAACTGACCCAGCAACGTGCGCACTTGCTGCCTGAGCACATGCGCGAAAAACTGCTGTGCCCCAAGCCGATCGAGGTTCGCCCTGTCACCGAAAAAGATCCTTACAACCCGCAACCGGCCGACCCGGTGAAATACGTGTGGTTCCGTGCCGATGGCGCCCTGGCGGATTCGCCGGCCTTGCACAAATACCTGCTGGCCTACGCGTCGGACTTCGGCTTGTTGACCACTTCGCTGCTGCCCCACGGCAAATCGGTGTGGCACAAAGACATGCAGGTCGCCAGCCTCGATCACGCCTTGTGGTTCCATGCCGACCTGCGCGCCGATGACTGGTTGCTCTACGCCATGGACAGCCCGTGGGCCGGCAACTCCCGCGGGTTCTCCCGTGGCAGCGTGTTCAACCGCGCCGGACAACTGGTGGCCTCGGTCACCCAGGAAGGCCTGATTCGCCATCGCAAGGACTGGGCATGAGCCTGGCCGAGGTTCGTCACTGGGTGTTCGACATGGATGGCACGCTGACGATCGCCGTGCATGATTTCGCGGCGATTCGCGTGGCCCTGGCGATTCCGGCCGAAGACGACATCCTGACCCATTTGGCCGCGTTACCGGCGGATGAGGCGGCGGCCAAGCATGCTTGGCTGCTGGAGCATGAACGGGACCTGGCGCTGGGCTCCAGGCCAGCGTCGGGGGCGGTTGAGCTGGTGCGGGAGCTGGCTGGGCGCGGTTATCGCCTGGGCATCCTCACCCGTAACGCCCGCGAGCTGGCCCACGTCACCCTCGAAGCCATCGGCCTGGCGGACTGTTTCGCCGTGGAGGATGTGCTGGGCCGCGACGAAGCACCGCCCAAGCCCCATCCCGGTGGCCTGTTGAAGTTGGCCGAGGCCTGGAACGTGGCGCCCGAGGCGATGGTGATGGTGGGCGATTACCGCTTTGACCTGGACTGCGGGCGTGCGGCGGGCGCACGGACTGTGCTGGTGAACCTGCCGGACAATCCGTGGCCGGAGCTGGCGGATTGGCATGCACGCGATTGTGGGGAGTTGCGGCGGATGCTGTTGGCTTGAGCGCTGGGTTGACTGATCGATCGCTATCGCGAGCAAGCTCGCGATAAGTCCCTGTCATTCGCGACAAAACTTATTGACCAAACAACACCTTCAGCCCCTCAGGCGAAGTCAACATCCCATCTCCGTTATGCCCAACCCCCGGCACTTCGATCAGCCGCTGGTTCAACCCCTCGGGATGACGCCGGGTCAGGTAGTCAAAAAAGAAATGCCCGCGCAGTAACCGATACGGCCCCTGGGTTTGTGCTTCGCAGCCTTTATCCAGCGCCGGATGTTCCGGGTCGGTGTCTTGTTGTCCGAGCAAATAGACGATGTCGCGCTTGACGTAGTTATCTTCCAGTTGCGCGGGTGTTTGCCCCGCCGCGTAGGCTGGCAGGTTCTGCAGGCCGTACTTCCAATGATTGAAGCCAGGGCAACCGGCAGGGTCGAAAGCCATGGGCCGTTGCGCATCGAGGTAGGCATAGGACGACGGGTTGGCAATGACAAAACGTGGGCTGACCCGGTATTGGCCATGGGCGAGCAGGGCATAGCGCTGCACGACCTGGGCGCCACCGGAATGGCCGGCGATGACGATCTCTTTCACTTCGGGAAACTGCTGTCGGTCACTGACTCGCGCAACGATGTCGTCGAGTACCTGGAAGGAACTGATTGGATGGGGCCCTGTGGATAAGCCACCGGCCATCCAGTCGTTGCCTTGCCAGCGCAGGAGGTCATTGGGCAATTGATGGCGCGCCACGTCCTGTTCGTTGAGAAACTGCGGGGCGATGATCAGGGTGGTACCCAGTTGCCCGGCCTGCCCGGCGGCCTTTTCCGCGCTGTGCAGGTAGGTGTCGGCATTGCGCAGCCGACCGTGGAGGATGATCAACACGCGCTGGATGGACGCTGGCGCGGGGCTGACGCCGACGGCCATGGCGCCGCCCTTGAACTGCAGTCGCCCTTGGGCGACCACGTTGACGCCGTGTTCCTCGGCCTGGGCAACGGCGCAGCACAGCACCAGCCCGACCAACGTCCCCCACTTCATCTACAGGGTTTTCGCCGCAAACGTGTCGCACTGGCTGACCTGCCCCTGGGCGAACCCGGTCTTGAACCAGCGCACTCGCTGCGCCGACGTGCCGTGGGTGAAGGAGTCCGGCACCACGCGGCCCTGGCCTTGTTGCTGCAAGCGGTCATCGCCGATGGCATTGGCGGCGTTCAAGGCTTCCTCGATGTCTCCCGGCTCAAGCCAGTTCAGGCGTTTTTGCGCATGGTTGGCCCATACACCAGCCAGGCAATCGGCCTGCAATTCCTGGCGTACCAACAAGCCACCATCGCCCTCCATCTGCCGGCCTTGCTGACGCGCTTCCTGGATTTTCGCCGACACGCCGAGCAGCGTCTGCACATGGTGTCCGACTTCGTGGGCAATGACGTAGGCCTGGGCGAAGTCCCCGGCGGCGGCGAAGCGTTGGGACATTTCCTTGAAGAAACTCATGTCCAGGTAGACCTGGCGGTCTGCCGGGCAATAGAACGGACCGGTCGCCGACGAGGCCAGGCCGCAGGCCGAGTTGACCCGACCACTGAACAACACCAGTTTCGGTTGTTGGTATTGGCGTCCGGCCTGCTGGAACACCTGGCCCCAGGTGTCTTCGGTATCGCCGAGGATCGAGCGCACGAACTCGGCCTGTTCATCGTTGGCCGGCGGTGCCTGGCGGGTCTGTGAAGAGGTGGGTGCGGATTGATCCATCTGCCCGGCCAGTTGCCCGAGAATCTGCATTGGGTCCTGGCCGGTGATCCAGCCGATGCCGACGATCAGGAGGACGGCCGTCAGGCTCAAGCCCTTGCCGCCGCCGAAACGCATCCCGCCACCGCCGCCACCGTCACCGCGAGCGTCCACCACGTTGTCACTGCGGCGACCTTTTTTCCATAACATGTGGGCGTTCCTCTGATTGACCGGGGTGTCACTGTACTGCCGTTGCGGTGAGTCTAGCTTTTGAGGCGTCAGGATGCGCGTGATGCCTGAGCTTTCAGGCAACCGGCGCGGGGTTTGGTTCATCAGGGCATGAATGAATGGCGCACCGGTTCCAGAATTTGCATTACACTTCGCATATTCTAGAATCGACCAACTTATCTTTGGATCGCCCATGGCCGGCAGTCAAATCGAACGAGTTTTCAATGTGCTGGAAAGCCTCGCCAGCGACCCTCGCGGCTGGCCGCTGTTAGGCTTGGCCGAACAGTTGCAAATTCCCAAGAGTGCCACCCACCGTTTGCTCGCCGAACTGATGCGCCTGGGCTATGTACGCCAGAATCCCGAAAACCTGCGTTATCACTTGTCGACCCGCCTGGTCGCCATGGGCTTTCGTTATCTGTCGCGAAGCGGTGCCGATATCGTCCAGCCAGTGCTCGATCGCCTGGCGCAGGAAACGGGTGAACTGGTGCGTCTGGGTGTCATCGAAGGGGAGTGCCAGACCTGGATCGCCAAATCTCAGGGGGCCCGTTCCGGCTTGCGCTACGACCCGGACATGGGGCGTGAGACGCCGTTGTCCTATACCGCATCGGGACATGCCTGGCTGGCTTGCATGAGTGACGCCGAGGCGTTGGCGCTGGTGGCGCGCCAGGCCGTGCAAGTGCCGGAGGACGCCGGGCCAAACGCGCCACGCAGCCCGGCTGAACTGCTCCAGTACCTGCACCAGGCCCGCGAACACGGGTATGCCTGTGTCGAGGAAAGCTCGGCGATCGGCACGTCGGCCATTGCCGCTGTGGTCCGTCATCCATTGGACGGCCGGGTCATCGGCGTGTTGAGTGTCGCCGGTCCCAGCGCACGGATGACGCGGGCGCGGTTGCATGAGCTGGCACCGACCTTGCTGGCGTTTGCCGAGGAGTTATCGCAAGCCAGCCAGGCCTCGGAATTGTTCAGCTGAGTGCGGTCTCGTCCGCCACAGGCAAGCCTTGCTCCCCACATCACGCAACGCAGGATTCCTACATGACCGTCAGCACTCCGCTTTCCGGCGTCAATCAGGCTTTCAAGGGCATCCTGCTTATTCTGGTGGCGACGTTTCTGTTCTCCAGTCATGACGCCTTGTCAAAATATCTCTCGGGTTTCTACCCGATCATCATGGTGGTCTGGGCACGTTACGTGGTTCACACGTTGTTGATGGCGGGTATTTTCCTGCCGCGCTCGGGGCTGCGGGTGCTGCGGACCAAGCGTCCTTTGTGGCAACTGGGCCGGGCGCTGTGCCTGCTGGGCACCAGTCTGTTCTTCACCACGGCGCTGTTGTATATCCCGCTGGCCGAGGCGACGGCGGTCAACTTTCTCGCGCCTGTGCTGGTCACCGCGTTGTCGGTGCCATTGCTGGGCGAACACGTGACACGCGGGCAATGGGTCGCGGTGATCTTCGGTTTTATCGGGGTGCTGATCATCGTTCATCCCGGTGGCGATCTGTTTACCCCGGCGGTGATATTGCCGTTCTGTTCGGCGCTGTTCTTCTGTTTCTACCAACTGCTCACGCGAAAGCTCAGCGAGATCGACAGCCCGACCACCAGCAACTTCTTCGCCGGCCTGTGCAACACCCTGGTGATGAGCGCGTTGGTGCCGTTCTTCTGGCAAGTGCCGAGCCTGTTGCACGGAGCGATGATGCTGGCGCTGGGCGCCTGCGGGATGACGGCGCACTTGATGCTGACCCAGGCCTTCCGCTTTGCCGCCCCGGCGCTGCTTGCGCCGTTCGGGTATTGCCAGATCGTGTTTGCCGGGCTGCTGGGCTGGTTGCTGTTCAACCATACGCCGACGCTGACCACCGTGGTGGGCATCGCCCTGATCTGCTTGAGTGGGTTGGCGGCGGCGTGGCAACAGCGGCGCAAGTGACCGGATCTGTTCGGACCGGGAATGATCGCTGTGTGGCGAGGGGATTTAGCGAAACGTCGCACCGCCCCGCTGGGCTGCGCAGCAGCCCCAAAACCATAAGAATGCGGTGAGCCAGATGCACCGCACTCTCGATTCTCAGGGCTGCTGCGCAGCCCAACGGGGATAAATCCCCTCGCCACAAGTTGGGTTCCTGCCTCAATGACTAATCAGTTTTCCAGGGGCGGCACCTTGCGCGGCGCCATGAAGTACAACCAGATCAGCGCCGTGAAGTACATCGCCGGGATCAGGGTGAACAGCACGGTGTAGTTATTGTTGGTCACGGTGAGGATGTGACCCACTAGCTGGGTCATGAACATCCCGCCGATGGCCGCGCACATGCCGCCGAAGCCGAACACCGTGCTCATCATGTGCTTGGGCGTGTAGTCCATGACCAGGCTCCAGATGTTGGCCGTCCAGGCCTGGTGCGCGCCGATGGCCAGGGAAATGGCGAACACCGCCATCCACAGGTTGCTTGCGCCGGCGGCCATGATCACGCCGATGATGCAGCAGGCGAACAACAGCATGGACACCAGGCGCGCCTTGATCGGATCGAGGCCGCGACCGATCAGGAACGAAGACAGGATCCCGCCGCCCACGCTGCCGAAGTCGGCGGTGAGGTAGATGATGATCAACGGGATGCCCATCTGGGTCACGTTGATGCCCAGGTTGTACTGCTGGTTCAGGAACGGCGGTAACCAATAGAGATAGAACCAGAACACCGGCGCGGTGATCGAGTACGCCAGGGCGAACGCCCAGGTGCCGCGCATGCGCAGGATGCGTGAGAACGGCACGCGGACCTGGTCCGGTTCGTCCTGGGCCTGGATGTAGTCCAGCTCCGATTGTTTGACGGTGGGATGGTCTTCGGGGTTGAAGTATTTCAGGCCCCAGAACAACAGCCAGATCCCGCCCAGCGCGGCCATGCACAGGAACGCGGCCTGCCAGCCCCACACGTGCAGGACCAGCGGCAACAGCATCGGGGTGAACATCGCGCCGACGTTGGTCCCTGCGTTGAAGATACCGGTGGCTACGGCCCGTTCGCCCGCCGGGAACCACAGTCGTGTGGTCTTCACGCAGGCCGGGTAGTTGGCGGCTTCGGTGAGGCCGAGGATGAAGCGGCAGACCATGAAGCCCACCGCTGAGGTGGCCAGGCCGTGGGCGCCGGTCGCCAGGCTCCAGAGCAGCACGGCGCAGAAGAACACGCGCTTGACGCCGATCCGGTCGATCAGCCGCCCTTGCAACACGAAACCGACGGCATAACCGACCTGGAACCAGAAGTTGATGTTGGCGTAATCCATCGCCGTCCAGCTCATCTCCTTGGCAAGAATCGGCTGCATCACGCCCAGGGCGGCGCGGTCGATGTAGTTCAGCGTGGTGGCAAAAAACACCAGGGCGAGCATAGCCCAGCGGGTCTTGCCCACGGCCATGGCGCCGCGGATCTTGTCACCGATGCCGCCGGTAGAGACACCCAGGCCGGTGGCCAGGCGGGAACTTTGGGAAGGAATCATAGCGGGTACCCGTTTTTGAAATTCTTATGGTCGGTCTGGGTCTGTCCATCGACGTCGGCGATCAGGGCTTGCGTCGATGTGGGGAGCGATGGTGCGCAGTGAGCAAAAAATCGTCAATTCGGCGATCGGCATTTTGTTCGATAATCGCCCAAAAAACTAACCGAATGGTACATATTGAATTGCTGAAAGAAACCGGCAGCTCAATAATCGGCTGACTCTTTAAAAAGCGGCGCACCTTTTGTAGCCGATGCCTGTCCCGGGAGCCGAAGTCATGCAGCGTTCCATTGCCACCGTGTCCTTGAGCGGTACCCTGCCGGAAAAACTCGAAGCCATCGCCGCCGCCGGCTTTGACGGGGTGGAAATCTTCGAGAACGACCTTCTCTATTACGATGGCAGCCCTCGGGAAATCAGGCAGATGTGCGCCGACCTGGGCATCGCCATCACCTTATTCCAACCGTTTCGTGACTTCGAAGGTTGCCGTCGTGATCGCCTGGCGCGCAATCTGGAGCGGGCCGAGCGCAAGTTCGACTTGATGCAGGAACTGGGCACCGACCTGGTGCTGGTGTGCAGCAACGCCTCGGCCGACAGCGTCGGCGATGAACAGATCCTGATCGATGACCTGCGCCTGCTGGCCGAGCGGGCCGGTGCGCGGGGCTTGCGTATCGGTTACGAAGCGCTGGCCTGGGGTCGCCACGTCAATACCTATCAACAGGTCTGGAACATTGTGCGCCAGGCCGATCACCCCAGCCTTGGAGTGTTGCTCGACAGCTTCCACACCTTGTCCCTCAAGGGCGATCCGAGCGCGATCGCCGACATTCCCGGTGACAAGATCTTCTTCGTGCAAATGGCCGACGCGCCGATCCTGGCCATGGATGTCCTGGAATGGAGCCGGCACTTCCGTTGTTTCCCGGGGCAGGGCGAGTTCGACTTGCCGGGTTTCCTGGCGCCGATCATCAAGAGTGGCTACACCGGACCGCTGTCGCTGGAAATCTTCAACGATGGTTTCCGCGCCGCGCCGCCACGGGCCAATGCCGCCGACGGCCTGCGCTCGTTGCTGTACCTGGAAGAAAAGACCCGCCAGCGCCTGGCTGCAGAAGCGCCCTCCATGCGCAATACCGACATCCTGTTCGCCACGCCGCCGGCCAGCGAATACGACGGCATCGAATTCCTCGAGTTCGCCGTGGACGACAACCTCGGCGCCAAGCTGTCCCATTGGCTGGAGCGGCTGGGGTTCGTCAAGGCCGGCCAGCATCGTTCCAAGAATGTCAGCCTGCTGCGCCAGGGCGATATCAACCTGATTCTCAACAGTGAACCGTACTCGTTCGCCCACAATTTTTTCGAAGCCCACGGCCCGTCGTTGTGCGCCACCGCCGTGCGCGTGAAAAACAGCGCCAGCGCCCTGGAGCGGGCCGTTGCCTACAAAGGCCAGCCCTATCGTGGGTTGGTAGGCCCCAATGAACTGGAGCTGGCGGCGGTGCGCGCACCGGATGGCAGCCTGATCTATCTGGTGGACCAGCAGGCCGATGTCTACGGCACCGATTTCAACCTGCAGCCGGGGGCTGTCATCGGGGCCGGGCTCAAGCGCATCGACCACATGGCGATGGCGCTGCCGGCCGACAGCCTCGACAGTTGGGTACTGTTCTACAAGAGCCTGCTGGATTTCGAGGCCGACGACGAAGTCGTCCTGCCCGACCCTTATGGCCTGGTAAAAAGCCGTGCGCTGCGCAGCCGCTGCAGTACGATCCGCTTGCCGCTGAACATTTCCGAGAACCGCAACACCGCGATCTCACACGCGCTGTCGAGTTATCGCGGCTCCGGTGTGCATCACATCGCCTTCGACTGCGACGACATCTTCGCTCAGGTCAGTCGTGCCAAAGAGGCGGGCGTACCGTTGCTGGACATTCCGCTCAATTACTACGACGACCTGGCGGCGCGTTTCGATTTCGACGATGAGTTCCTCAGCGAGCTGGCCTACTTCAACGTGTTGTACGACCGTGACGCCCAGGGTGGTGAGCTGTTCCACGTCTACACCGAGCCGTTCGAAGGGCGGTTTTTCTTCGAGATCATCCAGCGCAAGAACGGCTACGTCGGTTATGGCGCCGCCAATGTCGCTGTGCGCCTGGCGGCCATGGCCAAGTCCCGCAGCGGTGGTTTGCGACACGCCAAGTTGTAGGGAAATCGTAAACGTGGCGGTAATGGGCCGTGTCGTGGCTTCCTTCAGTGCACGGTGCGGCCCATAATCGCCAGCCTGTGCAGTGATGGCCGTGAGCCCCGCAATGACTATGAATCCAGAGCTTTCCGCAGCGCTCGACGAACCTGTCGCCACGCCGCGCAAGAGTCGCAAGAACAACCCGGAGAAGACCCGGGAGAACATTCTTCAGGAAGCCATCGTCGAGTTCGTCCAGCAAGGCCTGGCCGGTGCCCGGGTCGACGCCATCGCCGAGCGCATCCACACCTCAAAGCGCATGATCTACTACTACTTCGGCAGCAAGGAGCAGTTGTACGTCGAGGTGCTGGAAAAACTCTACGGTGACATCCGCACCACCGAGAGCCGCCTGCACCTGGCGGAACTGGCCCCGGTCGATGCGATCCGGCGCCTGGTGGAGTTCACCTTCGACCACCACGATCGCAATGTGGATTTCGTGCGCATCGTCTGCATCGAGAACATCCACAACGCCGAGTACGTGAAACAGTCCGGCGCGATCAAGGCGATGACCAACACCATCCTCGATTCCCTGGGCGTGATCCTGCGTCGCGGTGCCGAAGAGGGTGTGTTCCGTCCCGATCTGCAACCGCTGGATGTGCACTTGCTGATCAGTTCCTTCTGCTTTTACCGGGTGTCCAACCGGCAGACATTCGGTGAGATTTTTCAGATCGATTTGTCGGACGAAGCGATCAAGCAGCGGCATCGGCAGATGGTTTGTGAGTCGGTGTTGCGCTACCTACAGCCCTGACCCAAACTTTTGTGGGAGCTCGCTCCCACAAGTAATGCCTACAAGGGGATAATCACCGGGCTTCAGTGGTTCATGCTCTGGAAGTGTTCCAGCATCCGCTGCGCATCTGGCGCTACGCCGCTGAACAGTTCGAAGGCTTTTACCGCCTGGAACACCGCCATGTTGCCGCCATCCAGTGTGCGGCAGCCTAGGGCACGGGCGTTACGCAGCAGTTCGGTTTCCAAGGGAAAGTAAACGATTTCCGCCACCCACAATTGGCCGTGCAACAGCTCGACCGGCACCGGCATGCCCGGTAGTTTCGCCATGCCCATGGGCGTGGTGTTCACCAGGCCATCGGCCTCGGCCATGGCGGCGGACAGGTCATGCCCGGCCCGGGCGCGACCAATGCCGAAGTGTTGGTTCAGGTTGTTGGCCAAGGCCTCGGCACGACTGACCTCGACGTCAAAAATGCTCAGCGTCTGTACGCCTTCTGCCAAAAGCGCGTGGGCAACCGCTGCGCCAGCACCTCCGGCGCCCATCTGTACCACGCGCCGACGCGCAACATCACCCAGGCCGCGGCGAAAACCCTCGGCGAATCCCAGGCAGTCGGTGTTGTGACCGATGCGCTTGCCATCCTTGAGCACCACGGTATTCACCGCGCCAATGCCCCGGGCCTCGGGCGACAGCTCATCGAGCAGCGGGATGATTGCCTGCTTGCAGGGAAAGGTGATGTTCAGACCGGTGAAGCTCATGCGCTCGGCAGCGCTCAGCAGCTCGGGCAAGGCATTGCTGTCGAGTTTCAGTGCATCCAGGTCTATCAGCCGATAGAGGTAACGCATGCCTTGGGCATCACCCTCATGCTCATGGAGTACCGGCGTGCGAGAGGCCTGGATGCCCGCGCCGATCAGGCCGGCCAGCACAGTGATATTCGACATGCTCATCAACCCTTCAACCGCTGACTGAAATGTTCAAGGGCCAGGCGATAACCATGGCTGCCAAACCCGCACATCACGCCGATGGCGATGGAGGAGACAAAGGAGTGATGGCGAAACGTTTCCCGGGCATGGACGTTGGACAGGTGCACTTCGATCGCCGGGACTTCACTGGCGACCAGGGCGTCACGGATGGCCACCGAGGTGTGGGTCCAGGCCGCCGGGTTGATGACGATACCGGCGCAGCGGCTGCGGGCGCCGTGAATCCAGTCGATCAGTTCGCTTTCCTGGTTGGTCTGGCGAAACTCCACCGCCAGGCCGAGTTCGTCAGCGGTGCGACCGCACAGCGCCGAGATATCCGCCAGGGTTTCATGGCCGTAGGTAGCCGGCTCACGGGTGCCGAGCAGGTTGAGGTTCGGGCCGTTGAGCACCAGAACGATCGGAGGCATCGCAATTTCTCCACATTTTTATTGTTGGTGTCGGCCAGGTTCCAGCCGGTGGAGATAAATTGTACTAGATGGTTAATTTGGTCAAATAAAGCCGGCGTCATTGGCCATTAAGTGTTCGATGATCGAACAAGGGGGCTTGCCGAAGTTAAAGGGGGGCATTGTGGCGAGGGGATTTATCCCCGCTCGAGTGCGCACGCTCGCAAGCTTTTGCAGGACTGAAGAGTTTGGGGGCTGCTTCGCAGCCCAGCGGGGATAAATCCCCTCGCCACAGGGTAATTCTTCACCTCAAAAGGAAGGACTTACCGCCGAGTCAACAACACCCCGGACTCCATGTGATGGGTCCAAGGGAATTGATCGAACAACGCGCAACGCGTAATGCGGTGAGTGTCGTGCAGTTGCGCGATGTTGGCTGCGAGGGTTTCGGGATTGCAGGAGATGTACAGGATGTTGTCAAAACGCCGGGTCAGCTCGCAGGTGTCCGGGTCCATGCCGGCGCGAGGCGGGTCGACGAAGACGCTGCCGAATTCGTAGCTTTTCAGATCGATGCCATGCAAGCGACGGAACGGCCTGACTTCGTTCAGGGCTTCGGTCAGCTCTTCGGCGGACAGGCGCACCAGCGTGACGTTATCCACCGCGTTTTCGCTGAGGTTGCTCAGCGCGGCGTTCACCGAGGTCTTGCTGATCTCGGTGGCCAGCACTTTGCGCACGCGGGTGGCCAGGGGCAGGGTGAAGTTGCCGTTGCCGCAGTACAACTCCAGCAGATCGTCGCTGCGATCGCCCAGCGCGTCATAAGCCCAGTTGAGCATCTTCTGGTTCACCGTGCCATTGGGCTGGGTGAAGGCGCCTTCGGGCTGGCGATAGCTGAAGGTACGACCGCCCACTTCGAGTTTCTCCACCACGTAGTCATGGCCGATCACTTCGCGCTTGCCCTTGGAGCGGCCAATGATGCTCACGCCCAGGTCGTCCGCCAGCTTCGAGGCGGCGGTGTGCCAGTGCTCGTCCAGCGGGCGGTGATAACACAGGGTGATCATCGCGTCCCCCGCCAGGGTGGTCAGGAACTCCACTTGGAACAGCTTGTGGCTCAGGGGCGCGCTGGCCTGCCAGGCGGCCTTGAGTTGCGGCATCAACTGGTTGATGCGCAGGCTGGCAATGGGGAATTGCTCGATGAGGATCGGCGTGCGCTTGTCGTCCTGGGAGAACATTGCGTAGTGCCGCTCGCCGGCCTCGCGCCAGAGACGGAATTCGGCGCGCAGGCGGAAGTGCTCCAGCGGCGAATCGAACACCGCAGGTTCTGGTGCATCGAACGGCGCCAACAGGTCACGCAAGCGGGTGACCTTGTCCTGGAGCTGAGCGGCGTAGGCGTGGGAATCAAAAGTCATGCGTTGAACCAACCCAACTTGATCACGAACAGGATCGACAGGATGACCAGCGCCGGGTTCAGCTCACGGCCACGGCCAGACACCAGTTTGATGGCGGTCCAGGCGATGAAACCGAAAGCGATGCCGTTGGCGATGGAATAGGTGAACGGCATTGCCAGGGCGGTCACCACCACTGGCGCGGCCACGGTGATGTCGTCCCAATCGATTTCCGCCAGGCCCGAAGTCATCAGCACGGCGACGAACAGCAAGGCCGGCGCGGTGGCGAAGGCCGGGACGCTGGCGGCCAGTGGCGAGAAGAACAGTGCCAGCAGGAACAGGATCGCCACGATGACGGCGGTCAGGCCGGTGCGGCCGCCAGCGCTGACGCCCGCTGCCGATTCGATGTAGCTGGTGGTGGTGGAGGTGCCCAGCAGCGAACCGGCCATGGCGGCGGTGCTGTCGGCGATCAGCGCACGGCCCATCTTCGGCATGTGGCCGTCCTTGCCCATCAGCCCGGCGCGCTTGGCGACGCCGATCAGGGTGCCGGAGTTGTCGAACAGGTCGACGAACAGGAAGGCGAAGATCACGCTCACCAGGCCGATGTCCAGGGCGCCCTTGATGTCCAGTTGCAGGAAGGTCGGGGCCAGGGACGGTGGCATGGAGATCACGCCGCCGAACGGTGTGAATCCCATCAGGATCGAAACGATGGTGACCGCCAGGATGCCGATCAGCACCGCGCCGCGTACTTTCAACGCTTCGAGGGCGACGATCAGGACAAAGCCGAGGGTAGCAAGGATCGGCGCCGGTTGTTTCAAGTCGCCGAGGCCGACCATGGTCGCCGGGTTTTTCACCACGATGCCGGCGTTGTTCAGGGCGATCAGCGCCAGGAACAGGCCGATGCCGGCGGCAATGGCCGAGCGCAGCGGCAGCGGGATGCTGTTGATGATCCATTCGCGGATGCGAAAGATCGAGAGCAGGAAGAACAGCACGGCGGAGATGAACACTGCGCCCAGCGCCACTTGCCAGGTGTGGCCCATGTGCAGGACCACGGTGTAGGTAAAGAAGGCATTCAGGCCCATGCCCGGTGCGAGGGCGATCGGGTAGTTGGCGATCAGGCCCATGACCGTGGAGCCAATGGCCGCTGCCAGGCAGGTGGCGACGAACACCGCGCCCTTGTCCATGCCGGTTTCACCGAGGATGCTCGGGTTGACGAACAGAATGTAGGCCATGGCCAGGAAGGTCGTGACGCCCGCCAGGATCTCGGTCCGCACGTTGGTGTTATGTGCCTTGAGTTGAAACAGCCTTTCCAGCATGTCTGCTCCCCGTGGCGCGCCCGGCGCCGTGAATGTATCGACCTCAACAGCAAAGCACAGGTCGCCAGGGGCGCCCGGGAATTTTCTGCGGGTCGGAAAAAGCCGCGCATCATACCAGCAGCGTAGCGTTGTGGCTGCGATCGTCGTCGATGTTTTGCCAACGTGCCAAGTGGGCCATACTGCGCGCGGTTCCGGGAGGTCTCTATGTATCGCATGAATAAAAAACCGATGGCGGCCGTGGGCTGCGCGCTAGGCCTGTGGTTGTGCGGGGCGGCCGTCAATGCCGCGTCGGCGCCGCCTTTGAGCGAGGTCAAGGTGCTCAAGGTCGAATCGCCGGCCTGTGGCTTCGAAGATATCGCGCCAGGGCAGGCGCAGACCCGTTGCGATCACAGCGGGCCGAATATCAAGGTCTACGTGCTGGAGGTCGGCTACGGTCGGCAGCCCAATGTCACGCTGGACGGTTTCGAGGTCGATGGCACTCGCTCGCCGGTGTGTGCGTACAGCAATGGCAATCTCAACGATTGTTCGGCCAAGACCAAAATCGTCGGCTATTTGTACATCTTCGATCTGAAGGGCAAGCAGGAAGGCACCTTCAATTTCAGCAACATCTCGATCAATGCACCGGGCAATCGGATGTCGGCCCAGCTGTACATTAAATGACCTGTCGGCATGACAAGCTGAACGCGGCCCGGCAAACCTGACTAGGCTTCAGGAATCACCCCATCGGAGAGCGCGCCCATGACGCCTGGAACCAAGCTGCCTCGAGCCCTGATTACGGTCGCCGAAGGTGTCGATGACCTGCAGACAGTCACCCTGATCGACGTGCTGCGTCGAGCCCAGATCGAAGTGGTGGTGGCAAGCATCGAGGGGCGGCGGATGCTCACCTGTGCCCGCGGCACGCGCCTGACCGCCGACGGCATGTTGGTGGACATGCTTGTGCAGGATTTCGACCTGATCGTCCTGCCCGGCGGCATCATCGGTGCCCAACACCTGGCAAACCATCAACCGCTGCAACAACTGGTCAAGGACCAGGCCGCCACCGGACGCTTGTTCGCCGCCATTGCCGAAGCCCCGGCCCTGGCGCTACAGGCCTTTGGCGTCCTGCGCCAGCGGCGCATGACCTGCCTGCCGGCGGTGAGCCAGCAACTGTCTGGTTGCAGCTTCGTCGATCAACCCGTGGTGGTGGACGGCAACTGCATCACGGCCCAGGGTTCGGCCGCCGCCCTGGCATTTGCCTTGACGTTGGTGGAACAACTCTGTGGCAAGGGTGTGAGGAGCGTGGTGGCGGCAGAGTTGCTGGCCTGACACTCTTGATCCACATTGGCCTGTGGCGAGGGAGCTTGCTCCCGCTCGGCTGCGAAGCAGACGCTGGCATTCTTTCATTGCGCATTTGCCTTGAACGCTCACCCCTACCCTGAAGTCGTACCCCTTATGACGGCGGTTTTCCAAAACGCCGCGAGTACGACTAACCGTGAGGTGTTCCATGAGCGCGACCCTGTCCGAAGCGACGCAGGCGTCCTTCGTCCGTCATCCGATCCGTCTGACCCTCAATGGCCAGGTGCGAGAGTTGCAAGTGCTGGCCTGGACCACGTTACTGGACCTGCTACGTGAGCAACTGGACTTGGTGGGCAGCAAGAAAGGCTGCGACCACGGCCAATGCGGTGCCTGCACGGTGCTGCGCGACGGCAAGCGGATCAACGCCTGTCTTACGCTGGCCGTCATGTGTGACGGCGCCGAACTGATCACTGTCGAAGGCCTGGCCAGCGACGACCAGTTGCACCCTATGCAGCAGGCTTTCATCAAGCACGACGCGTTCCAGTGCGGTTATTGCACGCCAGGGCAGATCTGTTCGGCGGTGGGCTTGGCCAATGAGGGGCGGGCACAGACCCGTGGGCAGATCAGCGAGTTGATGAGCGGCAACCTGTGCCGCTGCGGCGCCTACACCAACATTCGCGATGCCATCGAAGAAGCTCTGCCGCTTTGCCAGCAGGGAGGTGATCAATGAATCCCTTCCAATACAGCAAGCCCGACACCGTGCAGGCCGCCGTCGATCTGTCGAGCCCGGTTTCCCGCTTCATCGCCGGCGGCACCAACCTGCTGGACCTGATGAAGGAAAACATCACCCGTCCCGAGCACCTGATCGACATCACCGGGTTGCCCCTGGCGGACCTCAGTGAAACCCCTTCCGGCGGGGTGATGATCGGTGCGCTGGTGAGCAATGCCGACCTGGCCTGGCATCCGTGGATCGAGCGCCGCTATCCGCTGCTGGCCCAGGCCATCCTGGCGGGCGCCTCGCCGCAACTGCGCAACATGGCCAGCACTGGCGGCAACCTGCTGCAACGCACCCGTTGCTACTACTTCTATGACGCGAGCGTACCGTGCAACAAACGCCGGCCCGGCAGCGGTTGCCCGGCCCGGAACGGTTTGAACCGGATCCACGCGATTTTCGGTGCCAGCGATCAATGTGTCGCCACCCATCCCTCCGACATGTGCGTGGCCTTGGCCGCTCTGGAGGCAGTGGTCCATGTCCTGGGTCGGGGCGGGGCGCGGACCATCGAGTTCGCCGACTTCCACCGCCTGCCCGGCGATGCTCCGGAGCGGGATAACCAACTGGCCGACGATGAGCTGATCACCGCTGTCGAATTGCCTGCCGCCGGTTTTGCCGAGCATAGCCACTACTTGAAGATCCGTGACCGCGCCTCCTACGCCTTTGCGCTGGTCTCGGTGGCGGCGGCGCTGGAACTGGATGGGCCGGTGATTCGCCAGGCGCGCCTGGCCCTCGGTGGCGTGGCGCACAAACCGTGGCGCGACCGGGCCGTGGAGAGCTGGCTGACCGGGCAGGCCGTCAGCCGCGAAACCTTTACCGCCGCTGCCGACGCGCTGCTGCAAAACGCCGAGCCGCTGGAGCACAACGGCTTCAAAGTCAGACTGGCGCGCCGGGCGATTGTTCGTGCCTTGAGTGACGCCGCATTGGGTTGCGCACCCCAGGGAGGACACGCCTGATGAACGCTGCGAGCAAATCCATAGGGCAACCCCTCGACCGGGTCGACGGCCTGCTCAAGGTGACGGGCCAGGCCCGTTACGCCGCTGAATACCCCGAGGACGGCTTGCTGCACGGCAGCGTCGTTTCCGGTACGGTCGCCCGTGGTCGCGTAGCGCGCATCGATGCGTCCCGCGCCCAGGCACTGCCCGGAGTGGTCGCGGTCATCGACCACACCAACCGGCCGAGGATTGCCAGCTACGACGAGCCCTACCAGGATGCCGATGCGGCGGACGGCTCGCCGTTCCGGCCGTTGTACAACGACCACGTGCTTTACAGCGGCCAGCCGCTGGCTCTGGTGGTGGCGGAAAACCTTGAGCTGGCCCGGTATGCCGGTTCGCTGGTTGAAATCGAATACGACGCCGAGGCGCATCAGACCGATCTGATTACCCTGCAATATGACGCCCATCCGGCACCGGCCGAACTGCCCAAGCCTCGTGGGAATTTTCAGGGCGAGTACGCCAGCTCCGCGCTCAGCGTGGATGTGTCCTACAGCACGCCGGTCGAACACCACAACCCCATGGAGCCACATGCCTCCACCGTGTTGTATCAGCCTGACGGCACCCTGCACATCCACGACAAGACCCAAGGCACGCAGAACGGCCAAGCCTATGTGCAAAAGGTCTTCGGCCTGGAGCAAGAACAGGTGCGGGTGTTTGCCGCGTTTGTCGGCGGCGCCTTCGGTTCCGGGCTGCGCCCGCAATATCAATTGCCGTTGGCCGTGATGGCGGCACTGGCCCTCAAGCGCTCGGTGCGGGTCAGCCTGACGCGCCAGCAGATGTTCACCTTTGGCTATCGGCCGCGAACCCTCCAGCGCGTGCAACTGGGGGCGGCGGCCAACGGTCGCTTGCTGGCTGTGGCGCACAGCGCTATCGGCCAGACCTCGCGCTTCGAGGACTTCACCGAGCATGTGGTGGAGTGGAGCGGCATGCTCTATCACTGCGACAACGTCGAGCTGACTTACAAACTGGTGCCGCTGGACGTCTACACCCCCCTGGACATGCGCGCCCCCGGTGCCGCCCTCGGCTTGATTGGCCTGGAGTGCGCCATGGATGAGCTGGCCTGTGCCTTGGCGATCGATCCGATCCAACTGCGCTTGATCAACTATGCCGAACGCAACGAGAACGAAGGCAAGCCGTATTCCAGCAAGGAACTGCGTGAGTGCTATGCCCAAGGTGCCCGTCGTTTCGGCTGGGACAAGCGCAACCCGGAACCGCGCAGCATGCGTGAAGGCCGGCAACTGGTGGGTTGGGGCATGGCCGGTGGTGTGTGGGAAGCCATGCAGCAGAAGGCCAGCGCCCAGGCGTCGCTGGATACCCATGGCAAGCTGACTGTCAGTAGCGCCACCACTGACATCGGCACCGGGACCTACACGGTCATGACCCAGATCGCTGCCGAGGCGTCAGGCGTTTCCCTTGAGGACGTCACGTTTGTCCTGGGGGATTCGTCGTTGCCCACCGCGCCGCTGCAGGGCGGCTCGTTCACTGTATCGTCGGTGGGCACCGCCGTGCAGCAGGCTTGTGAAGCGCTGAAGGAAAAGCTCCTGGCCGTGGCTCGCCAGGCGTGTCCGGCCTTCAGTGGCGCGACCCTTGAGCAAGTGACGTTTGTCGATGGTCAGCTGCGGCTCGGCGAAGCGAGCGTTGCGCTCGCGGAGCTGGCGCAGAAAAGCGGCGAGACGCCGTTGCAAGCCCAGGTCACTGCCGAGCCGGATGCAAAACGCCAGGCCTACGCCACGGCCACTCATTCGGCGGTGTTCGTCGAGGTGCTGGTGGACGAAGACCTGGGGGCGGTGAAGGTCAATCGTGTGGTCAGCGCCATCGCCGCCGGCCGGGTCATCAACCCGAAAACCGCCCGCAGCCAGATTCTCGGTGGCGTGGTGTGGGGCGTCGGCATGGCCTTGCACGAAGAAACCTTGACCGACCACGCCCTGGGTCGCCACATGAACCACAACCTGGCCGAGTATCACCTGCCGGTTAACGCCGACATCGGCGACATTGAGGTGATTTTCGTCGAGGAGCATGACGATATCGTCAATGCGCTCGGGTCCAAGGGCGTCGGCGAAATCGGCGTCGTCGGGGTGGCCGCGGCGGTGGCCAATGCGATTTACCACGCCACCGGCAAGCGGGTGCGGGACTTTCCCATCACCCTCGACAAGTTGCTCTAGGTTTTTGCTTCATCCACGAGTTCGTGCATCCGGTCACGGTTGGCCAGGGTCGGGAACAGCTTGATCCAGGTCCCGGTCACCAGCAGCGTACCGACGCCGCCCATGACCACCGCCGGCACCGTGCCGAACCAGTGGGCGGTGAGGCCGGATTCGAACTCGCCCAACTGGTTCGAGGCGCCGATGAACAGCCCGTTCACCGCGCTGACCCGGCCGCGCATTTCATCCGGTGTTTCCAGTTGTACGAAGGAGGCGCGGATCACCATGCTGATCATGTCCGCCGCGCCCAGCACCACCAGCACCGCCAGGGAAAACCAGAACGAGGTGGAGAGGCCGAAAGCAATGGTGGCGACGCCAAACACGCCTACCGCCGTGAACATAACCCGGCCGACTTTGCGTTCCACGGCAAACCGCGCCAGCCACAGCGACATCAGCAAGGCCCCGACCGCCGGTGCCGACCGCAACAAACCCAGGCCCCAGGGGCCGGTGAGCAGGATGTCCTTGGCAAACACCGGCAGCAACGCCGTCGCGCCGCCAAGCAACACCGCGAACAGGTCCAGGGAGATCGCCCCGAGAATGTCCGGGCGGCTGCGAATGAAGCGAATCCCGGCCAGCAACGAATCCAGCGTCGCCTTGCCTTTGTTCAGTGGCGTCTGCCGGGCCGGCAGGTTGAGCATCAGGCAACAGGCGATGAGGTAGAGCAGCACCGTCGGCCCATAGACCCAGACACTGCCAAAGGCATAGAGCAAGCCGCCGAGCGCCGGGGCGACGATGGTGGCCGACTGCTGGGCCGATTGCGCGGCGGCCACGGCACGGGGAAACAGCGCAGCCGGCACGATGCTCGGCAGCAGCGCCTGGGTGGTGGGCATTTCGAAGGAGCGGGCGGCGCCCAGCAGGAAGGCGAGGATGAAGATCATCTCCCGCGTGACGTTGTCAGTGGCGCTGCCGATCACCAGCGCCAAGGCAATCATCGCCTGCAATGTCTGGCAGATGGCCGCCACTTTGCGGCGGTCATAGCGGTCGGCCACATGCCCGGTGTGGAGCATGAACAGCACGCGCGGGGCAAATTCCACCAACCCCACCAGGCCAAGGTCCAGGACGTTGCCGGTCAGTTGATAGAGATTCCAGCCGATGGCCACGGTGAGCATCTGGAAGCCGCTGGCGGTGAATATCCGGGCCAGCCAGAAGGCGATGAAGGGACGATGGTGACGGAGCAGCAGCGGCGCTTGGCTGGGCATCTAGGACGGGTCCGGTGAGGAAGGCCATGCGATTATCGCCGAGCTGTAACTGGAAATTACGTCGGGCGAAAAAAATAGTTAGCCAAACATCGATCCGGAGCAATGCACGATTTCTGGGGCAAGGGGACTTGTGGCGAGGGGATTTATCCCCGCTGGGTCGCGAAGCGGCCCCCAAGATTTTCGCCGACGATGAAATTGGCGAATGCTGTGCACTCGACGGGGATAAATCCCCTCGCCACAAAGGATTTCCACCAGCGGCAGCTTCTGCACTCCGCACTGAGACAACCTGTCACGCGACAAACGACCACGCCGTTCATCGACGAGAATGCGGCTACTCTTTGATCATTGCTTGATCCAGATCAATGCCTTTCGGGGTGTTGGGCTGGCGGCCATCCGGCCAGCGTCCTGCGTTGTGACGGTTTTAAAAAAAGAACGATTTGAAAAGCATCGCACTCCATATCCCTGGAGGCTGGTGCAAGCCCCGCCCGCAGCCGGTTTTACCTGACAGAGGAAGACTTATGTTCGGTTTGGAGGCGCTCGATCTCGCCCGAATCCAGTTCGCGTTCACGATCTCGTTCCACATCCTGTTCCCGGCCATCACCATCGGCCTGGCGAGTTACCTGGCGGTGCTCGAGGGGCTGTGGCTCAAGACCCGCGATGACACCTACCGCGACCTGTACCACTTCTGGTCGAAAATCTTTGCCGTCAACTTCGGCATGGGGGTGGTCTCCGGGTTGGTCATGGCCTATCAATTCGGGACCAACTGGAGCCGCTTTTCGGACTTCGCCGGTGCGGTGACCGGCCCCTTGCTGACCTACGAGGTGCTCACGGCGTTCTTCCTTGAAGCGGGTTTCCTGGGCGTGATGTTGTTTGGCTGGAACCGCGTCGGCCGTGGCCTGCATTTCTTTTCCACGATCATGGTGGCGATCGGCACCCTGATCTCGACCTTCTGGATCCTGTCCTCCAACAGTTGGATGCAGACCCCCCAGGGCTACGAAATCATCGACGGCCGGGTGATCCCGGTGGACTGGCTGGCGGTGGTGTTCAACCCCTCGTTTCCTTATCGATTGCTGCACATGTCCACCGCGGCGTTTGTCGCCACGGCGTTCTTCGTCGGCTCGTCGGCGGCCTGGCATTTGCTGCGCGGGCGTGACAACCCGGCCATCCGCCGGATGCTGTCGATGGCGATGTGGATGGCCTTGCTGGTGGCGCCGATACAGGCGGTCATCGGCGACTTCCATGGCCTGAACACCCTCAAGCATCAACCGGCGAAAATCGCCGCCATCGAAGGCCATTGGGAAAACGTCGGCAATGAACCGACCCCGCTGATCCTGTTCGGGCTGCCAGACATGAAGGCGGAAAAAACTAAATACGCCGTGGAAATTCCTTACCTGGGCAGCCTGATCCTGACCCACAGCCTGGACAAGCAGGTGCCGGCCCTCAAGGAATTCCCGCCTGAGGACCGACCGAACTCGACCATCGTGTTCTGGTCGTTCCGGGTCATGGTAGGCCTCGGCTTGCTGATGATTTTCACTGGGTTGTGCAGCCTGTGGCTGCGCCGCAACGATCGGATCTATCAATCCCGGCCGTTTCTCTACATGGTGCTGTGGATGGGGCCGTCCGGACTGGTCGCGATCCTGGCCGGCTGGTTTACCACGGAGATCGGCCGCCAGCCGTGGGTGGTCTATGGCTTGATGCGCACGGCCGATGCTTCGTCCGGCCACAGCTTCGCTCAGATGAGCATCACCCTGGTGCTGTTCGTCGTGGTGTATTTCGCGCTGTTCGGCGCCGGCCTGAGCTACATGATGCGTCTGGTGCGCAAGGGGCCGGAGGCCCACGAAACCGAGCCGAGCGACGGTGGCCCGGGTCAGAAACGTACGCCGGCCCGGCCATTGTCGGCCGCCGATGACGGCGACGACATGGACCATAACGAACGCTCGAACAAGGGGAATTGAATCATGGGTATTGATCTTCCGCTGATCTGGGCCGTGGTCATCATCTTCGGCATCATGATGTACGTGATCATGGACGGCTTCGACCTGGGGATTGGCATTCTTTTCCCCTTCGTCAAGGGCGAGCGCGACCGCGACGTGATGATGAACACCGTGGCACCGGTCTGGGACGGTAACGAAACCTGGCTGGTGCTGGGCGGTGCCGGGTTGTTCGGAGCGTTTCCGCTGGCCTACTCGGTGGTGCTTTCGGCGCTGTACCTGCCGTTGATCCTGATGCTCATCGGCCTGATCTTCCGCGGCGTGGCCTTCGAATTCCGCTTCAAGGCCAAGGCTGAGAAGCGTCACCTCTGGGATAAGGCATTCATTGGTGGCTCGCTGACGGCCACCTTCTTCCAGGGTGTGGCGCTGGGGGCGTTCATCGACGGATTCGAGGTGGTCAATCGCCAGTTCGCCGGCGGCTCCTTGGGCTGGTTCACGCCATTCACGATGTTCTGCGGCCTGGCGTTGATCGCCGCCTATGCGCTGCTCGGCTGCACCTGGCTGATCATGAAGACCGAGGGCAAATTGCAAGAGCAGATGCATGACCTGGCCCGGCCGCTGGCGTTCGTGGTGCTGGCGGTGATCGGCATCGTCAGCATCTGGACGCCGCTGGCCCATGCGGACATCGCGGCCCGCTGGTTCACCCTGCCGAACCTGTTCTGGTTCCTGCCGGTGCCGATCCTGGTGTTGGTGACCATGTACGGATTGTTCCGCGCCGTGGCACGCAACGCCAACTACACGCCCTTCATCCTGACCCTGGTGCTGATCTTCCTCGGCTACAGCGGCTTGGGCATCAGTCTGTGGCCGAACATCGTGCCGCCGTCCATCTCGATCTGGGACGCCTCGTCACCGCCCCAGAGTCAGGGTTTCATGTTGGTAGGCACACTGTTCATCATTCCGTTGATCCTGGTGTACACCTTCTGGAGTTACTACGTGTTCCGCGGCAAGGTGACCCATGACGACGGTTACCATTGAGGACGTCGAGCATGGGCAAACCTGACTTGAAAGACATCGAGGCCGCCGAGCGCAAGCCACTCTGGCAGCGGCTCGGTTGGCTGGCGCTGATCTGGGCCGGCAGTGTGCTGGCGCTGTTCATCGTCGCCAGCCTGATGCGGATGTTCATGAATGTCGCGGGCCTGACCACTCATTGATTGCCCTGTGGGAGCCGAGGTGCTTGCATCGCGAGCCAGCTTTGCTTGCGCAGGGGACGATTTATTTGCGGGCTTTGAGGATCACGAACTTCGGCGTGGCGGCCACTTGCTCGACACCGCGGAACAATCGCGCCAGTTTGCTGTGGTAACCCAGGTGCCGGTTGCCGACGATGTACAGCGCGCCACCCACCACCAGCGCTTCGCGAGCCTGCTGGAACATCCGCCAGGCGAGGAAATCGCCCACCACTTGCTGCTGGTGGAAGGGTGGATTGCACAGCACCACGTCCAGTGATTGCGCCTCTTGTCCGGCCAGGCCATCACCGGCCCGCAGGGTCACTTCACGCTCGCCCAGGGCCGCACGCCAATTCTCGGCGGCCGATTGCACGGCCATGTATGACTCGTCCACCAGGGTGTAATGGGCTTCGGGGTTTTGCAGGGCACTGGCGATGGCCAGCACACCGTTGCCGCACCCCAAGTCCGCGACCCGGGCCGTCCCGAGGTTTTTCGGCAGATGTGGCAGGAACGCGCGGGTGCCGATGTCCAGGCCTTCGCGGCAGAACACATTGGCGTGGTTGAGCAGCTCGATCTTCGGCTCGTCCAGCCAGTAACGCGTGGGGTAGGGCGATACGGTCGGCGCACTGCCTTGTGAAGAACCGGGTTGTGGCATAGCAATCAACAGCCGCGCTTTTTTTACCGCCAGGGAGGCCTGCACCGGGCCGATATACCGCTCCAATAAATCGCCAGCGGCCCGGGGCAGGTGCTTGATCATGGCCCCGGCGATCACCTGGGCACCTGGCGCCAGTTGGCCTTGCAGGCGAATCAGTTGTTCCTCCAGCAGGGCCAGGGTTTTTGGTACTTTGACCAGGACACGATCGAATGGGCCAGTCAGTGGCTCGCTGGCGGGCAACGTCGGCACCGCATCGAAGGGGCGACCGTTGCGCACCAGGTTTTTCTCCAGTGCCTGCAACGCGAGGAAGGAGTCACCGCTGCTGGTGACATCGACCTTGCCGGCCAGGCTGGCCGCCAGGGCACCGAAGCCATCATTGAGCACCAGGACCCGAGTCTGCTCGCTTGGCTGTTGTTCGGCCAGGTACGCGAGCAGGTATTCATCGGCCGCATCGAAGGCTTGCAGTGGTTCGTTCTGCTGTTCGGGTTGGCGGATCAGGTCGAGTTGGGCGAAGGGGCTGTCGAGCAGGGGCATGGCTGGGGACTCTGGAAATCAACGAATGTCCCGCTGCCTGGAGGTAGGTGTCTGTGCGGGACCGCCTGAATGAACGGCGTCGCGTGCAAGAAGCGGCATCATTCAAGTGGGACCGTAAATGGTACGTTTTTTTGTTGCACATTACTCGCGGGTTTTTCAGCCGGGTGGTGTCACTCCACTGTTCAGATCACATGGATTTGGGCTGCTTTTGCCACCGCTGAAATTTTATTGCTGACGTTCAGCTTCCGCATGCAACTGCATACATGGAAGTTCACAGTCCGTTCGGAAAGACAGAGAATCCTGCCTACTTCCGACGCAGTCTTGCCTTCGGCAGACCACCTCAACACTTCGATCTCTCTGGGTGACAGGTGGCATTTGGGCTGGACTGCCTGGGCGTCAGACAATTTTTTGCTGGCGAGTGCGTGCAGCTTTTGACTGGCGAAGATGGCGTAGCCGAGATTTGCATAGTGCTCCTCGATATCAATGGGGCAATGGGACCGAGCCAGGCTGAACAGGCTGCAACGTGCCCCTTGGTCATCATGAACGGCTTGGGTCCAGCCGTACTTGAGTCCCTGCCGATTAAGTTCTCGCCATAATTGGGGGGCTTGAGCAAAAACAGTCTCATCCCACAAGATGGGGAGCGGTGATTGATTGCAATGTGCTACTAATGGATCGTTCGACGCATAGCCATTTTGTTCATAAAGTCTGTCCCATCCATAAGGGTAGTTATTCAGGTTCAGCTTGCTAGTGTGCTTGTCGGGGCTTCCTAGATAGGTTGCAAATGCGCAGTATTCAAATCCCTGATTGTTAAAGAAATTCAGGACCAGACGATAGGCCGTCTGCAGGTCCTTCTCGTAGGATACCTTCCTCAATAACAAGTCCTTCCACTTTTCCATCGCTCTCTCCTGGGTTTGATTCGTCCATGCGGATCCAATCCATGATGCGAAATTTGAGTGTAGGACTATTCTTAATTTGTAGTGAATTTTTTTAGTTTGTTTACATTTTGAGATGTTTAAGAGGTTAAGCTTTTTAGTTGGTTTTTTTACGGTTTTGTGAGTTTTGTATAAGTTAAGTAAAAGATTTTGTTGGGCAGACGCTGTTTGTGACTAAAGTGCCACTACTCGTCATCGGTGGTGAAGACGCTCACTTTGCGGGACACTGCAAGTCTTGTCCCATTGGAGTGGCTCATGACCGACAGCGCAGAGAAGTTCACCCGCCAAACCCTGCTCGATGTCCAGCCGTTGACGCCTCATTTGTTTACTTTGCGCACGACCCGGGATCGAGGCTTTCGCTTTCGGGCGGGTCAGTTTGCCCGGCTGGGGGTCGTCAAGGCGGACGGAACCACCGTCTGGCGGGCGTATTCCATGGTGTCTTCGCCGTTCGACGAGTTCCTCGAGTTCTTTTCCATCGTGGTTCCCGATGGCGAATTCACCAGTGAGCTCAGCCGCCTGCAGCCGGGTGACGAACTGTTGGTGGATCGCCAGGCTTTCGGCTACCTGACGCTGGATCGCTTTGTCGATGGTCGGGATTTGTGGTTGCTGTCCACCGGGACGGGTGTGGCGCCGTTTCTTTCTATCCTCCAGGATTTCGAGGCCTGGGAAAAATTCGAGCGGATCATCCTGGTGTACAGCGTGCGCGAGGCGCAGGAGCTGGCGTATCAGGCGCTGATCAAGGAACTGCCCCAGCGCGACTACCTGGCCGAGTACGCTCACAAGTTTCGTTTCATTGCGACCGTCACCCGTGAGCAGCATCCGGGGGCGCTCAACGGGCGGATCACCACGCTGATCGAAAATGGCGAGCTGGAGCGGGCGGCCGGCGCAGCGCTGGCGCCGGAGCATTCGCGAGTGATGCTGTGCGGCAATCCGCAGATGATTGATGACACGCGCAAGTTGCTCAAGGCCAGGGGGCTGCAACTGAGCCTGACCCGTCGGCCGGGCCAGGTGGCGGTGGAAAACTACTGGTAGTCTGTCAGTGACTGACTGCCTCAGGGCCGCTCGTTCTGGGCCTTGAGCAGATCGCGAATCTCACTCAGCAGCAGTTCTTCCTTGGTCGGGACAGGAGGCGCGCTGGGGGCTACGGCTTCTTCGCGCTTGAGGCGGTTGATCGCCTTGACGCCCATGAAAATGGCGAACGCCACGATGATGAAGTCGATGGTGCTCTGGATGAATTTACCGTAGGCCAGTACCACGGCAGGCGCATCACCCTGGGCGGCCTTGAGGGTGATGGCCAGGTCACTGAAATCCACTCCACCAATCAGCAGGCCGATGGGAGGCATGACCACGTCGCCAACGAATGACGAAACGATTTTGCCGAAAGCGGCACCGATGATGATCCCGACGGCCATGTCGACGACATTGCCTTTGACCGCGAAGGCCTTGAACTCGCTTAGCACGCCCATGAGCTATTCCTTGTAACAAATGAAAGATGACTGGCAGTGTAAATCAGCCCAACGAGTCCTGCTCGAAACGCCTGCTTACAAAGCTTCAATTATCGACCTGGTCCTGGGGGAAAAGTTTTCAAAGTGCCATCAATCGCGCGTGATACGCGGTTTCAGCCTGGCACCCCACAACGTTTTTTCTATCGACGCGGTACGGCATTTCTATTTAGGTTTTCCTTTTTCGAGCACTAGCCTCTGGATGGCGCACATGGATGCGCTCTATAACATCAGAGGAACACGCCTATGAACACTTCCCTTGGCCACGGGGCTTATTCCCATCGCCGCGCTTTTTTTGTGCTGACCGCGAGCCTTTTGTCCTTGTCTGTCAACGCGGCCACCCTGACCCGGGACAACGGTGCGGCTGTCGGCGACAACCAGAACTCGCAAACGGCAGGCCCCAACGGCCCGACCTTGCTGCAAGACGTGCAGTTGATCCAGAAGCTCCAGCGCTTTGACCGTGAGCGCATCCCCGAGCGCGTGGTGCATGCCCGCGGGACCGGCGCCCACGGTACCTTCACGGTTTCCGACGATCTCAGCGATCTGACCAAGGCCAAGGTCTTTGCCGCAGGCCAGGTCACGCCAGTGTTCGTGCGTTTTTCTGCCGTGGTGCACGGCAATCATTCGCCGGAAACCCTGCGCGACCCCCGTGGTTTCGCCACGAAGTTCTACACCGCCGACGGTAATTGGGACTTGGTGGGTAACAACTTCCCGACCTTCTTCATCCGCGATGCCATCAAGTTTCCGGACATGGTCCACGCCTTCAAACCCGACCCTCGGACCAACCTGGACGATGATTCACGCCGCTTCGATTTCTTCTCCCATGTTCCAGAATCGACCCGCACCCTGACCGAGTTGTATTCCAACTCCGGGACACCGGCCAGTTACCGCGAGATGGACGGTAACGGTGTACATGCCTACAAACTGGTTAACGCCAAGGGTGAAGTTCACTACGTGAAGTTTCATTGGAAAAGTTTGCAGGGCCTGAAAAATCTCGATCCGAAAGAAGTTGTGAAAGTTCAGGGTCAAGATTACAGCCATATGACAAATGATCTGGTGAATCATATTAATAAGGGCGACTTCCCGAAGTGGGACTTGTACGTCCAGGTGCTCAATCCACAGGACCTTGCCAAGTTTGACTTCGACCCACTGGACGCGACCAAGATCTGGCCGGGTGTGCCTGAACGCAAAGTCGGGCAAATGGTCTTGAACCGCAATCCGGCGAATGTCTTCCAGGAAACCGAGCAGGTGGCCATGGCGCCGGCCAATCTTGTACCGGGTATCGAACCTTCCGAGGATCGTTTGCTCCAGGGACGAGTATTTTCCTACGCTGACACGCAGATGTATCGCCTGGGTGCCAATGCCCTGCAACTGCCGATCAACGCCCCCAAGGTGGCGGTGAACAACGGTAACCAGGACGGCGCGATGAACCCAGGCAGCACCAGCACCGGAGTGAATTATCAGCCGAGCCGCCTGACGCCGCGTGAAGAACCGCAAGCGGCGCGCTACAGCCAGGCCGCGCTGAGCGGCAGCACCCAGCAGGCGAAGATCCAGCGTGAGCAGAACTTCAAGCAGGCCGGTGATTTGTATCGTTCGTTCAGTAAGAAAGAGCGTGATGACTTGATTGACAGCTTCGGCGGCTCTTTGGCGACCACCGATGACGAGAGCAAGCACATCATCCTGTCGTTCCTCTACAAGGCTGACCCTGAGTACGGCACTGGCGTGGCCCGTGTCGCTAAAGGTGACTTGGCCCGGGTCAAGGCCCTGGCGGAAAAACTGACTGACTGATCTACCTGTGGGAGCGAGCTTGCTCGCGATTCAGGCGACTCGGTCTGGCTGTGCACCGCAGCGTCTGCATCGCGAGCAAGCTCGCTCCCACAGTCTTGAGTCATGGGGAGACGTCATGATGGGTAAATTCTTTTTGTCGATGCTTGCGACCTGCTCAATGAGCGTACTGGCCGATCAGCCAATACCCACCGAACCGGCCGCCGTACAAGAACAGTTGCAAAACTATTACTTCGACGCCGCTCGCCGCGGCGATGTGCCGATGCTCGAGACTTTTATCGAGGCCGGTTATTCGCTCAATACCCAGGATGAAAAGGGCTACACCGCGCTGATCTTGGCGGCTTATCACGGCCACGGCCCGGCGGTGGAGCGGCTGCTGGCCGCTGGCGCCGATGCCTGTGCCCAGGACAAACGCGGTAATACGGCGCTGATGGGGGCGATTTTCAAGGGTGAAGTGCAGATTGCGCGTCGTTTGCTGTCCACCGATTGCAGCCCGGACCAACGCAACGGTGCCGGGCAGACCGCGGCGATGTACGCTGGTCTGTTCAAGCGTGATGAATTGCTCGATGCCTTGAAGGCCAAGGGTGCGGATCTGCAGGCCCAGGACCCGTTGGGCAATACCCCAGTGGGTCTGGCGAAGGGGGAAATCAGAATGCCGGCCCCGCGCTAGCCATTGCCTGGGCTATCATCGCGGTTTTTATCCGGGAGTTCAGATGGCCAAGGCAAAGCGCATGTACGGCTGCACCGAGTGTGGCTCGACCTTTCCCAAATGGGCTGGCCAGTGCAGCGAATGCGGGGCCTGGAACACCCTGACCGAAACCATGGTGGAAAGCGGCGGTGCGGCGGCACCTACCGGTCGCACGGGCTGGGCCGGTCAGCAGGCGCAGATCAAGACCCTGGCCGAAGTCAGCGTTGAGGAAATCCCGCGTTTCTCCACCGCATCCGGTGAACTGGACCGCGTGCTCGGCGGCGGCCTGGTAGACGGTTCGGTGGTGCTGATCGGCGGCGATCCGGGCATCGGCAAGTCCACCATCTTGTTGCAAACCTTGTGCAACCTCGCCACCCGCATGCCGGCGCTGTACGTCACTGGCGAAGAATCCCAGCAGCAGGTTGCCATGCGTGCCCGGCGCCTGGGCTTGCCCCAGGACCAGTTGCGGGTCATGACCGAGACCTGCATCGAGACCATCATCGCCACGGCGCGCCTGGAAAAACCCAAGGTGATGGTGATCGACTCGATCCAGACCATTTTCACCGAACAGCTGCAATCGGCCCCGGGCGGCGTGTCCCAGGTGCGCGAAAGCGCGGCGTTGCTGGTGCGCTACGCCAAGCAGAGCGGCACGGCGATTTTCCTGGTGGGCCATGTCACCAAGGAAGGCGCGCTGGCGGGGCCGCGTGTGCTGGAGCACATGGTCGATACCGTGTTGTATTTCGAAGGCGAATCCGACGGACGCCTGCGTTTGCTGCGAGCGGTGAAGAACCGCTTTGGCGCTGTCAACGAACTGGGTGTGTTCGGCATGACCGACCGGGGCCTTAAAGAAGTCTCGAACCCTTCGGCGATCTTTCTGACGCGTGCCCAGGAAGAAGTCCCTGGTAGCGTGGTCATGGCAACGTGGGAAGGCACCCGGCCGATGCTGGTCGAAGTGCAAGCGCTGGTGGACGACAGCCACCTGGCGAACCCGCGCCGGGTCACCTTGGGCCTGGACCAGAATCGGCTCGCGATGCTGTTGGCCGTCCTGCATCGACACGGTGGGATTCCGACTCACGACCAGGACGTTTTTCTCAACGTGGTCGGTGGGGTCAAGGTGCTGGAGACCGCGTCCGACCTGGCGCTGATGGCGGCGGTCATGTCCAGTCTGCGCAACCGGCCGCTGCCCCATGATCTGCTGGTGTTCGGTGAAGTGGGGTTGTCGGGCGAAGTACGGCCGGTGCCCAGTGGCCAGGAGCGACTCAAGGAAGCGGCCAAGCACGGCTTCAAGCGCGCCATCGTGCCCAAGGGCAATGCGCCGAAGGAAGCCCCACCGGGGTTGCAGATCATTGCCGTGACGCGCCTGGAACAGGCGTTGGATGCGTTGTTCGAATAACCCTAAAGGCTGTACAAGGCCCTTTGTGAGAATGGACTTATCTGTGGCGAGTGGATTTATCCCCGCTGGGCTGCGCAGCAGCCCTAAAACCTAACAACTCGGTGTGTCAGGTACCGATCGTTCCCACGCTGCGTGGGAATGCATCCCGTGACGCTCTGCGTCACACTCCAGAATCGGAACGCGGAGCGTCCCTGGCGGCATTCCCACGCAGAGCGTGGGAACGATCGAATACTGGAGGCTGGAGCAGGGCTGCTCAGATATGGATCAACGCCGCCAACTCCCGCTCCAACTCGTCCTGGTCGCCCACGTTCAGCGCTACCAGCCGGCGTAGGTGTGCGATGGAGTCCAGGTCAATGTGCTCGCAGGCGAAGCCCAGGTGACCATGGTCATCATGGGCCAAACGAACTTCCATTTTGATCTCAGCATCAGGGCTCAAATGAATATCGGCCATGAAGGATCGCTCGATATTGCCAAGCCAGGGTTCGGGTTTCTTGATCAGCAACCCCTTGAGGGACAGATCCAGCAACTCTACCGGCCAGATGAACGGGCCCTGGCTCAGCTCGGTCCTGGCATTGAAGTCAACTCGTACGAAGCGGCGACGTTCGCTCATTACGCATTCCCTCTGGAGATTCACTGACTATAGACCCAACTGACGGGGCATCGTCACCGTTCGGCCGCCGACAGACGAATGTCGGGTATGGCCTTTGCCCGGGTTAGCGCTAAACTCCAATAGCTGTCTTTCTTGTCACCCTGGCTGGAATATAAAAATGAAAAACAATAATAGCCTGCTGCGCCATCTACCCTGGCTACTGCTGGCCGTCGTAGGAGCGTGCGCCCTGGGCGTCGTGGCATTGCGTCGAGGCGAGGCGATCAACGCCCTCTGGATCGTCGTCGCCGCGGTGGCCATTTACCTGGTCGCCTACCGCTACTACAGCCTCTTCATCGCCAACAACGTGATGCAACTCGATGCGCGCCGGGCCACCCCCGCCGTGCTCAACAACGATGGCCTGGACTACGTCCCGACCAACAAGCACATTCTCTTCGGCCACCACTTCGCGGCCATTGCCGGTGCGGGGCCGCTGGTCGGGCCGGTGCTGGCGGCGCAGATGGGCTACCTGCCCGGCACGCTCTGGCTGATCGCCGGCGTGGTGCTGGCCGGTGCGGTGCAGGACTTCATGGTCCTGTTCCTGTCCACCCGCCGCAACGGTCGTTCCCTGGGCGACATGGTGCGCGAGGAAATGGGCCGCATCCCCGGCACCATCGCGCTGTTCGGCTGCTTCCTGATCATGATCATCATCCTCGCGGTGCTGGCGCTGATCGTGGTCAAGGCCCTGGCCGAGAGCCCGTGGGGCATCTTCACGGTGATGGCGACCATCCCGATCGCGATGTTCATGGGCCTCTACATGCGCTACATCCGCCCGGGTCGCATCGGTGAAATCTCGGTGATTGGCGTGCTGTTGCTGCTGGGCTCGATCTGGCTGGGCGGGCAGATCGCTGCCGATCCGGTCTGGGCCAAGGCCTTTTCCTTCACCGGAATCCAGATCACCTGGATGCTGATCGGCTACGGTTTCGTCGCGGCGGTGCTGCCGGTGTGGCTCATCCTGGCGCCGCGGGACTACCTGTCGACCTTTCTCAAGATCGGCACCATCGTCGCTCTGGCGATCGGCATCCTGGTCACCATGCCCGAGTTGAAAATGCCGGCGCTGACCCAGTTCACCGACGGCACGGGACCTGTGTGGAAGGGCGGTCTGTTCCCGTTCCTGTTCATCACCATCGCCTGCGGCGCGGTCTCGGGTTTCCACGCGCTGATCTCCTCGGGCACCACGCCCAAGTTGCTGGATAACGAAACCAACGCCCGCTACATCGGTTACGGCGGCATGCTGATGGAGTCCTTTGTGGCGATCATGGCCATGGTCGCCGCGTCGGTGATCGAGCCAGGCGTGTACTTCGCCATGAACAGCCCGGCGGCGATCGTCGGCGGTGACGTGGTGGCCGTGGCCCAGACCGTCAGCAGTTGGGGCTTTGCCATCACCCCCGAGGCCCTGCAAGCGGTGGCCAAGGACATCGGCGAGACCACCGTGCTGGCCCGCGCCGGCGGTGCGCCGACCCTGGCGGTCGGTATCGCGCAGATCCTGCACTCGGTGCTGCCGGGTGAGAACACCATGGCGTTCTGGTACCACTTCGCGATCCTGTTCGAAGCGCTGTTCATCCTCACCGCCGTGGACGCCGGCACCCGTGCCGGGCGGTTCATGCTGCAGGACTTGCTCGGCTCGTTCGTGCCGTCGCTCAAGCGCACCGAATCCTGGCCGGCCAACCTGATCGCCACCGCCGGTTGCGTAGCGATGTGGGGCTACCT
>NZ_FPIX01000053.1:0-36876 GCF_900119205.1 Pseudomonas sp. NFACC16-2 | reverse complement strand
CCAACGCTAGCTCGCCAAAGTCGCCTTTGAGCGTCTTGCCGCTATGGCCGTTGCGGGCATTTCCTTCTGCATTGGTCACCGCTGCGCTTTTGTCATGACCCAGATGTTCGGTCATTTCAGCTTCCAGGGCACGTTCGACCAGCATCTTGGTGAGCTGCTTGAGCAGACCATTTTCGCCGATCAGATCTTCAGGCTTTCGGTAATTGGCCAACAGACTGTCGGTCAGCTTCACCAGCTCAGGATCGGGTTTGACTCGTTTAGTGCGCTTGGGCTCGGTCATTGAGACTCCTTGGGAAAGGCAGTGTGCACCTAATGACCGTTTACACAAACTTCAGAACACCCTCCAGGTCGCAGGCGATGTACTGCTCCAGGTCGCCGTGATAATGCTCGCCGCTGCCTTGCAGCGCCCGGCGCAAGGCAAGTAGGTCCTCATCGGTGCGCCGCAGCGCCGCCAGGCCAATGGCCTCCACCTCCAGGATATGCCGGGTTTCCCGGGCCTGTTCCAGCGAACAACGGGATAGCACCTTGAGTGTATCCAGCGGATCAACCACCGCCCGCACGTAGCTGCCATCGCCCTGGCGGATCTCGATCAACCCGGAAAACGCCAGCACCCGCATGGCTTCACGCACGGTGTTGCGGCTGATACCCAGCTCCGCCACCAACTCCGGCTCGGTGGGCAAGCGCTGGCCGACGCCCCACACACCATCGCTGATACGCCGACGCAATTGTTCCAAGGCCTGGTCGACCAGGGAGCGTTTCATCAATGGAGAAATAGCTGACATAGAATTCGCCCTTTCATCCAATCATAGGATGAATTTTCTGACATGTTAGTCAGCTTCGCGTAGGACGGCAACCGCCTAGGGTCAACGGGAGGTAAAGAAACGAGATTTTCGATTAGTCAAAATTACCCTTTTAGGGTAATTTTAAGGACAAGGCACGCCGTTCTATGGAAAAGAACACACCCCACTACGCCTTGGCGGCGATACAGGCAGATGTCAGGCGACTTAAAGGGAAAGCGTTCACCAGCACGGCGAAGAACACTGCTCGGACGCTCGGTTTAAACGTCTCGGACATGCAGCAGGTCATCCACGGGCTGGAGCGAAAACAGTTCTACAAATCGATGACCACCTATGACGATTATCGAGTCTGGCATGACGTCTACCACGCCAATGCACACGGTCTGCAGATTTACCTGAAGGTGACGTACCGCCCCAGCGGAGGCCCACCGGTAATTTCCTTCAAGGAGAGAAACTCATGAAACACCAGCAATGCTTCAGCTGTGGCGCCCCGGAAGGCATGTTGCATTTCGAAGGTCGCGGCGAAACCATGAGCGTCAAGGGACTGGAACGCCGGGTCGATGACTTGTCTGGCTGGGAATGTCAGATGTGCGGCGAAGTCGAGCTCGATTCAAGCTGCTCGGATCGCTACGACCATGCAGGTGATGAGCTGGTCAACGCGGCCAGGCGAATGATCGGCGAAGAGATCAAACGTGTCCGGCGCAAACTGCATCTATCGCAAAAGGAAGCGGTACTGCTGCTATCGGGCGGTGGACACAATGCGTTTTCCCGCTACGAGCGCGGCGAGGTAGTGCCACCCAAGGCGTTGATCTTGCTGATGCGCCTGCTTGATCGTTATCCGCATTTGCTTGCCGATGTCCATGCCTTCGCTGAAGACGCAGACTTGCGGCAATTCAAAACGACGGTGCACAAGGAACACGAGACCCTCACGGCTTGCTGAGCGGCCCATTAAAAACAAACCCGGACAAGTCCGGGTTTATTTCACTGCCTAAGACCGGATCAATGCAGGATCTGGCTCAGGAACAGCTTGGTGCGGTCGTTCTGCGGGTTATCGAAGAAGTCGTTCGGCGCGGCCTGTTCGACGATTTCACCCTTGTCCATGAAGATCACACGGTTGGCCACGGTGCGGGCAAAGCCCATTTCGTGGGTCACGCAGAGCATGGTCATGCCGTCTTCAGCCAAGCCGATCATGGTGTCGAGTACTTCCTTCACCATTTCCGGGTCGAGAGCCGAGGTTGGCTCGTCGAACAGCATGATTTTCGGCTTCATGCACAAGGCACGAGCGATGGCCACGCGCTGTTGCTGACCGCCGGAGAGCTGGCCCGGATACTTGTTCGCCTGCTCTGGAATGCGTACGCGCTCCAGGTAGTGCATGGCGATTTCCTCAGCCTTGCGCTTGGGCATCTTGCGTACCCACATCGGCGCCAGGGTGCAGTTCTGCAGGATGGTCAGGTGCGGGAACAGGTTGAAGTGCTGGAACACCATGCCGACTTCACGGCGGATCGCTTCGATCTGCTTGAGGTCGTTGGTCAGTTCCACGCCGTCGACCACGATGCGACCCTGCTGGTGCTCTTCCAGGCGGTTGAGGCAGCGGATGGTGGTGGACTTGCCGGAGCCCGACGGGCCGCACAGCACGATACGCTCGCCCTGCTTGACGTTCAGGTTGATGTCTTTCAACACATGGAACTGGCCGTACCACTTATTGACGCCCTGCATCTGAATAATGCCTTCAGGGCTCACAGGCTGTTTGATCGCTTCACTCATAAACTACGCTCCTAACGCTTGTGGCCAGTGTCCAGCTTGCGTTCCAAATGCATGGAATAGCGGGACATACCAAAACAGAAAATCCAGAACACCAGGGCGGCGAACACATAGCCTTCAGTGGCCATGCCCAGCCATTTCGGGTCGGCGGCAGCTTGTTTCACGCTGTTGAGCAGGTCGAACAGGCCGATGATGATCACCAGGCTCGTGTCCTTGAACAACGCAATGAAGGTGTTGACGATACCCGGGATCACCAGCTTCAGGGCTTGCGGCAGAATTACCAGGCCCATGCTGCGCCAGTAACCCAGGCCCATCGCTGCGGCCGCCTCGTATTGCCCCTTGGGAATGGCTTGCAGGCCACCACGCACCACTTCGGCAATGTAGGCCGACTGGAACAGGATCACCCCGATCAGCGCCCGCAGCAGCTTGTCGAAGTTCATGCCTTCAGGCAGGAACAGCGGCAGCATCACCGAGGACATGAACAGCACGGTGATCAACGGCACGCCGCGCCAGAACTCGATGAAAGTCACGCAGACCACGCGAATCGCCGGCATGTTCGAACGTCGCCCCAGCGCCAGGACGATGCCCAGTGGCAAGGCGCCGACAATACCGACGGTAGCGATCACCAGGGTCAGCATCAGGCCACCCCATTGGCTGGTCGCCACGGCGTCCAGGCCGAACACGCCGCCGTGCAGCAGGCACCAGGCGATGATCGGATACAGCACCAGGAAACTCAGGCCGTAGATTGCCTTGCGCGGGAAGCGCGAGATGAACAGCGGCGCCACACCGATCACTGCCAGCCACACGGTCAGGTCGACGCGCCAGCGCAGATCCGTCGGGTAATAGCCGTACATGAACTGACCGAAACGCTGCTGGATGAACACCCAGCAGGCGCCTTCCTTGGTGCAGTCGGCGCGGGTGGTACCGACCCAGTTGGCATCGAGGATCGCCCAGTGCAACAGCGGTGGAACGATCAGGTAGATCAGGTAGAACGCGAACAGGGTCAGCAGCGTGTTGATCCAGCTGGAGAACATGTTGGCGCGCATCCACGCCACCACGCCGATGCTGCTGCCCGGCGGGGGCATGTCTGGTTTGAAAGTATGAGTCGTCATGCGCGTTTCCTCACCGCTCGATCAGCGCAATGCGCTTGTTGTACCAGTTCATCAGCAACGAAATGCTGATACTGATCGCCAGGTACACACTCATGGTGATCGCAATCACCTCGATGGCCTGGCCCGTCTGGTTCAACACTGTGCCGGCAAACAGCGAAACCATTTCCGGGTAGCCGATACCGGCCGCCAGGGAGGAGTTTTTCGCCAGGTTCAGGTATTGGCTGGTCAACGGTGGAATGATCACACGCAGGGCCTGCGGGATGATCACTTTGCGCAGGGTCGGACCGTTGCGCAGTCCCAGGGAACGGGCGGCTTCGGTCTGGCCGTGGCTGACCGACTTGATGCCCGAGCGCACGATCTCGGCGATGAACGCCGCGGTGTACACGGTCAAGGCCAGGGTCAAGGCCAGCAGTTCCGGGATCAGCACCCAGCCACCGACGAAGTTGAAGCCCTTGAGCTCCGGCATTTCCCAATGCACCGGCGCACCAAAAAGCAGCGCGCTCAACGCAGGGATCACCAGGAACAACGCCAGGCCGACCCAGAACTTATGAAACGGCTCGCCTGTCGCTTCGAAACGCTTGTTGGCCCAGCGCGCCATCAGCACGATGGCGACGATCGCCAGCACTACGCTGATCACGAATGGCCAGAACCCTTCGGCCACCAGCGCGGCAGGCATGTTCAGACCCCGGCTACTGACAAAGAAGGTGTCGCCGAAGTTATGGGCGGCCCGCGGTCCTGGCATGCTCAGGAATACCGCGAAGTACCAGAACAGGATTTGCAGCAGTGGCGGGATATTACGGAAAACCTCGACATAAACGGTTGCCAGCTTGGAAATGATCCAGTTCTGCGACAGCCGTGCCACGCCGATGATGAACCCCAGGATGGTTGCCAGGATCACGCCGATGAACGTGACCAGCAGCGTATTGAGCAACCCGATGAGAAAGACCCGGGCATAGCTGTCCGCTTCGGTGTAGTCGATCAGGTGTTGGGCGATGCCGAAACCGGCACTGCGCTCCAGGAAGCCGAAACCGGAGGTGATGCCGCGGTGCTGAAGGTTGGTTTGTGTGTTATCGAACAGAAACCAGCCCAGCGCGATAACCGCCACGACAGTGACGATTTGAAATACCCACGCACGCACTCGTGGATCGCTGAGGCTGAGCCTCTGCTTAGGTGCGCCGATTGAATTTTGCATGAAGTGCCCCGCAAAGAATGGAACAGAACATCACCCGGTGGTTGGCCCACCGGGTGATAGAACCATCAGCGCACTGGTGGTGCGTATTGAATGCCGCCAGCGTTCCACAGAGCGTTCAAGCCGCGATCGATTTCCAGCGGAGTGCCCTTGCCGAGGTTGCGCTCGAACATTTCACCGTAGTTGCCGACCTGCTTGACGATCTGCACAACCCAGTCTTTCGGCAGTTTCAGGTCTTTGCCGTATTCACCGTCAGCGCCCAGCATACGAGCGACATCAGGGTTCTTGGTGGACTTGGCTTCGGCCTCGACGTTCTTCGAGGTCACACCCGCTTCTTCAGCGTTGAGCAAGGCGTAGCCAGTCCAACGGACAATGGCCAGCCACTCGTCGTCGCCGTTACGCACGACTGGGCCCAGGGGCTCCTTGGAAATGGTTTCCGGCAGAACCACGTAGTCCTTTGGCGAAGCCAGCTTGCTGCGCTGGGCGAACAGCTGGGATTTGTCCGAGGTCAGCACGTCGCAACGACCGGATTCCAGCGACTTGGCGCTTTCATCGGAGGTGTCGAAAGTGATCGGGGTGTACTTCAGGCCGTTGGCGCGGAAGTAGTCGGAAACGTTCAGCTCGGTGGTGGTACCGGCCTGGATGCAGATGGTTGCACCGTCCAGTTCCTTGGCGCTCTTGACGCCCAGCTTGTTGTTCGCCAGGAAGCCGATGCCGTCGTAGTAGGTGATGAAGCCTGGGAATTTCAAGCCCATGCCCGCGTCACGGGAGCTGGTCATGGTGGAGTTGCGCGAGAGCATGTCGATTTCGCCCGATTGCAGCGCGGTGAAGCGCTCCTTGGCGTTCAACTGGCTGAACTTGACCTTGGTCGCATCGCCAAATACAGCAGCGGCCACGGCGCGGCAGAAGTCAGCGTCGATACCGACGATCTTGCCGGTCGAATCAGGCACCGAGAAACCCGGCAGGCCATCACTCACACCACATTGCACAAAACCTTTTTTCTGCACGGCATCCAGAGTTGCACCCGCCTGAGCGAACCCGCTGACACCAAGGACTGCTGCTGCAGTCATGACGGCCAGGGTGGATTTCAGTAACTTCATTCAAACCTCCAGTTTTGCTCTTGTTGTGTCGGAGCTCGAGCCCTGTCGCACCCTTTTGGGGCATTGCCGACCCTTGTTGGCTTTTTTTAGGGTCAACCGACGTCTGGACCTTCGCTATGAGTCTAATAATGAGGATGTCCGTAAACAGTGGTCATGCCCATCTCTCACCAATCGGCCGAACGGGCTGTAGCCCTTCACGTTCGCGAAGCCCGTAGCGGCTGCTGGCGAACATTCATCACCGGATTTCTGATATCCCATGCGTAGCGGTGAACTGATAGTGTTACCGCACAGCGTAAGAATCATCACTCGGGTACACCCATAGCAAAGCCCGTACCAGACCGCTGCGCTTAGCCCTTGTAAAACACGTCAAGACAAAAACTTTCAACTTTGCGACATCTAATTAACTGAGACACCGGACACGCACTGTAATCACGCACTAATTGAGCGCGCCCGCACAGATTTGGAGCACAACCATGACCGACCCCCTGATTCTCGAGCCCAGCAGCACTGCCGACGCGTGCGTTATCTGGCTTCACGGCCTGGGCGCCGATCGTTTTGATTTCCTGCCAGTCGCCGAAATGTTGCAGCAAAGTTTGCTCACCACACGTTTCGTTCTGCCCCAGGCACCGACCCAGCCAGTAACGATCAACGGCGGCTATGAGATGCCCAGTTGGTACGACATTCGGGCCCTGAGCCCCGCGCGGGCCATTGATGAACAGCAGCTCGAAGCTTCGGCACAACGGGTCATCGACCTGATCGAAACCCAGCGAGCCAGCGGAATAGACGCCTCGCGGATTTTCCTGGCGGGTTTCTCCCAAGGCGGCGCGGTGGTCTATCACACGGCGTTCGTAAAATGGCAGGGCCCGCTCGGCGGCGTAGTCGCGCTGTCTACTTATGCCCCGACTTTCAGCGATGAGCTGCAATTGTCGGCCAGCCAGCAACGCATTCCGGTCCTGGCACTGCACGGGCAGTACGACGAAGTGGTACTCAACCCCATGGGGCGAACCGCGAAAGAGTATTTAAAGCAGCATGGTGTCACCGTGACATGGCAAGAATACCCAATGGGCCACGAAGTGTTACCCGAGGAGATTCGCGACATCGGTACCTGGCTGGCCGAGCGGTTGCGCTAAGAGGCCAATCGCCACGCCGGTCCTTTGACGATCACACTACGCCGCGCCCGTTTCTTGCATTACACTGGCCGGCGTACATTCCTTAACCAATCGATGAGATGACCGTGCTCAAAGCACTCAAGAAGATGTTCGGTAAAAGCGAGGCCGAGCAACTCGCGCCTGGCTCCACTGCGCCGACCCACGGCCCGAGCCGTACCGATGCGCAACAACCGCACCGCACCGCACCTGTTGCAGGCGTGACAAAAGAGCCGATGACACCGCCAACCGCACAGCCTGTCACCGCCCCGGCAGCGGAAAAACCACGCAACGAAGCCCCCAAGCCACGCCGCGAACGCGCACCGAAACCGCCGGTCGTCGCCTGGAAGCTCGAGGACTTCGTCGTAGAACCCCAGGAAGGCAAGACCCGCTTCCACGATTTCAAGCTCGCCCCGGAACTGATGCATGCCATCCAGGACCTGGGTTTCCCGTATTGCACGCCGATCCAGGCGCAAGTGCTCGGTTACACCCTCGCGGGCAAAGACGCCATCGGTCGCGCCCAGACCGGCACCGGCAAGACGGCCGCGTTCCTGATTTCCATCATCACCCAGTTGCTCCAGACCCCACCGCCCAAGGAACGCTACATGGGCGAACCGCGGGCACTGATCATCGCGCCGACCCGCGAGCTGGTGGTGCAGATCGCCAAGGACGCCGCCGACCTGACCAAGTACACCGGCCTGAACGTCATGACGTTCGTGGGCGGCATGGATTTCGACAAGCAGCTCAAGCACCTCGAAGCCCGTCACTGCGACATCCTGGTCGCCACGCCGGGCCGCCTGCTGGACTTCAACCAGCGCGGCGACGTGCACCTGGACATGGTCGAAGTGATGGTGCTGGACGAAGCCGACCGCATGCTCGACATGGGCTTCATCCCGCAAGTGCGGCAGATCATTCGCCAGACGCCACCGAAAAGCGAACGCCAGACCCTGCTGTTCTCCGCCACTTTCACCGAGGACGTGATGAACCTGGCCAAGCAGTGGACCACCGACCCTGCCATCGTCGAGATCGAAGCCGAAAACGTCGCCAGCGAAAACGTCGAACAACATATCTACGCAGTCGCCGGGGCCGACAAGTACAAGCTGCTCTACAACCTGGTCAACGACAACGGTTGGGAACGAGTGATGGTATTCGCCAACCGCAAGGACGAAGTGCGGCGCATCGAAGAACGCCTGGTGCGCGATGGCGTCAACGCGGCCCAGCTCTCGGGCGACGTGCCCCAGCACAAGCGCATCAAGACCCTCGAAGGCTTCCGAGAAGGCAAGATCCGCGTATTGGTCGCCACTGACGTGGCCGGTCGCGGCATCCACATCGACGGCATCAGCCACGTGATCAACTTCACCCTGCCGGAAGTGCCGGACGACTACGTGCACCGCATCGGCCGTACCGGTCGTGCCGGGGCCGCCGGGGTTTCGATCAGCTTCGCTGGCGAAGATGACTCCTACCAGTTGCCGTCGATCGAAGCGTTGCTGGGCCGCAAGATCAGTTGCGAAATGCCCCCGACCCACCTGTTACGTCCGGTCGAGCGCAAGCGTCCTTAGCATCGAGATGGACGCAGAGCGTAGGAACGATCAGCGCAGCCAAGACAGGCTGCGCTTTTTTTTTGCCTCGGGATATTGCTCAAGTAAACTAAAAGTCCATAATGGACAAAATAGTTTACTCGAGCATCCGGAGCCCCCATGCCCAGCACGCCCTATGTGATGACCAAAGCCCAGGCACGAGAACTGCTCGGGCAAATCGACGTGCCACACATCCTGCGCAAGCTGTTCCGCGATCTTGCCGCCGGACAGGCGGTGCAGCCACCCCAGCAACTGGTGGTGTTTCCCCAGGGCGCCGGGGACTTCATCAACTACCTGGGGGTGCTGGCTGAAGACCAGGTCTACGGGATCAAGACCTCGCCCTACATCGTGCGCGAGCAAGGCCCGCTGGTGACTGCCTGGACCTTGTTGATGTCGATGCAGACCGGCCAGCCGCTACTGCTGTGCGATGCCGCCGAGTTGACCACCGCTCGCACCGCTGCCACCACGGCTGTTGCCATCAATGCCCTCGCCCCGCACACCGCCCGGCGCCTGGTGGTCATTGGCAGCGGCCCCGTGGCGCGGGCACACGTGCAATACGTCAAGGGCCTGCGGGACTGGCAAGCGATCAGCCTCTATTCGCCAGGCCTGAAGACCAAGTCGGCACAAGAACTTGCCTCCATCACCGACCTGGACCCTCGCCTGCACATCGCTGACAGCCTTGAGGCAGCGCTGCACGACGCCGACGTGGTGATGCTCTGCACCTCGTCCGCCAAAGCGGTACTCGACCCGCAGACCCTGGGCAAACCGGCGCTGATCACCTCGATCAGCACCAACGCTCCGCGCGCCCATGAAGTCCCCCCTCAAAGCCTCAACGACATGGACGTGTTCTGCGACTATCGTCAGACCACCCCAGGCTCGGCCGGTGAAATGCTGATCGCCGGTGAACAGCATGGCTGGCAGGCGGCGAGGATCGTCGGCGATTTGCCCGAATTGCTCAGCGAACACGCGGCGCGTCCCGACTACAAACGCCACGTGTTCTTCCGCTCCATCGGCCTGGGGCTGGAGGATGTTGCGCTGGCGAATGCCCTTTACCGATTGCACCACCACTGACACAACTCGATTCCCACAGGTTCCGCGAACGCCCGGCAATGTGCTCCACAGGAGAGCTTCATGACCTCAGCAGACTTCATCATCATCGGCGGCGGCATTGCCGGTGCATCCACCGGTTACTGGCTCGCCCCCCACGGTCGTGTAATTGTGCTCGAGCGCGAATCCCATCCGGCCTATCACTCCACCGGCCGCTCGGCGGCGCTGTACACCGCCGCCTACGGCACCCCTCAGGTGCGAGCGCTGACCCAGGCCAGCCGGGATTTTTTCGACGCCCCGCCGGCCGGTTTCTGCGAACACCCCTTGCTGACCCCACGGGGCGAAATGACCGTGGACTTCACCGGTGACCCGGCCGAGTTGAACAACCAGTACCTCAGTGCCAAGGCCACGGTGCCGCAGATGCAATTGCTCAGCGCCGACGAGGCCTGTGCAAGGCTGCCGTTCCTGCGGCGGGACAAGGTCCACGGAGCGATCTACGACCCCACGGCCTGCGACATCGACACCGATGCGCTGCACCAGGGCTACTTGCGCGGTATTCGTCGCAATGGCGGTGAAGTGCACACCGACAGCGAAGTGCAGCAATTGAGCCGCGATGATCAGGGGCTGTGGCAAGTGAAAACCGCCAACCAGACCTTCACAGCCCCGGTCCTGATCAATGCCGCCGGCGCATGGGCCGATCACATTGCCCAGATGTCCGGCGCCCGGAAGCTGGGGTTGCAGCCCAAGCGGCGTGCAGCATTCATTTTTGCCGGGCCCGAGGGTGTGGACATCCACGACTGGCCGATGCTGGTGAGCCTGGACGAATCCTTCTATATGAAACCCGACGCCGGCATGTTCCTCGGCTCGCCGGCCAACGCCGACCCGGTGGAACCTCACGACGTACAGCCGGAAGAACTGGACATCGCCATGGGCATCTACCAGATCGAAGAAGCCACCACCCTGACTATCCGCCGCCCGACCCGCACCTGGGCCGGCTTGCGCAGTTTCGTACACGATGGGGACCTGCTGTCCGGCTTCGATCCACAGGTGCCCGGACTGTACTGGGTCGCGGCCCAGGGTGGCTACGGCATCCAGACGTCGCCGGCCATGGGCCAGGCCAGCGCGGCGCTGGTGCGTGGCGAACCGCTGCCCGAGGCCCTGGCCCGTTTCGGCCTGAGCATCGCCATGCTGTCACCCGAACGACTGGGCTGAGCCACCTTGAGGTGACGCATCGCCGCGATTGCGGCACACTCCCCCGCGCCCCTGTTTCACGGGGCGCTGACGCTGCCTGGAGCCCTGTCATGACTGCCTCGCCACCCGATCCGGCGCTGGAAAACTTCCGCACCATCGCCGACGCTATCGCCACACTGTTCTACCCCCACGCCGAAGTGGTGCTGCACGACCTGCGCACCCAAAAAGTCGATTACATCGCCAATAACCTGTCCAAGCGTGAAATTGGCGATGACTCGTCCCTGGAAGACATGCTCAGCGAGGATGTCAGCGAACGTAATATCGGGCCCTACGAGAAGCTGAACTGGGACGGACAGAAGATTCGCAGCCTCAGCAGCGTACTGCGTGACGCCGACGGACATCCGCTGGCGGTGCTGTGCATCAACCTGAATATTTCGCTGTTCGAGAACGCCAAGGCCGCGCTGGATCTGTTCCTGTCGCCAAGCAAGTTGATCCCCCAGCCGGACTCACTGTTTCGCGATGACTGGCAGGAGCGGATCAACACCTTCCTGCATGCCTGGATGCGCGAGCGTCAATTGAGCTTGAACCTGCTGACCCGCGACCACAAACGCGAGCTGGTGCTGGCGCTGCATGCCGAAGGCGCGTTCAAGGGCAAGAGCGCGTCTAACTACGTGGCCAATGTGCTGAACATGGGGCGGGCGACGGTGTACAAGCATTTGAAGGAGTTGAAGGGCTGAAATCTGCGTTGCCAGGACTGCCGCCATCGCGAGCAAGCTCCCACACTGGATCTTTGTACCCAGGTACCCTGTGGGAGCGAGCTTGCTCGCGATGGCGGTCAATCAGTCGCCGTAGATATCCGACTTGAAATACTTGCCCTGGATCTTCTGATACTCCCCATTGGCGCGAATCCCATCGATGGCCTTGTTCAAATCCGCTACCAGTTGGGTGTTGCCCTTGCGCACCGCGATACCGGCGCCTTCGCCGACGTATTTCGGGTCCTTGAGCTCGGGGCCGACAAAGGCGTAGCCCTTGCCACGGGGCATCGACAGGAAGTCTTCCAGGGGGATGGTGTCGGCAAAAATCGCGTCGAGACGACCGGACGCCAGGTCCATGTAGATTTCTTCATTGTTGCTATAGCGCTTGACACTCACACCCTTGGGCTCGAGGACTTCAGTGGCGTAGCGGTCAGTGGTGGTGGCCCGCTGCACACCGACGGTCTTGCCCTTGAGGCTGGCGTACTGGTCATCGACCACCGCCCCTTCCTTCATGACCAGGCGCGACGAGGTGAAGTAGTACTTGTGGGTGAAATCCACCGACTTCTTGCGCTCTTCGGTGATGGTCATGGACGACAGCGCCAGGTCGATCTTCTTCACCTTGAGCGCCGGAATCAGCCCGTCGAACTCACCTTCGATCCACTCGCACTTGACCTGCATCTGCGCACATAGGGCATTGCCGATGTCGTAGTCGAACCCCTCGATCTTTCCTTCCGAGGTCTTGGAAGCAAACGGCGGGTACGCCGCCTCGATGCCGATGCGCAAGGTTTTCTCAGCGGCGAACAGGCTGCTGGAGGCCAACAGGCTCAAGGCCAGGCCGGTGATGAGGGGGAGTTTCTTCATGATCGATCTCTCGCGGGTTGTTGTTGGTTTGGCAGAGAAAGGTGGGGCGATGACTTTTATGTACTTATAAATCCATACTGGACTTTTATGTACAAAGCGTCAATTGGGGAAACAGGGGAAAGTGATGGGAGGCTGCCGGCCTCATCGCGAGCAAGCTCGCGCCCACAAAGGACCTGTGTACAACGAAGATCCAGTGTTGGAGCGAGCTTGCTCGCGATGGCGGGCTCGTGGCTTGCGAAAAAAGACGGGGGGTTTACTGCTTCCAGCGATCCGCTGCCGCATGATCACTGTTCCGCCCTTCAACCCAGCGCGGGCCGTCGACAGTGTTTTCCTTCTTCCAGAACGGCGCTCGGGTCTTGAGGTAGTCCATGACAAAGGCGCAGGCGTCGAATGCCGCCTGGCGATGGGCACTGGCGGCCCCGACGAAGACGATCGGCTCGCCCGGTTCCAGGGCGCCGATACGGTGCAGCACCTCCAGCTTGAGCAACGGCCAGCGCTGCTCGGCCTCGCTGGCGATCTTGCCCAGGGCTTTTTCGGTCATGCCTGGATAATGCTCCAGGAACATCCCGGACACATCGAGGCCGTCATTGAAGTCGCGCACGTAGCCGACAAAACTCACCACCGCCCCCACGCCGACATTGGCCGCGTGCATCGCGTTGACTTCGCCCCCTGCGTCGAACGGTGCGACCTGCACACGAATCGCCATGGTTCAGCCTCCGGTCACGGTGGGGAAAAACGCCACTTCGTCGCCGTCCGCCAGCGGTTCGTCGAGCTGGCACAGGTCTTCATTGCGCGCGCACATCAGGTTTTGTTCCTTCAGCACCTCGGCCCCGTCACGCTGGGCAAGCAGCACGCGCACATCGTCGACCGTGGCGAAATCGCCTTCCACCTTTACCGAGTCCACACCCAGCGCTTCACGGTAACGGGCAAAGAACTTCACGTTGATTTTCATGACGCATCCGCCTGGAAATGGCCGCTCTTGCCGCCGAGTTTTTCCAGCACCCGCACGCCTTCGATGGTCATGCCACGGTCGACGGCCTTGCACATGTCGTAGATGGTCAGTGCAGCGACGCTGGCGGCGGTGAGGGCCTCCATTTCCACGCCGGTCTGCCCCGACAGTTTGCAACGGGCGACGATGCGTACCCGGTCCTCGCCTTCGGCATTGAGCTCGACCTTGACGCTGGTGAGCAACAGCGGGTGGCAGAGCGGAATCAGGTCACTGGTTTTCTTGGCCGCCTGGATGCCGGCAATGCGTGCGACGGCGAACACATCGCCCTTGGGGTGACCGCCGCTGACGATCATCTGCAGCGTGTCGGGCAACATGCGCACAAAGGCTTCGGCCGTGGCTTCACGGAATGTCACGGCCTTGTCGGTCACGTCGACCATGTTGGCGCGACCTTGGGAATCGAGATGAGTCAGCACAGGGTTACTCCTGATCGGGAGCCTCGATTGTAAACCCGTGGGTCAGATTCCGGCAGGGTTGATTGTCGCACCCCACCTGGGTCTTGGATTCGAAAGTCAGCGCTCCCACAGTTTTTTTGTACAACATAAAAAACCGGGCGGCTAGAAGGCCGCCCGGTTGGGTTGGGGTTACAGGTGGGATTCGGCGTATTCGGCCAGGATCGAGCGCGGTACGCCCTGCAGGGTGATGTGGACCCCGTTGGGGAAGTCCTTGAAGCGTTCCGTCAGGTAAGTCAGCCCGGAGCTGGTCGCGGACAGATAAGGGGTATCGATCTGCGCCAGGTTACCCAGGCACACCACTTTGGAACCGGCACCGGCACGGGTGATGATGGTTTTCATCTGGTGCGGGGTCAGGTTCTGGCATTCGTCGATCAGGATCAGGCTCTGCTGGAAGCTGCGGCCTCGAATGTAGTTGAGGGATTTGAACTGCAACGGCACTTTGCTGAGGATGTAGTCGACGCTGCCATGGGTGCTTTCGTCATCCATGTGCAAGGCTTCGAGGTTGTCGGTGATGGCGCCGAGCCAAGGTTCCATTTTTTCCGCTTCGGTACCGGGCAGGAAGCCGATTTCCTGGTCCAGGCCCTGCACGCTGCGGGTGGCGATGATGCGCCGGTAGCGTTTGCTGACCATGGTCTGCTCGATGGCAGCGGCCAGGGCCAGGATGGTCTTGCCGGAACCGGCGGCGCCGGACAGGTTGACCAGGTGGATATCCGGGTCGAGCAAGGCGAACAGCGCCAGGCTCTGGTAGATGTCACGGGGCTTGAGGCCCCAGGCTTCCTGATGCAGCAAAGGCTCCTGGTGCAGGTCGAGGATCAGCAGCTTGTCGACCTGGATTTCCTTGATCCAGCCGACGAAGCCTTGTTCGTCGATGATGAACTCGTTGATGTGCACGGCCGGCAGGTTGTCGATCAGTTGCACCTGGTGCCAGGTGCGGCCGTGGTCCTGGCGGGTCTCGACCTTGCTCACACGGTCCCAGAAAGAGCCGGTCATGGTGTGGTAGCCATTGGGCAACAGCGAGACGTCGTCGACCAGCTGGTCGGTGCTGTAGTCCTCCGCCGCAATCCCGCAGGCGCGGGCCTTGAGGCGCATGTTGATGTCTTTGGTCACCAGCACCACGGCCTGGTCCTTGGTGTGCGCGTGCAGGTCGATCAACTGGTTGATGATGATGTTGTCGTTCAGGTGTTCAGGCAGCACCAGGTTGGGTTCGGTGCGCTTGCTCATCAGGATCGAAAGCAGGCCCTTGGGACCACTTTTACCACGCTGGATCGGCACGCCGAGTTCAACGTCCTCCGGAGAGGCGTCACCCAGGGTCTTGTCGATCAGGCGGATCGCCTGCCGGCATTCGGCCGCAACGCTGTGGTGTCCGCTCTTGAGTTTGTCCAACTCCTCAAGCACGGTCATCGGGATGGCAACGTGGTGTTCTTCGAAGTTCAGCAGGGCGTTTGGATCGTGGATCAATACGTTGGTATCGAGTACATAGAGGATTGGCTGGTTGGAGGAAGGGCTACGTCCGTGGTCATCCATACTCGGTCACCTATGTGGGGGCCATTCGACGCAATACCGTGACAGTGCTGCGCCTCGAGGTAGCCACCGAATTCACCCGCGACGATTCAGGTGAACTGCACACAATCTGGGTCTTGGAAGACGCCACCTGTGTTGCAGGTTTCGGCGGTCTGTCTTCTTGATACTCCAAAAACCATGACAGGAAAAAGCACTTTGACGCTTTTTTGAAGTTTATTTTTCAGAGTGACGAATAACCCTTGGCGTACCGCCATTGCGCCGTTAAAGTCGGAAGTCCGGTTGTCATGAATGTGCGCCGGTTTTTCCTCTTTCCCCAATGTTTCCGGGCCTTTTCAGGTTTCAGCGAAACGCTTCCTGGCAGTCCGCCCAACCGATCCCGCTTTGCGCCGTCTGCGTCATCAACCAGGGCATCGCCGTTTTCACCCCATCCTGCTTGGCATTGAAATTGATCACCCCGTGGCGCCACAGCAGCATCAGGGTCAGCACACGCTGGGCGCTTTGCTCAGGCTTGAGTCGATTGTTGCTGTCCTGGGGATCGATGTCCCACAGCGCCACTTGCAAGCCCTGCTGCTCAAAGAACGCTTGCGCATCGCCACGACGCTGGCCCTGGGGCGGACGAAACAGCGGCACGTAATTTTCGGGCAGCTTGCCCTTGACCAGCTCGACACTGCGCCGGACCGAGTCTTGCCAGTCCTGCCAATAACTGTGGGAGCGGAACTCCCAGCCCTGCACGCCCACGCATTGTCTCGAATACAACGCTTGGAGATTATTGACCGAGCCCTCTTGCAACCGCGCCTGGATGTCCTTGCCCAGCACGAAGAAGGTGCCATTGATGTTCGCCTTGCGCAGGTATTCGGTTAGCCACGCAGTGTTGTCCGGCACCACGTTGGCGGCGCTGTCGAAGGTCAGCAGGAACAGGCGGTCGTTCATGTCTTCGCCGTTGCGTTCGTACTCGCCGAAACGTTCGATTTCGCTGCTGGTTTGCGGAAAAAGCGCGGCTTTACGCAGTAGTTCGTCACGATACTGGGTATGAAAGATCTGGCTAGGCGCGGCCCACTTGATGTAGTAGGAATTGTCATCCAGATGAAACCTGCGCGCTTCTTCGCGCAGGGTCGCCATGTCCTCGACCAGGTAACAGAAGGAAGCGTCCTGATCGCAACTGCGTTGGGCAAAGTTGTAGCTGGCCAACAACCGCTGCCACAGCCGGGCGCGAAGCGCATCGATCGCAACCATGTTGACCGAGCGCAGCCCCAAGTACTGCTTGAGTGCGATCTCGTCCATGGCATCGACGTCCAGCAGGACCCGGGCGAACATCAGGATCTCGGCCCGCGAGGCCACGTCGAACAGCGTCGGGCTGGTGAGTTGTTCCGGCCAGGTGCTGCGGTCCAGGGTCGCGACATCATTGGGCGCGGCAATGGCACCCAGGCTCAACAGCCAGGCCGATAACACAAGAGCGATACGCAAAAGGGATGTCTCCATAACGAAACCCGCGCGGCATCATAGCCGATCTGTGGCGAGGGGATTTATCCCCGCTGGGCGGCGCAGCAGCCCCAACAAGAGTGGAATCAACCTGATCAATGAAGTTGCCGTTTTTAGGGCTGCTGGGCCGCCTAGCGGGGATAAATCCCCTCGCCACAATGAGCACGCCACAAAATTCGGCACTTCACCACCGATCACCTATTGCCTCGATAGCTGGAGTCCACCCGGACAACCCCCTAGAATCGCCGCACCCTCAAGGAGACGATTTCATGCTGATGGTGATTTCCCCCGCCAAGACCCTCGATTACGAAACACCGCCGGCCACCGAGCGTTTTACCCAGCCGCAGTACCTGGACCATTCCCAGGAACTGATCGAGCAACTGCGCGAACTCTCCCCGGCACAGATCAGCGAGCTGATGCATGTCTCCGACAAGATCGGCGGCCTCAATGCCGCGCGATTCGGCAGTTGGACACCGGCATTCACTCCGGCCAATGCCAAGCAGGCGCTGCTGGCCTTCAAGGGCGACGTGTATACGGGCCTCGATGCGCAAAGCTTTGGCGACGCCGACTTCGACTACGCCCAGCAACACCTGCGCATGCTCTCTGGCCTCTATGGCCTGCTGCGGCCACTGGACCTGATGCAACCCTATCGCCTGGAAATGGGCACGAAGCTGGCCAATGCCCGGGGCAAGGACCTTTATGCTTTCTGGGGCACACGCATCAGCGAATGGCTGAACGAAGCCCTCGCCGACCAGGGCGACGACGTTCTGCTGAACCTGGCTTCCAATGAATACTTCTCGGCGGTCAAGCGCAGCGCACTGAAAGCGCGCGTCATCGATACCGAATTCCGCGACCTGAAAAATGGCCAGTACAAAATCATCAGCTTCTACGCCAAGAAAGCCCGGGGCCTGATGAGTCGCTTCGTGATTCAGGAACGGATCAACGACCCTGCGGCCCTCAGCCAGTTCGATGTACAGGGCTACCGCTTCAACGCCCAACAGTCGAGCCGGGACAAACTGGTTTTCCTGCGCGATCACGCCCCCGAATAAGGCATAACGCTATACCGCCCCCTGATCGGGGGCTTCGATCATCTGCCTATTTGTCATCTTAGTTCCTCGCCCACTTCGCCAGTTTCATGGCGCCAATAAATCACCCCACTCCTGCGCTAACTTTTCTTTCACTCGACACTCGTCAGTTTTTTGCGTAGTGGCACCAATTTTTTTCATCGGTAGTGGCACAAAACTATCTACCCCTCCTAACTCCCCATTAATAAAGGGCAAAACGGCAAGTGCCATCATATTGAGGCCAGTGCCATCTTCGATAATATTTCGAAAAATTTCGAAAATCGCGATGAGCGGATCGGAACTATGTCAAATTGCATGGCTCATACCATCCGTAACGATTCTCGGCGAGCGTGTACGAGATAACTTACAAAGGACGTCGAACGGATTAACCAAGTTGTCACGACAACTTAGTGAAACGGTCGTCTAATTGGATCCACCCTTAGAAGGACGGGAGATAAAGCACCATTACTATCCCCTACAAGGCCAAGGCTGCGCCCCTATAACGTGCTCACCCGAGCACACAAACTTTTGATTTTGTGGGCTTTTTGCCAGGGATCGGAAGTGAAGGACCTTTGCACGAGCGTTCCCGATAACGAGGACTGGCTGCATAACAGGGCAGGTCATAACAACTAGGCCACATTGCGCACAACTTGAGTGCATTTATTTAGACACTCGGAACTTAGTATGCCTGCACACGGCATTGTGGCGCCTGCATTCCACACTTCCGAGTGCACTATGACCGCTGAACACTATTAACTCCGGCCATTTAATGGCGTGAAAAACAGAGGGAAATGCGATGCGCATTAGCATATTTGGTTTGGGTTACGTCGGTGCAGTATGTGCCGGTTGCCTGTCTGCACGGGGCCATGATGTAGTTGGCGTGGATGTCGCCAAAGACAAAATCGACATGATCAACGCCGGTAAATCGCCGATCGTTGAACCTGGTCTTGGTGAGCTATTGGCGCAAGGCATTCAAACTGGTCGACTACGCGGCACGACCAACTTCGCCGAAGCGATTCGCGATACTGACCTGTCGATGATCTGCGTCGGTACACCGAGCAAAAAGAACGGCGACCTGGAACTGAACTACATCGAAGCGGTGTGCCGCGAGATTGGTTTTGTCCTGCGTGACAAGACCACCCGCCACACTATCGTAGTTCGCAGCACCGTATTGCCGGGCACAGTGGCAAACGTTGTGATCCCAATCCTGGAAGACTGCTCCGGCAAGAAAGCCGGCGTCGATTTCGGTGTCGCGGTCAACCCTGAATTCCTGCGTGAAAGCACCGCGATCAAGGACTACGACCAGCCGCCGATGACCGTTATCGGTGAGTTCGACACCGCCTCCGGTGACGTTCTGCAGTCGCTGTACGAAGAGCTCGATGCGCCGATCATCCGCAAGGACATCGCCGTCGCCGAGATGATCAAGTACACCTGCAACGTGTGGCACGCCACCAAGGTGACCTTCGCCAACGAGATCGGCAACATCGCCAAGGCCGTCGGCGTCGATGGCCGTGAAGTGATGGATGTGGTCTGCCAGGACAAGACCCTGAACCTGTCCCAGTACTACATGCGCCCAGGCTTCGCCTTCGGCGGCTCCTGCCTGCCCAAGGACGTTCGCGCCCTGACCTACCGTGCCGGTTCCCTGGACGTGGAAGCGCCGCTGCTCAACTCGCTGATGCGCAGCAACGAATCCCAGGTGCAGAACGCCTTCGACATCGTTTCCAGCCACGACAAGCGCAAAGTCGCCCTGCTGGGCCTGAGCTTCAAGGCCGGTACCGACGACCTGCGAGAAAGCCCACTGGTAGAACTGGCGGAAATGCTGATCGGCAAGGGCTTCGACCTGAAGATCTACGACAGCAACGTCGAATACGCCCGCGTCCACGGTGCGAACAAGGATTACATCGAGTCGAAGATCCCTCACGTCTCGTCCTTGCTCAACTCCGACTTCGACTCGGTGATCGACAGCTCCGACATCATCATCCTGGGCAACCGCGACGAGAAGTTCCGCGCGCTGACCGAGAACGTACCGGAAGGCAAGCAGGTCATCGACCTGGTCGGCTTCATGTCCAAGGCCACCAACCCGAGTGGCCGGACCGAAGGCATCTGCTGGTAAGTCTGTTTGCCGGCCGGGGCATGCTCCGGCCGGCCTTTCGCCTGCCTTAACCCATCGGGCCGCCCACAAGGCCCGCCCGAGATAGAGACGGATGCAGATTATGCACAGGCTAAAGCACGGCCTGCTTCAGGCCGCCGGTTGGCTGTTTTACTTGAGTTTATTGATGGGCATCGCCATGGCGCTGCCCACGTCCACGTTCGACTCCGAATCCAAGGACTTCATCTTCCTGATCGGCGCCGTGGGCATCTGGCGTTACTCCATGGGAGCAACGCATTTCGTGCGCGGCATGATCTTCCTGTACATCGTCTACCCGCACCTGCGCCGCAAGGTACGCAAGCTGGGCAAGGCGGCGGATCCGTCCCATGTGTACCTGATGGTCACCAGCTTCCGGATCGATGCGCTGACCACCGCCCAGGTGTACGGCTCGGTGATTCGCGAGGCCATCGAATGCGGGCTGCCCACCACCGTGGTCTGCTCCATCGTGGAAATGTCCGACGAACTGCTGGTCAAGAGCCTCTGGGCCCGCATGAACCCGCCAGCGCGGGTCAAGCTGGACTTCGTGCGTATCCCTGGCACCGGCAAGCGCGACGGCCTGGCCTACGGTTTCCGCGCCATCTCCCGCCACTTGCCGGATGACCGCGCCGTCGTAGCGGTGATCGATGGCGACACCGTGCTCGCCGAAGGCGTCGTGCGCAAGACCGTGCCGTGGTTCCAGCTGTTCGGCAACGTCGGCGGCCTGACCACCAACGAGTTCTGCGAAGTGCGCGGCGGCTACATCATGAGCGAATGGCACAAGCTGCGTTTCGCCCAGCGGCACATCAACATGTGTTCCATGGCCTTGTCCAAGCGCGTGCTGACCATGACCGGCCGCATGTCGGTGTTCCGCGCCACCGTGGTCACCAACCCGGACTTCATCGCCGACGTGGAAAGCGACTCGCTGCAACACTGGCGCCTGGGTCGCTTCAAGTTCCTGACCGGCGATGACAAGTCGAGCTGGTTCAGCCTGATGCGCCTGGGCTACGACACGTTCTATGTGCCCGATGCGGCGATCAACACCGTTGAACACCCGCCGGAGAAGAGCTTCATCAAGGCCAGCCGCAAATTGATGTTCCGCTGGTACGGCAACAACCTGCGGCAGAACTCCCGGGCACTGGGCCTGGGTCTGCGCCGTCTGGGCCTGTTCACCTCGGTGGTGCTGCTCGACCAGCGTGTGTCGATGTGGACGTCGCTGCTGGGCCTGACCGTGGCACTGATCGCCAGCTTCAAGTACGGCACCGCGTTCATCCTGGTGTACCTGCTGTGGATCGGCATCACCCGGTTGCTGCTGACCCTGTTGCTGTCGTGCTCCGGACACAAGATCGGCCCTGCCTACCCGGCGATTCTTTATTACAACCAGATCGTCGGTGCCCTGGTGAAGATCTATGTGTTCTTCCGCCTCGACCAGCAATCCTGGACCCGCCAGCCCACCTCACTGACCCGTGATCTCGCCAGCTTTCAACGTTGGTTCAACACTTGGTCGTCTCGGACCATGACCTTCTCCGCCGGCAGCATCTTTGTCGCCGTGCTGCTGACGATGGTCTGACCGGACTTGAATGAATTAACTAGGAAATCGCCCCTATGAACACCGCCGTGAATGTCAACGTAGTGCATGAATCCGAAGCCCAGCGCCAACACGCCCGGGTCAAAATCCCGGCCAAGCTGCGCTTCTTCGGCCCTGACCGTACGCCGATGGAAGTCAAGGTCCTGGACTTGTCCGCCGGCGGCCTGAGCTTCAACGCCGGCCAGATGCCCCTCAAGACCGGGGAGTCCTACAAAGGTCGCCTGCAGTTCGTCATCGACAACCTTGGCCTGGCCATGGACGTGGAGTTGCAGATCCGTTCCTACGACCGCCAGACCGGCCGCACCGGTTGCCAGTTCCAGAACCTGGAGCCGCGGGACATCTCGACACTGCGTCACATCATCACCTCGCACCTGGCCGGCGACATCGTCGGTGTCGGTGACGTGCTGGCGACCCTGCAGCGCGACAACTTCACCAAGGCCCGCAAGCAGAAAGACGAAAACGGCGGCATGAGTGCCATGGGTCGCCTACGCGCCGTGACCTTCAGCCTGGGGGTCTTCGCCGTTGGCCTGGCGGCGTTCGGTTTCATCTTCAAGTCGGTGTACGGCATGTACTTTGTCAGCCACGCCCAGGCCGGCCTGGTGAACGTGCCGGGCATGGCCATTACCATGCCGCGCGACGGCACCGTGCAGAGCCTGGTCAAGGCCGACGGCGTGGCTGCCAAAGGCGCCCCGCTGGCGACCTTCAGCACCAGCATGCTCGACGTGCTCAAAGGTCACCTGGACGACAACCAGTTGCAGCCGGCCAAGGTCGAGGAGCTGTTCGGCAAGCAAATGACTGGCACCCTGACGTCGCCGTGCGACTGCATCGTGTCCCAGCAACTGGTCGCCAACGGCCAGTACGCCAGCAAGGGTGACGTGATCTTCCAACTGGTCCCACGGGGCACCGAAGCCAACGTCGAAGCCCGTTTCTCCTATCGCCAGTTCGGCGACGTGCGCCCAGGTACGCCAGTCAACTTCCAGGTCGCCGGCGAAGACACCACCCGTACCGGCAAGATCGTCAGCAGCACCAGCCTGAAAAGTGCCGACCTGTCCTCCGATATCCGTGTGCTGATCCAACCTGACGAACCCCTGGACAGCTCGCTGGCCGGCCGGCCGGTAGAAGTCACCAGCGACCGTGGTCCGAACCTGAACTGGCTGATCGACAAAGCCATGGCCGTCGGTATTTAAGTCGAGGATATGCCCGTGACCATTATAAAAATCCTGAACACCCCACAGGCTCTGTGGGAGCGAGCTTGCTCGCGAAAGGATCAACGCGGTCAGGATGCTATGCCGCAAACTCGTTCCCACATGGGAACACTGTGTGCCCTGGCACTGGCCGTCAGCCTGGCCGGTTGTGCCGGCCTGCCCGACCAGCGCCTGGCCAACGAAGCCCTCAAGCGCGGCGACACGGCGCTGGCGCAGCAGAACTATCAGCAACTGGCAGACCTGGGCTACAGCGAGGCCCAAGTGGGCCTGGCCGACATCCAGGTGGACAGTCGCGACCCCGAGCAGATGAGAAAAGCCGAGGCGACTTACCGCGCCGCCGCCGATATCTCGCCACGGGCCCAGGCTCGCCTGGGTCGCCTGCTGGTGGCCAAGCCCGGTTCCACTGAAGCGGAAAAACACGAAGCCGAAGGCCTGTTGAAGAAAGCCTTCGCCAACGGGGAAGGCAACACCCTGATCCCGCTGGCGATGCTGTACCTGCAATATCCCCACAGCTTCCCGAACGTCAACGCCCAGCAGCAGATCAGCCAATGGCGCAGCGCCGGTTACCCGGAAGCGGGCCTGGCGCAGATTCTGCTCTACCGCACCCAGGGCACCTACGACCAGCACCTGGATGAAGTCGAGAAGGTCTGCAAGGCCGCGCTGGCGACCACGGACATCTGCTACGTCGAACTTGCCACGGTCTATCAGAAACGCGGCCAGCCGGAACAGCAGGCCGCATTGCTCAAGCAGATGCAGGACGGTCACGCCCGTGGCGTCGTCTCCGCCCAGCGCGTGGACAGCGTCGCCCGTGTCCTGGCCGACGCCAGCCTGGGCAAGACCGATGAAAAGACCGCCCAGTCGTTGCTCGAAGGCATCGCTCCAGGCTACCCCGCTGCCTGGGTCAGCCTGGCGCAACTGCTCTACGACTTCCCGGAACTGGGTGACGTCGACAAGATGATGCAGTACCTGGAAAACGGCCGCGCCGCCGACCAGCCGCGCGCCGAGCTGTTGCTGGGCAAGCTGTATTACGAAGGCAAGTGGGTCCCCGCCGATGCCAAGGTCGCCGAGGCGCATTTCCAGAAAGCCGTTGGCCGCGAAGTGGCCGCCGACTACTACCTCGGCCAGATCTATCGCCGCGGTTATCTGGGCCAGGTGTACTCGCAAAAAGCCCTGGACCACCTGCTCAAGGCCGCCCGCAACGGCCAGAACAGCGCCGACTTCGCCATTGCCCAGCTGTTCTCCCAGGGCAAGGGCACCAAGCCCAACCCGGTCAACGCGTATGTGTTCAGCCAGTTGGCCAAGGCGCAGAACACCCCGCAAGCCATCGAGCTTGCCCAAACCCTCGAAGCACAATTACCGCCGCAGCAACTTGCACAAGCCCAACGCCTGCTACAACAAGAGCAGGCCATTCGTGGTGCGATGAGCCCCGATACGCTGGAACTGCAAGCCCTAAAAGAAGATGACGGCGAGGAACCTCTATGAAGCTTTTGAAGCTCAATCCTTTTGTGCAGGCTGGTATTGGCCTGTCGTTTGCCCTGCTGTGGTCCTGCCCGACCCTGGCAGCGCTGACCGATAGCAAGAATTTCGGCCTGGAAGTGAAGATCACCGGGCAGTCCGAAGACGACCGTGACCTCGGCACCCAGAGCGGTGGCGACGTCAACGGTGTCGGCCTGGACCTGCGTCCATGGGTCTACGGTGAAAGTGAAAGCGGCGCCTGGAGCGCCTACGCCATGGCCCAGGCCGTGACGTCCAGCGACATCATCGAGACCGACACCCTGCAACAGTCCGATGGCAGCACCCAGCAAACCGACAGCGGTGACCGCGAAGCCAAGAAAAGCTACCTGGCCATGCGCGAGTTCTGGATTGGCTACCGTGGCCTGACCCCCTACCCGGGCGAGCAGTTGAAGTTCGGTCGCCAGCGCCTGCGCAACGACGACGGCCAATGGCGCGACACCAACATCGAAGCCCTGAACTGGACCTTCGACACCACCTTGCTGCGGGCCAACCTCGGCGTGGCCGAACGGTTCAGCGAATACCGCACCGACCTCAAGGAATTGTCCCCCAAGGACAAGGACCGCCTGCACGTCTATGGCGACGTGGGCTACCAGTGGATGCCGGGCCAATGGGCCGGTATTCGTGCCCACCACTCCCATGACAACGGCAGCCTCGACTACCCGACCCCGGGCGAGCCCACCGATACCCTGGACAAGACCGAGAACGGTGACTTGACCTGGCTCGGCCTGGAAGCCAACAGCGATGCCTACAACTGGCGCAACACCAACACCGTCAACTACTGGGCGAGCCTCACTGGCATGACCGGTGACCGCGACAGCGTCAACCCGCTCAATGCCGACGGCACCCGCCCCGCACAACTCAAGCGCAGCGATGATGTGGACGGCTGGGCCACCGACCTGGGTATCCGCCTGCGTCTGGACCCGCAATGGCAAGTCGGTGCGGCCTATGCCCGCGCCAGCGAGGACTACGAACAGAACGGCCTGCAAAGCAACCGTTCGAACTTCACCGGCACCCGTTCGCGCGTCCACCGTTTCGGCGAAGCGTTCCGTGGCGAAATGGCCAACACCCAGAGCGCCAGCCTGTTCGGTTCCTGGCAACTGCGTGACGAATACGACGCCAGCCTTGTGTATCACAAGTTCTGGCGCGTGGACGGCAACAAGCCAGTGGGCAGCAACGGTATCAATGCCGTGGAAAACAACACCGACGACGTGACCGGCGCCATCCTGTCCACCTCGACCCTGCCGCTGCGTGATGGCGACAAGGACCTGGGCCAGGAAGTCGATCTGGTCGTCACCAAGTACTTCAAGCAAGGCCTGCTGCCGGCGGCGCTGAGTCAGTCGATCGATGAGCCGTCCGCGCTGGTGCGCTTTCGTGGCGGCGTGTTCAAGCCAGGCGACGCCTACGGCAAAGAGGTCGATTCGTACATGCATCGCGCCTTCGTCGACGTGATCTGGCGCTTCTGATGCGAATGACCATGGGAGTGCCCGATATGAACCGCTACCTCAGGAACAGCCAGGCGATGAAAGGTTCGATCAGCCTGTTGGTCGCAGCCATGCTGCTGGCCGGCTCGCCGGCGTTCGCCAACGTTGAACCGGCGGTCAAGCCGGGCAGCGTGGTCAAAGGACTGCAAAAAGCCAAGACCTACACCGTCAGCAGTGCGCCGACTGCCCCGTTGGAATTGGCCACGCCGACCTTGCCGGACCTCAAGGGCTACACCGCCGAAGCGGTGGCAGCCAAGATCGTCCGGACCAAGGTCGGCAAGGTCAGCGTGCGCCGGATGATGCAGGAAAACGCCTTGAAAGACTTCATCGGCGGGGACAACAAGATGGCCGAATGGGTCGTGCGCCAGCACGGTATCCCACAGGCCATCTTCCTCGACGATGGCTACATGAACCTCAAGGACCTGGTCAAGAAAGTGCCCAAGTACGTGATCGAAACTTCGCCAGGCGTCTACCTGGCGAAGATTCCGATCGTGGTCGGCCAGAAGGGCATCCTGGAAATCGACAAACAGACCCAAGAGCTGCGCCTGTCCCAGGAGGGCGGCGCATTTCTGGTCAACGATGGCCACATGTTCATCCGCGACACCAAGGTCACCGGCTGGCGTGAAAAGGACAACGGCCCCGCGACCTTCCGTTCACCCAAGGAATTCCGTCCGTTCCTGCTGGCCTGGGGTGGCACCGAGACCTACATCGTCAACACCAAGATGGCCAGTTTCGGCTACGCCAACAGTAAGTCGTACGGGGTGAGTATTTCCCAGTACACGCCGAACATGGCCAAGGTCCTCAAGCGTCCAGAACCGACCGGCTGGATCATCGGTTCCGAGTTCTCGGACATGTGGTACGGCTTCTACTGCTACGAGACCCGCGACTTCGTGGTCAAGAGCAACACCTACAAAGACAACATCGTCTACGGCATCGACCCCCACGACCGTTCCCATCGGCTGATCATCGCCGACAACACCGTCTACGGGACCAAGAAGAAGCACGGGATCATCATTTCCCGTGAGGTCAACGACAGTTTCATCATCAACAACCGCAGCTACGACAACAAGCTCTCGGGCGTGGTGATCGACCGTAACAGCGTGAACAACCTGATCGCCTACAACGAGATCTACAAGAACCACACCGACGGCATCACGCTCTACGAGAGTGCCGACAACCTGTTGTGGGGCAACAAGGTGATCAGCAACCAGCGCCACGGCATCCGGATTCGTAACAGCGTGAACATCCGCCTGTACGAAAACCTGTCGATGGCCAACGGCCTGACTGGTCTCTACGGCCACATCAAGGACCTGTCCAACACCGACCGGGACATCAAGCTCGACCCGTTCGACGCCGAAGTGTCGTTGATCGTGGTCGGCGGCGAACTGGCCGGCAACGGCAGTGGCCCGTTGACTATCGACTCGCCGTTGAGTGTCGAGCTGTACCGCGTGTCCATGCTCGCGCCGACCAAATCCAGCGGCATCACCCTCACGGGAGTCCTGGGCGAACGCCAGGATGAAATTCTCGACCTGCTGGTGCGCCAGCAGAAAGCCGTGCTGATCGACCCTGTCGAACGCCAGACCGAATTGCGGGACTGAGGATGACTTTATGAACCCACAGATGATCAAACTCCTGGGCCTGTCCGCCCTGACTGCCGGCATTCTCGCTGCTGCAAGCGGCGCGCGCGCCGACGAAATCAAGGCACCGACCTTTACTGCCGAACCGTGCTGCAACCTGTGTCCGGAAGCCCACGATCCGAAGAACTACACCACCCGTTACCAGCAGAACTTCACCACGCTGGTACAGGCCCAGGGCGACTGGCTGTTCCGGACCCAGGAAGACCTACGGACCGAATTCAACACCACCCCGGCCGGCTACAAGCGCCTGCAGCAGTTGCACGATGCGTTCAAGGCAAAAGGCGTCGAGCTGGTGCTCGTCTACCAGCCGACCCGGGGCCTGGTGAACCGCAACAAGCTCAACCCGCAGGAAAAGGCCGCTTTCGACTATGAGAAAGCCCTGACCAACTACAAATCCATGCTTGGCCGTTTCGCCCAGATGGGTTACGTGGTGCCGGACCTGTCGCCGCTGACCAACGAAAACCTGCCCGAAACCCTGCCGGCCCACGATTTCTATTTCCGCGGCGACCAGCACTGGACACCCTACGGCGCCCAGCGCACGGCCAAGATCGTCGCCGAGAAGGTCAAGCAGCTCCCGGCCTTCGCCGACATTCCCAAGCGCGAGTTCGAGACCAAGAAGTCCGGCCGCATGGGCAAGACCGGCACCCTGCACAACATGGCCGGGCAGCTGTGCGGCACCAGTTATGCGATCCAGTACATGGACCAGTTCACCACCGAACCCAAGGGCGAGGCGGGTGACGGCGATCTGTTCGGCGATTCCGGGAACCCGCAGATCACCCTGGTGGGCACCAGTCACAGCGGCAAGAACTACAACTTCGCCGGCTTCCTTGAAGAAGCCATCGGCGCCGACATCCTCAACGTAGCCTTCCCCGGCGGCGGTTTCGAGGGCGCGATGATCCAGTACCTGGGCAGCGAAGAGTTCCAGAAGAACCCGCCGAAAATCCTCATCTGGGAATTCTCGCCGCTGTATCGCCTGGACCAGGAAACCATCTATCGCCAGATGATGGCGCTGCTGGACAACAACGGTTGCGAAGGCAAGCCGGCATTGATGAGCAGCAAGACCGCGCTCAAGCCGGGCAAGAACGAATTGATGGTCAATAGCAAGAACATGGATCTGCGTAACGGCAGCCACCAGGTCGACATCCGCTTCGCCGACACCTCGGTGAAAACCTTGCAAGCCACCCTCTGGTACATGAATGGGCGCCACGAGGATATCAAGATCGAAAAACCGGATACCTCCGAAACCGACGGACGTTTCGCCTTCCAGCTGCGCACCGACGAGGACTGGGCTTCGCAAAACCTTCTGGCTGTCGAAGTCCAGGGCCCCGAAGCCGGTAAAGAGCCGCAGCAGATCGAAGCGAAAATCTGTAAACGCAACGCATCTCCGCAAGCCGAACAAACGGCTCAAATCGGACAATGAGGTCTCGTCTCATGACCAGTACCACGCGCACCCGAACGTTGAAAACGCTGCTGGCGCCCTCCCTGCTGACCCTGGCGATGTTCGCCGGGGCCACGCAGGCCGCGGCCCCGCTGCGCCCGCCACAGGGTTACTTCGCACCGATCGAAAAGGTCAAGGCCGGCGAAGCGGCCCAAGGCTGCGACGCCACACCTACGCCCTACACTGGCGCCCTGCAATTTCGCAGCAAGTACGAGGGCTCCGACAAGGCCCGCGCGACCCTGAACGTGCAGTCGGAAAAAGCCTTCCGCGACAGCACCGCCGACATCACCAAGATCGAGCGTGGCGTCAGCAAACAAGTGATGCAATTCATGCGTGACGGCCGTCCCGAACAATTGGAATGCACCCTCAACTGGCTGACCGCGTGGGCCCAGGCCGATGCGCTGATGTCCAAGGACTTCAACCACACTGGCAAGTCCATGCGCAAATGGGCGCTGGGCAGCATGGCTTCGGCCTATGTGCGCCTGAAGTTCTCCGAGTCCCGCCCACTGGCCAATCACCAGGAGCAGGCGCAACTGATCGAAAGCTGGTTCAGCCGGATGGCCGACCAGGTCGTCAGCGACTGGGACAACCTGCCGCTGGACAAGACCAACAACCACTCCTACTGGGCCGCCTGGTCGGTGATGGCCACCTCCGTGGCAACCAACCGCCGCGACCTGTTCGACTGGGCCGTCAAGGAATACAAGGTCGGCGTCAACCAGATCGATGCCGACGGTTTCCTGCCCAACGAACTCAAGCGCAAGCAACGCGCCCTGTCCTACCACAACTATGCCCTGCCGCCGTTGGCGATGATCGCCAGTTTCGCCCAGGTCAACGGTGTGGACCTGCGCCAGGAAAACAACGGCGCCCTCAAGCGACTGGGAGACCGAGTGCTGGCCGGGGTGGAAGACCCGGACATCTTCGAAGAGAAGAATGGCGACAAGCAGGACATGAAGGACCTGAAGATCGATTCGAAATTCGCCTGGCTCGAACCGTTCTGCAGCCTCTACACCTGCAGCGAGGATGTGCTGGAACGCAAGCATGAGATGCAACCGTTCAAGACCTTCCGCCTCGGCGGTGACTTGACCCGGGTGTACGACCCTTCGCGGGAAAAAGGAGAGAAAGGAAGCTGATTCACCGCTGATCGTTCCCACGCTCTGCGTGGGAATGCAGCCGGGGACGCTCTGCGTCCCAAAAAGCCGAACGCGGAGCGTCCGTAGAGGCATTCCCACGCAGAGCGTGGGAACGATCATCACCCCTCTTTTTCATGGGGGGGTTTGGGGGGGCTCTGGCCCTTGACTGTTGATTCAACATGGAGAGATCGGGATGGTTTTTTCATCCAATGTGTTCCTGTTTCTGTTCTTGCCGATCTTTCTCGGCTTGTACTACTTGAGCGGGCAACGCTATCGCAACCTGCTGCTGCTGATCGCCAGCTACGTGTTCTATGCCTGGTGGCGGGTGGACTTCCTGGCGCTGTTCGCCGGCGTCACCCTGTGGAACTACTGGATCGGCCTGAAAGTCGGCGCCGCCGGTGTGCGCACCAAACCGGCCCAGCGTTGGCTGTTGCTCGGCGTGGCGGTGGACTTGTGCATCCTGGGTTACTTCAAGTACGCCAACTTCGGCGTGGACAGCCTCAACGCGATCATGACCAGCTTCGGTCTTGAGCCGTTCATCCTGACCCACGTGTTGTTGCCGATCGGGATCTCGTTCTACATCTTCGAGTCCATCAGCTACATCATCGACGTCTATCGCGGTGACACCCCGGCGACCCGCAACCTGATCGATTTCGCAGCGTTCGTGGCGATTTTCCCACACCTGATCGCCGGCCCCGTGTTGCGTTTCCGCGACCTGGCCGACCAGTTCAACAACCGTACCCACACGCTGGACAAGTTCTCCGAAGGCTGCACCCGCTTCATGCAGGGCTTCATCAAGAAAGTGTTCATCGCCGACACCCTGGCGGTGGTGGCCGACCATTGCTTCGCCTTGCAGAACCCGACCACGGGCGACGCCTGGCTCGGCGCCCTGGCCTACACCGCGCAGTTGTACTTCGACTTCTCCGGCTACAGCGACATGGCCATCGGCCTGGGCCTGATGATGGGTTTCCGTTTCATGGAAAACTTCAAGCAGCCCTACATCAGCCAGTCGATCACCGAGTTCTGGCGCCGCTGGCACATCAGCCTGTCCACCTGGCTGCGCGATTACCTCTACATCACCCTGGGCGGTAACCGCAAAGGCACGCTGATGACCTATCGCAACCTGTTCCTGACCATGCTGCTCGGTGGTCTGTGGCACGGCGCGAACTTCACCTACATCATCTGGGGTGCCTGGCACGGTATCTGGCTGGCCATCGAAAAAGCGGTGGGCATCAACACCACGCCACGCAGCATCAACCCGATCCGCTGGGCGCTGACCTTCCTGCTGGTGGTGATGGGCTGGGTGATTTTCCGCGCCGAGAACCTGCACGTGGCCGGTCGCATGTACGGTGCCATGTTCAGCTTCGGCGACTGGTCGCTGTCGGAACTGACCCGCGCCAACCTCACCGGCCTGCAGATCGCCACGCTGGTGGTGGCCTACATCACCCTCGCCTTCTTCGGCCTGCGGGACTTCTACACCAACCGTCCGCCGGTCAAGACCAAGCCTGAGGTCAATACCGAGGCCAACGGCCCGGCCACCGCACAACCGGGAATGATCAAGGCCGTACCGGGTGACAACCCATCGACGATCCATGAGCCGGGCTACACCGTGGGTGTCGAAGCCCAGGTGCAACCGGCCTACTGGACCGTGGACTGGTCGCGCTACGTGATGCGCGCCCTGGTGCTGCTGCTGTTCATCGCTTCGATTCTCAAACTCTCGGCGCAAAGCTTCTCGCCGTTCCTTTACTTCCAGTTCTGAGGGATCTGAACATGACCCGCTCATTACGCATCTTTTACATCGCACTGTTCATGCTGATCCTGACAGCACTGGGCCTGTGGTCGATGCGCAGTTTCTTCGGCTTCAGCACCAACCCCGACGCCACCGTGCTCAACGGGCGCTGGGCCAAGGCCGTGGAAACGCACTACGACGACGAGTTCCCGATCAAGCGCCTGGGCACCAACATCTGGGCTGCGCTGGACTACAAGCTGTTCAACGAAGGCCGCAAGGGCGTGGTCCTGGGCCGCGACCAGTGGCTGTACAGCGACGAAGAGTTCAACCCGATCGTCAACGAAGAGCTGAACCTGCAAGGCAACTACGCGCTGGTCGAAGGCGTGCGCCAGAAGCTCAAGGAACAAGGCATCACCCTGGTCATGGCGATCGTGCCAGCCAAGGCGCGCCTGTACCCGGAGCACCTGGGTGACGTGAAGCCATCGAGCATTCACGCCAATCTCTACCAGGATTTCCATACACGCGTGGCGGCCGACAAAATCCTCGCGCCTGACCTGCTCGGCCCGCTGCAACAGGCCAAGCAAGGCGGCCAGCAAGTGTTCCTGCGCACCGACACCCACTGGACCCCGGAAGGTGCCCAGGTCGCTGCCGAGAACCTGGCCAAGGCCATCGCGGAGAAGGCGCCGCTCAATGGCGAACCACAGCGCTTCATCACTGAGCCTGCGGAAAAAATCACCCACAAGGGTGACCTGCGCCAGTTCCTGCCCCTGGACCCGCTGTTCGAAAACCTGATGCCGGCCCAGGAGCCGCTGGTCAAGCGCAACACCCGCGAAGCCGACGACCAGCCGGCCGGCGACGACGCGCTGTTCGCCGACGCCCAGGTGCCCGTGGCCCTGATCGGCACCAGCTACAGCGCCAACCCCAACTGGAACTTCGTCGGTGCACTCAAGCAAGCCCTGCACAGCGACGTCGTCAACTATGCCGAGGACGGCCATGGCCCGATTCTGCCGATGCTCAGCTACCTCAAGAGTGATGCCTTCAAGAACAGCCCGCCACAGGTGCTGATCTGGGAGTTCCCTGAACGTTATCTGCCCGTGAACAACGAAATCGGCGACGCCGACCCACAGTGGGTCGCAGAGCTCAAGCAAGCCGGCGCGCGCCAACAGAACGTAGCCGCCAACACCCCATCCGAGACGCCCGACCGGGCGCAAAACTGAAAGAGAGGTCCATCATGACTTTCAACACTACTCCTCGCCGTCTCGCTGCTCGCTCCTTCAAGGCCGTTGCCCTCGTCGCCAGCATGAGCGCCCTTTCCCTGTCCGCCTTTGCCGGTGACTCGGCCCTGTACGGTCCGGTCGCGCCAAAAGGCTCGAGCTTCGTACGTATCTACAACGCCAGCAACGCCGAAGTCAGCGCCACCGTCGGCAGCACCAACCTCAACGACGTGGCCCCACTGGCCAGCAGCGACTTCAGCTTCATGCCGGGCGGAGACTACAACGCCAAGGTCGGCAGCCAGACCGTCCCGGTCAAACTGGCCCCCGATCACTACTACACCCTGGTCAACAACGCCACCGGCCAGCCTCAGCTGATCGAAGAACCGCCGTTCAAGAACAAGCAGAAGTCCCTGGTCCGCGTGCAGAACCTCACCGACAAGGCCCTGACCCTCAAGACCGCCGATGGCAAGACCGAAGTGGTGCCGAACGTCGCGGCCAAGGGCCGTGGCGAGCGTGAAATCAACCCGGTGAAAGTGACCCTGGCGCTGTTCGAAGGCGACAAGAAAGTTGGCGACCTCAAGCCTGTGGCCCTGGAGCGCGGCGAAGCGGCCGTGCTGTACGTCACAGGCTCGGGCAGCAGCCTGTCGCCAGTGTGGGTGAAACGCCCGGTGTCGACACGATAAGAGCAGCGGCAAGCTTCTAGCTTCAAGCGGCAAGCTTTTACTTGCAGCTTGAGGCTCGCCACTGCCGCAGGAACAACAACAAGAGAGTGAAACGACAGAACGCAGTAGCTCTAACAACCATTTCGCTTCAAGGAGTAACAAACATGATTCCGGTGATCTTGTCAGGTGGTAGTGGCTCACGTCTTTGGCCGCTTTCGCGCAAGCAATTCCCTAAACAGTTCCTGGCCCTGACCGGTGAACACACCCTGTTCCAGCAGACCCTCGAGCGCCTGGTGTTCGAAGGCATGGACACGCCGATCGTGGTCTGCAACAAAGACCACCGCTTCATCGTCAACGAACAGTTGAGCAACCGTAAGCTTGAAGCCCAGCGCATCCTGATGGAACCGTTCGGGCGTAACACCGCACCGGCCGTGGCGCTGACCGCGATGATGCTGGTCAACGAAGGTCGCGACGAGCTGATGCTGGTGCTGCCGGCCGACCACGTGATCGAAGACCAGAAGGCCCTGCAACGCGCCCTGGCCCTCGCTACCGTGGCTGCCGAGCGTGGCGAGATGGTGCTGTTCGGCGTTCCGCCAACCAAGCCGGAAACCGGCTATGGCTACATCAAGTCGACCAACGATGCGCTGCTGCCTGAAGGTGTGAGCCGGGTTTCGCACTTCGTCGAAAAACCCGACGCCAAGCGCGCCACCGAATTCCTTGAGGCCGGCGGTTATTTCTGGAACAGCGGCATGTTCCTGTTCCGCGCCAGCCGCTTCCTCGAAGAGCTGAAAAAACACGATCCGGACATCTACGACACCTGCCTGCTGACCCTGGAGCGCAGTGAGCAGACGGCCGACACCATTACCTTCGACGAAGCCACCTTCGCCTGCTGCCCGGACAACTCCATCGACTACGCCGTGATGGAAAAAACCCAGCGCGCCTGCGTGGTTCCCCTGGCCGCCGGCTGGAGTGATGTCGGTTGCTGGGCGTCGCTGTGGGAAGTCAACGAAAAGGACACCAACGGCAACGTCACCAAGGGCGATGTGGTGGTCCAGGACAGCCGCAACTGCATGATCCACGGCAACGGCAAGCTGGTGTCGGTGATCGGCCTGGAAAACATCGTGGTGGTCGAAACCAAGGACGCCATGATGATCGCCCACAAGGACAAGGTCCAAGGCGTCAAGCAGATGGTCAACACCCTCAACGCCCAGGGCCGCACCGAGACCCAGAACCACTGCGAGGTCTATCGTCCGTGGGGTTCCTATGACTCGGTGGACATGGGCGGTCGCTTCCAGGTCAAGCACATCTCGGTCAAGCCGGGCGCGTGCCTGTCCCTGCAGATGCACCACCACCGTGCCGAACACTGGATCGTGGTCAGCGGCACCGCCGAAGTGACCTGCGACGAGAACGTGTTCCTGCTCTGCGAAAACCAGTCCACCTACATCCCGATCGCGTCGGTCCACCGCCTGCGCAACCCGGGCAAGATCCCGCTGGAAATCATCGAAGTGCAGTCCGGCAGCTACCTGGGCGAAGACGACATCGAGCGTTTCGAAGACATCTACGGTCGCTCCACCCCGATCGAACGTGGTGTCTCGGTGAAGACCATCGCACAGTAACCAGCAGCAACGATCAGCCGTACAAGAAGCCCCCATCCAGCCCACTGCGTTCCTATCCGCAGTGAGTTGGGTGGGGGCTTTTTTTGCAGTCGGTGATGGGCAGGCATCATTGCTTCAACAATGCCCGCCCCCTTCGGTAGGATGTGCCTACGGTAACGGAGGCTTCCACCATGCTTATCGGCGTCTTGCTGGTCATCACCTGGCTCATCCTGCTGTTGCGCTACCCGGCCAAGGCCTTGCCGGTCTCGCTGGCGGCGTTCATCGGGCTCGGGCTGGTCGCTGCGTGGGTGCTCTGGCAGGAAAACCGCGAGAACCGGCAATTGGAGCGCCTGGAAATGCGCATTACCTATAACCCCGGACAATGCCCCGCCGACCGTCCGCTGTCGCTGAACCTGAAAAACACCAATGACGTGCCGCTGATCGAACTGCGCTGGCGGGTCGCGGCCTATGCGCCTGGCGATACCATCAACCTGGCCGACACCCCCTACGACGCACCGCGCTACCGGGGCCCCGGCCAATTGCAGGCCGGCGCTGACTGGCAAGACTGCCTGCCCCTGCCGCCCCTGCGTCCGGGTTATCGTCCGCAGACCCTGGAGTTTCGCGCCGAGCGATTGCACGGCAGCTTTTCCAACTGATTGCTCCCCCCACTTTTTGCATAAGGAATGCGCCATGCCTGTTGCGCTGATTACCGGATGTTCCAGCGGCATTGGCCGCGCCCTCGCCGACGCCTTCAAGACTGCGGGTTATCAAGTCTGGGCCACGGCGCGCAAGGTTGAAGACGTAGCGACGCTCAGCGCTGCCGGGTTCACCGCGGTGCAACTGGACGTCAACGACGGCCAGGCCCTGGAACAACTCAACGAACGGATCAACCAGCAGCATGGCGGCCTGGATGTGCTGGTCAACAATGCCGGCTACGGCGCCATGGGCCCGCTCCTGGACGGTGGCGTGCCGGCCATGCAGCGTCAGTTCGAAACCAACGTGTTCGCCATCGTCGGGGTCACCCGCGCGCTGTTCCCGGTGCTGCGTCGGGCCAAGGGGCTGGTGGTGAACATCGGCAGCGTTTCCGGGGTGCTGGTCACACCGTTTGCCGGGGCCTACTGCGCCTCGAAGGCCGCGGTGCATGCCTTGAGCGATGCCTTGCGCATGGAACTGGCACCATTCGGCATCCGCGTGATGGAAGTCCAGCCTGGCGCCATCGCCTCCAGCTTCGCCAAGAATGCCGGCCACGAAGCCGAACAGCTGATCAGCGAACAATCGCCCTGGTGGCCCCTGCGCGACGGCATCCGCGCCCGGGCCAAGGCGTCCCAGGACAACCCGACCCCGGCCAGCGAGTTCGCCGCCGGGCTGCTCAAGGCCATGCAACAACCCCGGCCGCCCCGCCTGCTGCGCCTGGGCAATGGCAGCCGGGCATTGCCGTTGATGGCGAGCTGGCTGCCCAAGGGGTTGCTGGAGAAGGGGTTGATGAAGCGGTTTGGG
>NZ_FPIX01000054.1:0-33131 GCF_900119205.1 Pseudomonas sp. NFACC16-2 | reverse complement strand
GTACCACATAGGTTTGGTTGTGCCGTCGGCGGCTACGTTCGTCGAGCCCACTGGGTCCCTCCAGCTCATAGCGCTCGACCCACTTGTAGCCAGTCTTTCGGCTGATCTGATAGTCCTGGCACAGCCGGCTAAAGCTGTGCTTTTCGGATAGATACTCAGCGATGAACATCACTTTGAGGTCCATAGGTTTCAGCTCTCTCCAGGGCATGGTCAGATCCTCGCGAAATCGACCCTGCCAGTTAAAAACTGTTACCTATGTGCGTGAACTGATTTGTAACCCATGTGGGTGAGTCATACCGGCAAGAGCGTTTTGCTTACTTTTGCGCTTTTCAAAAGTGAGCCGCTGTAAGAGCGGAACCATAAGTAGCCGTTACCGCAGCAACGGATATTCACACCAATCCACCAATAAATGCAGCCAAAAAAAATGCCCACATCTCACGACACAGGCATTTTCCTCAGCGAACAGCGAACAGCGAACAGATCACCCGCTCCGCTACTTCACCACCTTAAGACTAGGCCTACCGCTAGGCCGCGGTGGCTCGTCATCCGGTGGTGTCAGGTCATCATCCGGCTCGAACTCTTCTTCACCGTCCAACGGCGCTTCCAGCTCAAACACCATACCCTGGCCATTCTCCCGGGCATAAATCCCCAGAATCGCAGCAACTGGCACGTACAGGGTGTGCGGCACACCACCGAAGCGCCCTTCAAAGCTGACGGCGTCGTTATCCATGTGCAGGTGACGCACAGCGGCTGGCGACACGTTCAGGACAATCTGCCCATCATTGGCAAAACCCTGCGGCACCTGCACCGACGGAAATTCGGCATTGACCAACATGTGCGGGGTGCAATCATTGTCCACAATCCACTCGTAGAGCGCGCGGACCAGATAAGGTCGACTGGAGTTCATAGCGGCTCCCTAAGCCTTAGCGCATGTCACGTTCGACACCAGACAGACTCGCCTGGAAAGCCTCACGCGCGAATTGGCGCTCCATATAATCAAGCAGCGGCTTGGCAGGCCGCGGCAGTTCGATACCCAGAATCGGCAAACGCCAGAGTATGGGCAATAGGCAGCAATCCACCAGACTTTGTTCCTCACTGAGGAAAAACGGCTTATCGACGAATAGCGGCGATACGCCCGTCAGGCTTTCACGCAATTCCTTACGTGCCACGACCCGCGCCGGCTCCTTGGTCCGGGAATCCAGGATCAGATCCACCAACCCGCACCAGTCACGCTGGATGCGATGGATCAGCAAACGGCTATTGGCACGTGCGACAGGGTACACCGGCAGCAAAGGCGGATGCGGATAACGCTCATCCAGATATTCCATCACCACGGTCGACTCCCACAATGCCAGGTCACGATCGACCAGCGTAGGCAAGCTGCCATAAGGGTTCACCTCGATCAGCTTCGGCGGCTGACGGCCCGCTTCGACGTAAATGATCTCGGCGCTGACACCCTTCTCTGCCAGTACGATGCGTACCCGGTGGGAATAGTGGTCGGCGGGGTCGGAGTAACAGGCCAACCGATTGGTCACGCCCATGGCGATCCTCCTCGCTTGTTGAAATTATCGAAAAACGGAAAAACGAGCGCGCCCAGAGGGCGTCTCCCGTAACACCTGGCTGGCCAGGCTCGTTACATTAGAGACGCCCTTGGGCGCGCACGATTAACAGCAACGGCTTACAGCTTTATCAATGCACGTCTTTCCAGTATTCACGCTTGAGCAGGTACGCGAATACGAAGAAGAACGCCAGGTACAGCAATACATAGGTACCGATGCGCTGATGCTCCAGCTTCACCGGATTGGCCGAGTAGGCCAGGAAGGTCACCAGGTTCTTGACCTTCTCGTCGAACTGCTCCGGCGTCAGGCTGCCGGTATTCGGCAATACAGTCAGCTGGTCGCAGGCTTCATGAGTCAAAGCAGTGCCGGTCAGCGGATCGAATTGCTTTTTGCCGCCCTCAACGATCTGAACCTGTTTGCAGCCTACCACCTGGCGCCCCTGGAGGCCGACCAGTACGTTAGGCATGCCGACGTTCGGGAAGACCTTGTTGTTCACGCCCCATGGACGCGCAGGATCTTCGTAGAACGAACGCAGGTAACCATAAAGCCAGTCAGTCCCACGCACACGGGCGACAAGGGTCAGGTCTGGCGGCGCGGCACCGAACCAGGTCTTGGCATCCGCAGGCTGCATGCCGATGGTCATGTGATCGCCCAGCTTGGCACCGGTGAACACCAGTTTCTCGAGCATCACTTCATGAGGAATGCCCAGGTCATCGGCAACACGCTCGTAGCGCTGGAACTTGGCACTGTGGCAACCCATGCAGTAGTTGGCGAACGTACGTGCGCCGTCCTGCATGGCAGCTTTGTCGGAAACGTCGATGTCGACCTTTTCCAGCTCTGGACCACCGTGTTCAGCCGCGAAGGACAGTACGGGCATAGCAGCAAGAATCAGTACAGCAAATAGCTTTTTCATCAGCCAGTCACCCTTTCCGGAACCGGTTTGGTCTTCTCGAGCCTGGTGTAGAACGGCATCAGAATGAAGTAGGCGAAGTACAGGAAGGTGCAAACCTGCGACAGCAACGTACGCTCCGGTGTCGGGGCCAGCACGCCCAGCACGCCCAGGATCACGAACGAGATGCAGAACACCACGAGCCAGATCTTGCTCAACCAGCCTTTGTAGCGCATCGACTTGACGGGGCTGCGGTCCAGCCACGGCAGCACGAACAGCACTGCGATGGCCGCGCCCATGGCGATAACGCCCATCAGCTTGTCCGGGATCGCCCGCAAAATCGCGTAGAACGGCGTGAAGTACCAGACCGGGGCAATGTGCTCAGGGGTCTTGAACGCGTTCGCCTGCTCGAAGTTCGGCTTCTCGAGGAAGTAACCACCCATTTCCGGGAAGAAGAACACGATGGAACAGAAGATGAACAGGAAGACCACCACGCCGACGATATCTTTCACGGTGTAGTACGGGTGGAAGGCGATGCCATCCAGCGGTACGCCGTTCTCGTCCTTGTGCTTCTTGATGTCCACGCCATCGGGGTTGTTCGAGCCGACTTCGTGCAAGGCCAGGATGTGCAGAACCACCAGGCCAAGGATCACGATCGGCAGGGCGACCACGTGCAGGGCAAAGAAGCGGTTCAGGGTAATGCCCGAGATCAGGTAGTCACCGCGAATCCACTGGGTCAGGTCGTCACCGATGACCGGGATCGCACCGAACAGCGAGATGATCACCTGGGCACCCCAGTAGGACATCTGGCCCCACGGCAGCAGGTAGCCCATGAAGGCCTCGGCCATCAGCGCCAGGTAGATCAGCATGCCGAAGACCCACACCAGCTCGCGAGGCTTCTGGTACGAACCGTAGAGCAAGCCACGGAACATGTGCAGGTAGACCACGATGAAGAACGCCGAAGCGCCGGTGGAGTGCAGCAGACGCAGGATCGAGCCGTACTCGACGTCGCGCATGATGTATTCGACGGAGGCAAACGCTTCTTCCGCCGACGGGGTGTAGCTCATGGTCAGCCAGACACCGGTGACGATCTGGTTGACCAGAACGAGCAGCGCCAGGGAGCCAAAGAAGTAGAAGAAGTTGAAGTTCTTCGGAGCGTAATACTTGCTGAGATGGTCTTCCCACATTTTGGTCGCGGGAAAGCGCGCATCAACCCAATCCATGAATTTGCTCATCACGCTTTCTCCGTATCGACGCCAACGACAATGATGTCATCGGTCTCATAGGAATGCGGGGGAACTGGCAGGTTCAGAGGTGCAGGCTGCGACTTGTAGACGCGACCGGCCAGGTCGTAGTGGGAGCCGTGGCAAGGGCAGAAATAACCACCGACCCAGTCCTTGCCCAGGTCGGCAGGCGCCACTTCAGGGCGGAACGTTGGCGAGCAACCCAGGTGCGTACAGATCCCGATCAGCAGCAGGACCTCTGGCTTGATCGAACGCGTCTGCGGGTCGACATAGGTCGGTTGCGTAGAGTTCTTGGAGGACGGGTCGGACAACTGACCCTCGATCTTTTTCAGATTCCCCAGGATTTCCTCTGTACGGCGGACGATGAACACCGGCTGGCCGCGCCACTCAGCAATCATCTGCTGGCCTGGCTCGATCTTGCTGACATTCACTTTCACCGGTGCACCTGCGGCTTTCGCCTTGGCACTGGGAAACCATGACCCCACGAACGGGACCGCAGCCCCCACCGCTCCTGCAGCACCCACCACGGATGTGGCTGCTACCAGGAAGCGACGCCGGCCTGCATTCACGCCGTCATTGCTCATTCAGTCCTCTCCCATCAGCTTTGTGGCCTGTTAGATCAGGCGTCTACTAAGTAAAAATCTGAACTTATAAAAATTTTGCCGAATGGTAATGAAAAGCCCCAATTCTGACAAGGTAATTACCAAGCGGCCAAACCGCCAAGCCTTGTAGTATAGGGGCTCTACGAATGTGGCAAGTTGTCACAGAGCAATTCTTTTGCCCATAAAAAAACGCCCAGCTCCGTGAGGAACTGGGCGCCTTTTGAAAGCGGAAGCGAAATTAACGCTTCGAGTACTGCGGACGCTTACGCGCTTTACGCAGACCGACTTTCTTACGTTCAACTTCGCGAGCATCGCGAGTTACGAAGCCAGCTTTGCGCAGAGCACTACGCAGAGTCTCGTCGTAATCCATCAGGGCGCGAGTGATGCCGTGGCGGATTGCGCCAGCTTGACCACTTACACCACCACCGATAACGGTGACGTAGATGTCGAATTTTTCGACGGTCTCGGTCAGTTCCAGCGGCTGACGAACTACCATGCGGGCAGTTTCGCGGCCGAAGAAGTTATCCAGGGAGCGGTTGTTGATGGAGATGTTACCAGTGCCCGGACGCAGGAAAACGCGTGCGGTTGCAGTCTTGCGACGGCCAGTGCCGTAATTTTGAGTCGCCGACATAATGAACTATTCCGTTAAAACTTCAGTTCTTGGGGCTGCTGAGCAGTATGAGGGTGAGCAGCGCCCGCATAAACCTTCAGCTTACGATACATGTCGCGACCCAGTGGGTTTTTAGGCAGCATGCCTTTAACCGCGGTCTCGATCACGCGCTCAGGGGCTTTGGCGATCAGCTTTTCAAAGTTGATCGACTTGATGCCGCCAGGAAAACCGGAGTGGGAGTAGTACATTTTGTCAGTGGTTTTAGCGCCAGTAACACGTACTTGCTCAGCGTTGATCACGACGATGTAGTCACCGGTGTCAACGTGAGGAGTGTACTCAGGCTTGTGCTTGCCACGCAGACGGCTCGCGATTTCGGTGGCCAGACGACCCAGGGTCTGACCAGCAGCGTCGACGACAAACCAGTCGCGCTTTACTGTTTCCGGTTTAGCAGTAAAAGTTTTCATTCTTTATAGCCTCAGGGGCCGCCCTGTAAATTAGACGGCGGATCTTACTGAATAGTGCGTACTTTGACAAGTCAAAGGCAGCCGGATACAGACGCTTTCGGGGGCTCGGGTCGGCGCGTCCGTTCAACGGCAAGATTCTTCGGCGGCGGCGCATCACTTCCACTGCAGAAAGAGGTGCGCAATTATGCAGATTGCGAAAAATATTTCAACCTGCTTTTATGATTGTTTTGCCCAAGGAGCTCCCAATGGACTATCGCCCGCTAGGCCGTACCGATCTGAACGTGAGTGCCCTGTGCCTCGGAACCATGACCTGGGGTGAGCAGAACAGCGAGGCCGAGGCCTTCGCCCAGATCGAACGTGCCAAGGGTGCCGGCATCAATTTCATCGACACCGCCGAGATGTACCCGGTGCCACCCAAGGCCGAAACCTACGCCACCACCGAGCGCTACATCGGCAATTACTTCAAGAGTCGCGGCGATCGTGCCGACTGGATCCTGGCGAGCAAGATCGCCGGCCCCGGCAACACTATCGACTACATCCGCGACAAGAACCTCAAGCACAACCGCCGCCACATCGTCGAAGCCGTGGACGCCAGCCTCAAGCGCCTGCAAACCGACTACATCGACCTCTATCAGCTGCATTGGCCTGAGCGCAGCACCAACTTCTTCGGTCAACTGGGCTACCAGCACAAGGCCGACGAAACGTTCACCCCGCTGGAGGAAACCCTCGAAGCCCTGGACGAACAGGTTCGCGCCGGCAAGATCCGCCATATCGGCCTGTCCAACGAAACGCCGTGGGGCACCATGAAGTTCCTTGCCCTGGCCGAGGCCCGTGGCTGGCCGCGAGCGGTGTCGATCCAGAACCCGTACAACCTGCTCAACCGCAGCTTCGAGATCGGCCTGTCGGAAATCGCCATTCGCGAGCAATGCGGCTTACTGGCTTATTCGCCACTGGCGTTCGGCTTTCTGTCGGGCAAATACGAAAACGGCGCACGGCCAGCCAAGGGTCGCCTGACGCTGTACAGCCGCTTCATGCGTTACTTCAACCCGCAATCGGAAGCGGCGTGCAGCCGTTATGTGGCCCTGGCCCGCGAACACGGCCTGGACCCGGCGCAGATGGCCCTGGCGTTCGTCACCCGACAGCCGTTCGTGACCAGCAACATCATTGGCGCCACCACGCTGGAGCAACTGGACAGCAATATTGCCAGCTTCGACCTGAAGCTGTCGGATGAAGTGCTGGCGGGGATCGAGGCGATCCACAAGGATCAGCCCAACCCGGCGCCTTGATCACCAGGTAGACAGCCCTTGGCCTCGCCGCCGTCGGCACGTCCAGCTTGCCTTGCAGGCGCAATTCCAGGCAGCGGTCGACGAAGACCCGGCCAATCTGGATCTCGGTTAGATCGTTCCCACGCTCTGCGTGGGAATGCCGCCAGGGACGCTCCGCGTTCCGCTTCTGAAGGGTGACGCAGAGCGTCACGGGATGCATTCCCACGCGGAGCGTGGGAAACGATCACGCGGCATCTTGGCCATCGCCGCCGTCGGCACGTCCAGCTTGCCTTGCAGGCGCAATTCCAGGCAGCGGTCGACGAAGACCCGACCGATCTGGATCTCGGTTAGATCGTTCCCACGCTGCGTGGGAATGCCGCCAGGGACGCTCCGCGTTCCGCTTCTGGAGGGTGACGCAGAGCGTCACGGGATGCATTCCCACGCGGAGCGTAGGAACGATCACGCGGCATCTTGGCCATCGCCGCCGTCGGCATGTCCAGCTTGCCTTGCAGACGCAATTCCAGGCAGCGGTCGACGAAGACCCGGCCGATCTGGATTTCGGTTAGATCACGCGGCATTACAGCGACCGCGCGATAATCTCCTTCATGATCTCATTGGTCCCGGCATAGATCCGCTGCACCCGCGCATCCGCCCACGCCCGGGCAATCGGGTATTCCCACATGAAGCCGTAGCCGCCATGCAACTGCACGCACTCGTCGAGCACCTTGCATTGCAGGTCGGTGCCCCAGTACTTGGCCATCGCCGCCGTCGGCACGTCCAACTTGCCTTGCAGGTGCAACTCCAGGCAGCGGTCGACGAAGACCCGGCCGATCTGGATTTCGGTGGCCATTTCCGCGAGCTTGAAACGGGTGTTCTGGAAGTCCGCGATGGATTTGCCGAATGCCTTGCGCTCGCGGGTGTAGTCCAGAGTCCATTGCAGCGCCGCTTCGGCCGATGCCAGGCCGCCGATGGCGACGGTCAGGCGCTCCTGGGGTAGCTCCTGCATCAAGTAGGCGAAGCCCATGCCGGCCTGCCCCAGCAGGTTCTCCTTCGGCACGCGGACATCCTGGAAGAACAATTCCGACGTGTCCTGGGCCTTCATGCCGACTTTTTCCAGGCGTTTGCCCTTTTCAAAACCCAGCGTGCCCGCCTCTACCAGGAACAGGCTGGTGCCCTTGGCGCCGGCCTTCGGATCGGTCTTGGCGACCACGATCACCAGGTCCGCCAGGAAACCATTGGTGATGAACGTCTTCGAGCCGTTGATGACGTATTCGTCGCCGTCCAGCACCGCCGTGGTCTTCACCCCTTGCAGGTCGGAACCGGCGCCCGGCTCGGTCATGGCGATGGCCGTGACCATTTCGCCGGACACCAGTTTCGGCAGGTACTTGTGTTTCAGCGCCTCACTGCCGTAATGCAGAATGTACGGCGCGACGATGTCGGAATGCAGCGAGAACCCGATGCCCGTCAGCCCCAGGCGGCCGATTTCCTCGATCACCACCGTGCTGTAGAGAAAATCGGCGTCCAGCCCCCCATAGGCTTCTGGAAGGTGCGAGCACAACATGCCCGCCTCCCCTGCCTTGTTCCAGAGCTGGCGATCGACATGTCCCTGTTTTTCCCACTGGCTGTGGTACGGCACGGCTTCTTTTTCGAGGAAGGTTCGTACGCTGTCGCGAAACAATTCGTGTTCGGGACTGAACAGTGTTCTGGGGATCATGGCGCACCTTTGGTTATTGTTGGGCGTGGTTATCCGACAGAGCCTAAGCCTGCGGGGTACGACAGGACACTGGACACATCCGACAAAAAATAAGACGATCCAGCCGCCCGATGACCACTTTCCCCTATAAAAATAAAGATGAATTATGTCTATGCACGCCTCCACGCCCTTACGGCGCGTCAGCATCCTGGCAATCGACCGAGTCTTCGCCTCCACCCTCATGCAAGCCAAGGATTTTTTCCACCTGGCCAGCCTGCGCTATGGCAAACAACTGGGCCACGGCCTGACCCCGGCTTTTGAAACCCGCCTGGTCAGCCCCGATGGCAAACCGGTGAACAGCTTCAGCGATGTGATCATGCCGGTGGACGGTGGCCTGGAAAACACCGATGTCATCATCCTGCCGGCCTTCTGGGATGATTTCGCCACCCTCTGCCAACGTTATCCCCAGGTCCTGCCTTGGCTGCGAGAACAACACGCGCGCGGCGCGGTACTCTGCGGCGAAGCCACCGGGGTGTTCTGGCTGGCGGAGGCCGGGTTGCTCGACGGCAAGGAAGCCACCACCTACTGGCGCTTCTTCAATGCCTTCAAGGAACGCTTCCCCCAGGTATACCTGAACCAGGACAAGCACCTGACCGACGCCGACAACCTGTTCTGCGCCGGCGGCACGACCTCAGCCTGCGACCTCTACATCTACCTCATTGAACGCTTCTGTGGCGCCAACGTCGCCCAGGCCGTGGCACGGGACATCTTGTATGAGGTGCAACGCAGCTATTCGCCAGGACGGATCGGCTTCGGCGGGCAGAAACTGCACCAGGACGTGATCATCCTCCAGATCCAGCAATGGCTCGAAGAGCACTTCGCCGATAAATTCCGCTTCGAGGATGTTGCCCGGGAACATGGCATGAGCATCCGCAATTTCATGCGCCGCTTCCAGACCGCCACGGGCGACAAACCGCTGCATTACCTGCAACGGCTGCGGATCGAAACCGCCAAGGGCCTGCTCTCCGGCAGCCGCAAGAGCATCAAGACCATCAGCTATGAAGTTGGCTATGACGACGCGAGCTTTTTCGCCCGGCTGTTCCGACAACATACCGACCTGTCGCCGAACCAGTATCGGCAGCAGTTTCTGCAGGCGGCGTGAACCAGAGCTGAATGCAATCCCATGTGGGAGCAAGCTCGCCCCCACAGGGTTTTGCAGTGAACGGCTGATTCGAGCGTACAAAAAAGGCCTGCGATCGCAGGCCATTTTTTGTTTTCAGAATCCCTACGGCTTATGCGCCCGCGCCAGGAATTCGTGGGATTGCATTTCCAGCAGGCGACTCAGGGTCCGCTGGAATTCGAAGGTCAAGCGGCCGCCGGTGTAGAGATCCTTGAGTTCGACTTCGGCCGAAATGATCAGCTTCACGTTACGGTCGTAGAATTCGTCGACCATGTTGATGAAACGGCGGGCGATGTCGTCGGTGGTGACGCTCATCTGCTCGACGCCGCTGAGCAGCACGGCGTGGAAGATCTTGCCCAGTTCGATGTAGTCGTTCTGGCTGCGGGGGCCGTCGCACAGTTCGCGGAAGTCGAACCAGGCCACGTCATCGCACGTACGCACGGCGCGGATTTCGCGATTTTCGATGACCAATACATCATTTTCCACGGCCTGGGTGCATTCCGGCGTCAGGGCACGGAAGCTCTTGCGCAGGCTTTCTTCGGCGGCGGCATCCAACGGAAAGTGGAACAACTCCGCTTGTTCGAGGTGACGCAGGCGGTAGTCGACGCCGCTGTCGACGTTGACGATTTCAGTGTGTTCCTTGATCAGCGCGATGGCCGGCAGGAAGCGCGCCCGCTGCAGGCCGTCCTTGTAGAGGCCGTCCGGCACGATGTTCGAGGTGGCGACCAGGGTCACGCCGTTCTTGAACAGCTCTTCCATCAAGGTGCCCAGGATCATGGCGTCGGTGATGTCGGACACGAAGAACTCATCGAAGCAGATCACCCGGGTCTCGTTGGCAAAACGCTTGGCGATGATGGTCAGCGGGTTCTTCTCGCCGCCCAGGGTCTTCATTTCCTCGTGCACGCGCTTCATGAAGCGGTGAAAGTGCGTGCGTGTCTTTTCCTTGAACGGCAGCGCTTCGAAGAAGGTGTCCACCAGATAGGTCTTGCCACGGCCCACGCCGCCCCAGAAATACAGACCCTTGACCGGCGCCTGGTCTTTTTTGCCGAACAGTTTGCCCAACAGGCCGGGCTTGTTGTTCGCCGCCGCGACCAGGTCGTCGTACAGGCGCTGCAAATGCCGCACCGCCGTTTCCTGGGCTGCGTCGTGGAAGAACTCCGGGCGTTTCAGATCAGCTTGATATCGTTCTAGGGGCGTCATATTCGTTAGCAAGGCAACAAAAACGGGCCGTCACTGTAGCGACGGCCCAGAGGAATGGCAATCGGCCCTTATTCGGGCCGATGGTCGGATGACGTGCCGGGATCAGTCCTGGGCAGGCGTCAAGGCAACACGCAGCGCATCGACGGCGGCATCCCGCGCGGCGCTGTCAGCAAAGGCCGGGCTATTCGCCACGCACTCGCCGTCGAGCCAGACGCTGAATCCCAGGTCGTCGCTGCGTACATCCAAGGGCTGGCCGGACTGCAATTGCTTGGTCACCTGCCCCGCGGTCTTGCCGTCGGCAAAATGGTTCGACAGCAACAGCTGCTCACCGTCGGCGGACAGCAGTCGGAAGCGGAAACTGCCGTCGTCTTCGCGAAAACTGACGAAGCGTGCTGTCTTGGCGGCTTTCTTCTTGGTGCTGGCGGCCACCTGGACCTGGCTGACAAACGAACGCAGGCCAACGGCTTCGCGCAGTTCGTTGAGGAACGGCGTCGCCACGGCCCGGGCTTTTTTCGCGCCCAGTTGCAGGATGTCTTCAAGGTCCGAGGGACGCTCGATGAACTGGTGATAGCGCTCGCGCGCTTCACCCAGCTCGCTGTCGAGCAACTGGAACAGGCGGTTCTTGGCTTCGCCCCAACCCAGGCCCTGCAGCAGTTCGCTGCGGAACTCGGCGGACTGTTCGGCAGTGGCGAAGGCCTGGAACAGGGTGAACAGATGCGAATTGTCCGGATCCTTGGCTTCGCCCGGGGCACGCGAGTCGGTGACGATCCGCGAGATCGCGTCCTTCATGTCCTTGGCGCTGCTGAACAACGGGATGGTGTTGTCGTAGCTCTTGGACATCTTGCGGCCATCGAGGCCCGGCAGTGTGGCGACGCTTTCTTCGATCAGCGCCTCGGGCATGGTGAAGAACTCCTTGCCTTGGCCGAACAGGTGGTTGAAGCGCTGGCCGATGTCGCGGGCCATTTCCACGTGCTGGATCTGGTCGCGACCGACCGGCACCTTGTGGGCGTTGAACATCAGGATGTCGGCGGCCATCAACACCGGGTAGCTGTACAGCCCCATGGTGATGCCAGCGTCCGGGTCTTCGCCGGTCTCGACGTTCTTGTCCACCGACGCCTTGTAGGCGTGGGCACGGTTGAGCAGGCCCTTGGCGGCGACGCAGGTCAGCAGCCAGGTCAGCTCCGGGATCTCGGGAATATCGGACTGGCGATAGAACGTCACGCGGTCCACATCCAGGCCACCGGCCAGCCAGGTCGCGGCGATTTCCAGGCGCGAACGCTGGATACGCAGCGGGTCATCGCACTTGATCAGGGCGTGGTAGTCAGCCAGGAAGTAGAACGAATCGGCGTTGCTGTCGCGGCTGGCGAGGATCGCCGGACGGATGGCGCCGGCATAGTTGCCCAGGTGCGGGGTGCCGGTGGTGGTGATGCCGGTCAGGATACGGGTACGCGTCGTCATGGGTTATCGCTTGTCAGACTGCTGTCAATTCGAGAGGCGCGGCAGGATCAGATCCTTGAGATCTGTCAGCTTGCCATGAAAAAAGTGTCCGCATTCTGCCACTTTCAGCAGCTCATGGGGACGTTGGAGCGTGTCGGACCATTTGTAAACCAATTGCGGATCGACCACTTCGTCGGTTTCCGGCTGGATCACGGTCAACTGGCCGCTCATCGGTAAGGGCGACTGCTCGTCCAGGCGCATCACCGCCGGGGCCACCATGAACAGGTGCTTGACCGGCTGCCCCTGGGCTTCCAGGCGCCCGCCCAGGCTGGCGGCGACAAAGCCACCGAAGGAAAAGCCGAACAGTGTCAGGGGCAATTGCGGGTATTTTTCCCGCAGCCATTGCGCGACAGCCTGGGCGTCATCCACTTCTCCGGTGCCCATGTCATGATTGCCGGCACTGGCACCTACGCCACGATAATTGAAACGCAACGTAACCAGGCCAGCATCGCGGGCGGTGCGTTGCAGGGTCGAGACCACTTTGTTGAGCATGGTCCCACCCTGCACCGGGTTCGGGTGGCAGATCAGCGCCAGGCCACGGGGAGCCTCGCTGTCCAGGTACAAGGCTTCCAGTTGGCCCACCGGGCCATCGATGACTACAGGGGTTTCGCGCATAAGCAAGGGAAAGAACTCCGTGACCTCGAATAGGGTCGACTCGTCTAGCTAAAGTCTGTGCCTGGCATGATTGCGATGTTCTTCGCGGTATACAGCGCAGGTCCGAGCCGTTAACGTAAAGCAAAGCCGTTTATAGAGGAAGGACTCGTGGAACACTCGCTCTTAGTTTGGTTGTTGCCGACTCTTGCCCTGGTTGCCGGTGTCGCCATTGGATTCCTGCTTGCCCGACTGCTGCCCAACGCGGTGCCCAACAGCACGCAACGTCAGCTGGACGACATCCAGGAACGTTTCGACAGTTATCAGAATGAAGTGGTCACTCACTTCAACAGCACCGCGTCCCTGGTGAAAAAACTCACCCAGAGCTACCAGGAAGTCCAGGATCACTTGTCCGAGGGTGCCAATCGCCTGGCCTTGGACGAGCAGACTCGCCAACGCCTGCTGGCTGCCCTGCACGCCGATTCGGCGCAGGCTCCTCGGGAACGCCTGACCCCGCCAAAGGATCAGGAACCGCCCCGGGACTACGCCCCCAAGGCCCCGAATTCGCCCGGCATGCTCGATGAGCATTACGGTTTGAAGAAGTAATCGCCAAGCAACTACCAAAAGCCCGCCCGATCACATGATCGGGCGGGCTTTTTTTATGGGTTTCAGATCCGTGGTGGCGAGGGAGCTTGCTCCCGCTGCGCCGCGAAGCGGTCCTTTTTTTGCGATTGCTGTGCAATCGAGCGGGAGCAAGCTCCCTCGCCACGGGGTGTTTTGGCCTAAAGTATTTTTCTCAGCTTAAGTCAACACCTCACCCGCCACTTGATCGACAGCACCTTTGGTGATGTCGACGATCAGGTCCGCATCCTCGCGGGTCAGGATCAATGGTGGGGCGAAGCCCAGGATATCGCCATGGGGCATGGCGCGGGCGATCATGCCGCGCTCCAGGCAAGCCGCCGAGACTTTCGGGCCGACCTTGAGTGCCGGGTCGAACGCCGTGCGCTGTTCACGGTCGGCCATGAATTCCACCGCCGCCAGCATGCCGTCACCACGCACCTCGCCCACCAGCGGATGACCTTCGAGGGTTTCACGCAGGCGACGGTTCAGGTAGCCGCCAACATCCTCGGCGTTGGCCGTGAGGTTTTCCCGCTCAAGAATGTCGAGGTTCGCCAGTGCCGCCGCCGCGCAAATCGGGTGCCCGGAATAGGTCCAGCCATGGCCCATGGCCCCTTCGGCCTGGGAGGCTTTTTCAATCACGCTCCAGACCTTTTCCCCGATAATCACTGCCGACAAGGGTGCATAGGCACTGGTCAGGCCTTTGGCGGTGGTGATCAGGTCCGGCTTCATGCCGTAGCGCTGGCTGCCCATCTTCGAACCCAGGCGGCCGAACGCGCAGACCACTTCATCGGCAATCAGCAGCACGTCGTATTTTTTCAGCACGGCCTGGATCGCATCCCAATAACCGGCCGGGGGAACGATGATGCCGCCGGTGCCCATCAGCGGTTCGCCGATGAACGCCGCCACGGTGTCCGGGCCTTCGGCGAGGATCATTTTTTCCAGCTCATCGGCGCAGTAACGCACGAACGTCGCTTCGTCCATCCCTGTCGGGGCCTTGCGATACCAATGGGGGCACACGGTGTGCTTGACCCCTTCCACCGGCAGGTCGAAGTGTTGATGGAAAGTCGCCAGCCCGGTCAGGCTGCCGGTCATGATGCCCGAGCCATGGTAACCACGGTCGCGGGAGATGATTTTCTTCTTCTGCGGCCGGCCCAGCACGTTGTTGTAATAGCGCACCAGTTTGACCTGGGTTTCGTTGGCATCGGAGCCGGACAAACCGTAATAGACCTTCTTCATGCCCTCTGGCGCCCAGTCCATGATGCGGCTGGACAGTTCGATGATCGCCTCGCTCGAGTGACCGACGTAGGTGTGGTAGTAAGCCAGCTCCTTGGCCTGCTTATAGATGGCGTCGGCCACCTCGGTGCGGCCATAGCCGATGTTCACGCAGTAGAGGCCGGCAAAGGCGTCGATGAACTCCCGGCCTTCATGGTCGCGAATGCGAACGCCTGACGCACTCTTGATGATCCGCCCCTTGAGCGCGCCGCTGGCGTGGTCGTGGGCATGGGTCGAGGGGTGCATGAAATGCGCACGGTCTTGTTCGAACAGCGTGTTGAGTTCTTGGCTCATGCGGGCTCTCCTGGGAACTGGCCTTGATGGTGCAGGCAAAAATATTTGGTTTCGACAAAGGGCTCGAAGCCCTCGCTGCCACCCTCGCGACCGAGGCCCGAGGCTTTCATGCCACCGAAGGGAATCGGGTGGCCGGTGAACTTGACGCCGTTGACCGCGACCATGGCATGGTCCAGACGGCGGATCAGCGGATAAATGACGTCCAGGCGGTTGGAACAAATATAGGCCGCCAGCCCGTACTCGGTGTCGTTGGCCATTTCGATGGCTTCGTCCAGGGTGTCGAACGGCATCACCCCGGCAATGGGCGCGAAGTTTTCTTCACGGTAGATGCGCATTTGCGGCGTGACGTCGGCCAGCACAGTCGGCTGATAGAACAATCCACCCAGGGCATGGGCCTCGCCGCCCACCAGGCGTTGAGCGCCAAGGGCCAGCGCATCGGCGACACGGTCGACGGTCGCATCGAGCGCCGCCTGGTGCATCAACGGCCCGACCTCCACGTCCTGCTCCTGTTGATCGACCATGGCCGGGCCGACACGCAAGGCGCGCACCGCTGCGGCGAAACGACTGAGGAACGCCTGGTACACCGGGCGCTGCACCATGATTCGGTTGGCCGCACAGCAATCCTGGCCGGAGGTCTGGAATTTCGCCTCCACGGCGACTTTCACCGCCAAGGCCAGGTCGGCATCGGCACAGACAATAAATGGCGCGTTGCCGCCCAGTTCCAGCGCGACTTTCTTCACGTCATGGGCTGCCGCCTGCAACACCAGCTTGCCCACCCGGGTCGAGCCGGTGAAGCTCACCGAGCGTACGCGACGATCCTTGACCAGGGTTTCCATGGCCATTTGCGGCTCGCCCAATACCACGTTGAAAACCCCGGCGGGAAAGCCTGCCTCCTCGGCCAATTGCGCCAGGGCCAGTGCCGAGTAAGGGGTTTCGTGGGCCGGCTTGATCACCACGGTGCAACCGGCGGCCAGGGCGGCGGCGGCCTTGCGGGTGATCATCGCCGATGGAAAATTCCACGGCGTCAGCAGCGCACAGACGCCCACGGGTTCCTTGATCGTACCCAGGTGCGCACTCGGGATATGACTGGGGATGTTCTGACCGTACAGGCGCCGGGCTTCCTCGGCGAACCACGGGATGAAGCTGGCAGCGTAGGCGATTTCGCCACGGGACTCGGCCAATGGCTTGCCCTGCTCCAGGCTGAGAATGTGCGCGAGGTCTTCGCTGTGTTCGACGATCAATGCCGCCCAGCGCCGCAGCAGTGCGCCCCGGCTCTCCAGGCTCTGCTCACGCCACGCCGGGAATGCGCGATGCGCCGCGTCCACCGCCGCGACAATCTGCGGCTGATCGAGCATCGGCACATGGCCGATGACCGTGCGGGTGGCGGGGTTGTGCACAGCGATACTGTGGCCGCTGTCGCTGTGGACCCAATGGCCGTCGATGTAGCAAAGCGCCTTGAACAGTAGCGGATGTTGGTAAGTCATGACGTTCACTCCAGAGCGTGTGCGTGAAGCCATGCTAGGGCAGCGGCGCTTGGGTAATCGGCTGTTTGCCGTGGGTCAAACCCTGGTTTTTTTCTGAATCGAGGGCGGCAAAAACAGGTTTTCTGCGGTGCTCAGGAGGGCTCGGCCAACTCCGCCGGCAAGGCGCCGCTGGTCTTGATGGTCTTGGTGACGATGTAGGTGAAGTAGCGTTCGATGCCGAGGTCTTCCAGCAGCAGTTGATCGACGAAACGCTGGTAATAGTCGACGTCCGGTGCCTGGATCATCGCCAGGTAATCGACCCCGCCACCGGTGGCGTAACAGAACACTACTTCTGGTGCGGCGATCATGCGTTGCTCGAACCGGCGCATGTCTTGGGCGGTGTGGCGGGCCAGGGTGATCTCCACCAGCACCTGTTGGCGCTTGAACACCGCGCCCCAGTCGATCTGCGCCCGGTAGCCGCTGATCAGCCCGGCCATCTCCAGCTTGCGCACCCGTTCCCAGGCCGGCGTCACTGACAGGTTGATGGCTTCGGCCAGGCTCGACTTGGTGATCCGCCCATCTTCGGCGAGGATTTGCAGGATCTTGAGGTCGTAGCGATCGAGCTTGTGCATGGGCTGGGGCTCCGGGCGGTTGAAGAAAACTCAAGACCGACATCAACTGTGGCGAGTGGATTTATCTGTGGCGAGGGGATTTATCCCCGTCGGGCTGCGAAGCAGCCCTGAAAATCAGGCAATTCGGTGCGTTAGGCTGATCGAGCCGATTGTTTTGGGGGACTGCTTCGCAGTCCGACGGGGATAAATCCCCTCGCCACAGAGAATTCCTCTTGCCACAGAGGCTGTGTGTAACCCGCATCACGCCAACACATCGGCAATCACCACCAACGTATCGCCACACTGCACCAGCCCCGGAAAATGCCGGGCCGCCAGCAGGCCGCTGCGGGCGGCGCGGTATTCAACCGGGGCAACACCGCTGCGAGTGGTGTCGTAGATGCGCGCCACCACCTCGCCCAGGGTCACGTGGTCCCCCAGGTCGCGGCACATTTCCAGCAAGCCATCGTGCTCGCTGGCGATGAAGCAACTGGCGTCCGGCATGTCGAGCACCAGCGACGGCTGCAACTCGATCGTACCCCGCAGGATGCCGGCGTGAATCAACAGGTTGCGCACCCCTCGCTCGGCAATCGCCACGCTGCGCGCCGTCGACGAACCGCCGCCGCCCAGCTCAGTGGTGACGAACACTTTGCCCTGGGACTCGGCCGCCGTGTCGTACATCGCCCCGGCGTCCAGCTCCAGCATGCGCATGCAATACGGCGCGTTAAACGCCAGCATCCCGGCCTCGCAGCGCGCTTGCTGCTGTTTGTCCGGCAAGACGTGGCAGGCGGCAAACGGCAGGAAATCCAAGGTCCGCCCGCCGGAATGAATGTCCAGGACAATGTCGGCCAAGGGCAACAAAGTGCGATTGAAATAGTCGGCGATTTTCTCGGTGACGGTGCCGTCCGGCCTGCCGGGAAAACTGCGGTTCAGGTTGCCCTTGTCGATGGGCGACGTCCGGCGCCCGGCATGGAACGCCGGGGTGTTCATGAACGGCACGATGATCACCCGCCCGCTGACGTCGTCGGCGGTCAGTTGCTGGGCCAGTTTGCTCAGGGCCACTGGGCCTTCGTATTCATCGCCATGGTTGCCACCGCTGAGCAGCGCCGTCGGACCGCTGCCGCGCTGGATGACCGTGATGGGGATCATCACGGCGCCCCAGGCCGAATCGTCCCGCGAATACGGCAGTTTGAGGAAGCCGTGCTGCACGCCTTCGCGGGTGAAGTCGATCGTGGCGCTGATGGGATTATTAGGCAGATCGGGCATGGCTCAATCCTTCACGAACAATTGACGGGGCACGTTGCACAGCGTCTCGACGCCAGTCTCGGTGATCAGGATGCTTTCGGTGATCTCCAGGCCCCAATCGTCCATCCACAGCCCCGGCATGAAATGGAAGGTCATGCCCGGCTGCAACACGCTGTTGTCGCCGGGGCGCAGGCTCATGGTGCGCTCGCCCCAATCCGGCGGATAACTGATCCCGATGGGGTAGCCGCAACGACTGTCCTTGTGGATGCCGAATTTCTCCAGCACCTTGAAAAACGCCACGGCGATGTCGCCCGTGGTGTTCCCTGGCTTGGCCGCATCGAGGCCGGCGGCGATGCCCTCGACCACGGCTTTTTCGCCGTCGAGGAAATGCTGCGGCGGCTTGCCCAGGTAAATGGTGCGCGACAGCGGGCAGTGGTAACGCTTGTAGCAACCGGCGATTTCAAAGAAGGTGCCGGCGCCCTTCTCGAAGGGTGAATCGTCCCAGGTCAGGTGCGGCGCACTGGCGTCGGCCCCGGTAGGCAACAGCGGCACGATGGCCGGGTAGTCGCCGCCATGACCGTCGGCGCCGAGGATGCCGCTGCTGTAGATCTCGGCCACCAATTCGTTCTTGCGCATACCCGGTTCGATGCGTTCCAGGATCCGGCTGTGCATGTTTTCGACGATGCGTGCGGCGATGCGCATGTAGGCGATTTCCTGGGGCGATTTGACCGCCCGCTGCCAGTTCACCAGGCCCACCGCATCCACCAGTTTTGCCTGGGGCAAATGCTTTTGCAGCGACAGGTACGCCGCGGCGCTGAAGTAATAGTTGTCCATCTCCACGCCGATGGTCAGCGCGCCCCAGCCACGGGCGATGATCACCTCGCGGGACAAGTAGTCCATAGGGTGGCGCTCGCGGGACTGCACATAGATGTCCGGGTAGCCGACGATGTTATCGGCCTGCATGAACACCGTGCGTTTTGCACCGTTGGCATCCTGGCCACGACCGAACCACACAGGCTCGCCCTCCAGTGCCACCAGCACGCACTGGTGCACATAGAACGACCAACCGTCATAGCCGGTGAGCCACGCCATGTTCGACGGATCGGTGACCAACAGCAGCTCCAGGCCCTGGGCCTGCATGGCCGCGCGAACCTTCACCAGGCGTTGGGTGTATTCCTCCCGCAGGAACGGAAGATTGACGACGATCTCTGACATCCACCTGCCCTCTGTTCAATGTCTCATGAGAAAAATGATCTAGCGTCCGAACGCAAAGCCCTTGCCCGCCGCCCGTGCCCGCTCGAACGCCAGGTTGGCGATGGCGGTGTCCTGGGCGCCGGTGCCGGTCAGGTCGCAAAGCGTCACTTGCGCCGCATCGGAACGCCCCAGCCGCTGTCCCGCCAACACCTGTCCCAGCTCCGTCAACGCCAGGTCATCGCGAACGGTGCCGGCCAACAGGGCGTGGTGCAGTTCGCCGAGCACGCGGGTCTGGCTCAGGCGATCGGCGACATAACAGTCGACAGCCGCCAGGGCTTGCGGGGAAATCTCGTTCTTGTGTTCCGCGTCCGAGCCCATCGCGGTGATGTGCAGGCCCGGGTGCAGGTGCCGAACTTCGATCAGCGGCTCGCGGCTGGGGGTGCAGGTGATGGCGATGTCCACGCCTTCCAGCGCGGCGTCGACACTGGCGCACGGCGTGACCGCCAGCCCCGTGTCGCGGGCCAGTTCGGCACTGAACGCCCGGGCCTTTTGCGCATCGCGCGCCCAGACCCGCACCTCTTCGATAGGCCGCACCAGGCGCAGCGCCTGAAGCTGCAACGCCGCCTGCTCACCGGCGCCGATCAGCGCGACGCTGCGGCTCTCCTCGCGAGACAGGCAACGCGCCGCCACCGCCCCGGCCGCTGCCGTGCGTACGGCGGTGAGATAACCGTTATCCAGCAACAGCGCCTCCAGCAGACCGGTGCGCGCCGACAGCAACATCATCATGCCGTTGAGGCTGGGCAGGCCGAGCTTGGGGTTATCGAAAAAGCCCGGGCTGACCTTGATGGCGAAGCGTTCCAGGCCCGGCAGATAAGCAGTCTTCACGTCCACTTCACCGTTATGTTCGGGGATGTCCAGCCGCAGGATCGGCGGCATCGCCACGGCCGCCGTCGCCAACAGCACGAAGGCCTGCTCGATGGCGTCGATGCTGGCCAGGTCGAGGGCTACGCAGCTGCGCAGGTCGGCTTCGCTCAATAGGGTGACTTCACTCATGACAGGCTCCGTTAGGGGTTATCAGGCGTTGGCGCCAGCGATCACGCGGGCATGGTGTTCGGTGTCGACGTTGCGCCCGCTGACCACCAGCACAATGGGGCCGCGCGGCTCGACCAGGCCGTCGAGCAGCGCCGCGATGCCCACCACGGCAGCCCCTTCGAGCACCAGGCGTTCCTGGTGATAAGCGTGGCGGATGGCATTGGCGATAGAGGCTTCCGAGAGCAGGTGTACGTCATCGCTCAGTTGCCGGGTCATGGCGAAGGTGTAGTGGTTGTCCAGTCCGATGCCGCCACCGAGGGAGTCGGCCAGCGTCGGCAGTTCTTCGATGTCCACGGGCTGCCCCGCGGCGAGGCTGGCGTGCATCGCGGCACCACGGGCCATGCTGATGCCGTGGACTTGAATCGCTGGGTTCGCACTTTTGAGGGCCAGGGCAACACCGGCGAACAAGCCGCCACCGGACAACGGCACCAGGACCTGGGCCACCTCCGGTTGCTGCTCGAGGATCTCCAGGCCGAGGGTGCCCTGCCCGGCGATGATCGCCGGATGATCGAAGGGCGGCAAAAAGGTCGCGCCCTGCTCCCGGGCTATGCGCTCGGCCTCGCGCTGGGCATCGTCCTGGGACTGGCCGACGATGCACACCTCGGCGCCCAGGTCGCGAATCGCCTGCACCTTGTTGGCCGGCACCAGGTTCGACAGGCAGACAATCGCCTTGACGCCTTGTTGCGAAGCGGCATGGGCCAGTGCCCGACCATGATTGCCGGTCGAAGCCGTGACCACGCCTTGGGCCTTTTGCTCGGCGCTGAGCTGCGCCACTGCATTGCTCGCCCCGCGCAGCTTGAAGCTGCCGGTGATTTGCAGGGCCTCAAGCTTGAGGTACACCGCCACGCCCATCAACCGCGACAAACTCGGGGAATGCTCCATGGGTGTACGCCGCACCAGCGACTCGATGCGCTGGCGAGCACGGTAGATATCCTGAAGCTGCAACACTGCCATGACCGCGTCCCGAGCTGATGTGTTGCGCGCAGTCTAAGAGGGCTGGATTGTGGTGATGAATGTACTAGGGCAATTTAATTGCTGATGGCTTGATGCTTGATCGTTCCCGCGCTCCGCGTGGGAATACCGCCAGGGACGCTCCGCGTTCCGTTTCTGGAAGTGACGCAGAGCGTCACAGGATGCATTCCCACGCAGAGCGTGGGAACGATCAAACATTCGGCATTTCAGAAATCATGGATCTGCGGGTACTGGTTGAAGATCTGCCGCATGCCGATCAGCGCATGGCGCATTTCTTCATCGCTGCATTCGGCACCGACGCAGACCCGCACCGCGCGGGGCCTGGGGGTGCCGCGGACGGTGAACGGATCGGGGGAGGTCACGGCGATATGCTTGTGCCGCAGCGCCCGCACCAGGCTGTCCACTTCCCAATGGGACGGGATGCCAACCCACGCATTCAAGGCATGCGGGTGCTGGCCCAGCAGATGTTCGCCCATGTACTCGGTGACCATCGCCTGGCGCCCGGCCAGCAGTTGACGTTGCAATTGCACCAGCGACTCGGCGCGTCCATCGCGAATCCAGCGGGTGGCGATCTCTGAGACCATGGGTGTGGCCATCCAACTGTTGACCCGCAGGATGCTCTCGGTGCGCAGGGCCAGACGCTTGGGCACCACCAGGTAACCGATGCGCAACCCCGTGAGCACCGACTTGGTCATGCTCGTGCAATAGAACGATAGCTCCGGCAGGTAATGGCTGATGGGCGGCGCCCGGCGTTCGTCCAGCAGCGGGCCGTACACATCGTCTTCGATAATGTGTACACCGAAGCGCCGGGCAATCTCGGCGATTTCCCGGCGGCGGGCGTCGGGCATCAGGCTGGTGGTGGGGTTGTTCAGGTTTGGCGTGCACACCAGTGCAGTGATGCGCTCGTTGCTGCACATGTCTTCGAAATGCTCGGGGTCGATGCCATGGCGGTCCATCTCCAGGCCCTTGAGGGTGAAACCCAGCACCTGGGAGTTGCCGATCACGCCGTGGTCGGTCAAACCTTCGCAAAGCACCACATCATCAGGGCCCGCCAGCGAAGCGAGAGCCAGGAAAATCCCGTGGGCCGCACCATTGGTGATCAGCACATCGTTACGGTCGACTTTCAGCCCTTGCCGACCGATCCACTGCGCCGCCGCTTCGCGATGGGATTCGAAACCGGCGATGGGGCGAAACGCATGAATCCACGGCTGATCCTCTTCAGTGCTCAGCGCCGCGCAGGTATCACGCCAGGCCTGGTCATGCTCGCGGGTGTGCAGGATGCGGGTGATGGAAAAATCCACCAGCGCTCGCTCGGGACTGTCGAGAATGTACGTCGCCACCCGGTCGCTCATGCGCCGCGAGACGAAGCTGCCACGCCCGACTTCACAGCGCACCAGGCCCTGGCGCTCCAGTTCCTTGTAGGCGTTGGTGACGGTCTGCACGCTGATGCCCATGGCGTCGGCCACCTGCCGTTGCGGCGGCAGGCGCTGGTCATTGGCCAGGGTGCCCTGTTCGATATCGTCGGCAATGGCCTGCACCAGAATCTTGTATTTGGATTCACCGCTACGGGCGAGGTCCAAGGCTGACTTCCACTTATCCATGACAGTTGCAACCGGCGTGTATAGGGTGCGCACAGCATTGCGCGGCCATCGCGGCAAAGCAATTGTCCTAGTGCAATACAATCGATGCCGGGGCTTTTGTATGCTCGGTCCAAGGTCGTCATCCAGGCGGGTTCACCGCCCCGACAAAAAGCCGGATCGACCTGTACCGGCGCCGCTCCCGATCCACGGCCCAGCCTGGATCAGCCGCAGTACGCTTTGCTCTTGTCACACTGCCTCCTACCACAGAGCCGTCCAACGACGGATCCACAAGAAACAGGAGATTTTATCGATGAGCAATTTTCTTCCCCGCACCTGCGCGCCCTTGCGTCGGCTCTTGCTGACTTGCGCCGTACTCGGCCTGGCCAGCGGCGTCCAGGCGGCGACCCTGGATACTGTCAAAAGCAACAGCAGCATCCGGATCGGCTACGCCAACGAAACCCCGTTCGCCTTCACCGAAACCGACGGCACCGTGACCGGTGAATCGCCGGAAATCGCCAAGGTCATCTTCGCCAAGATGGGCATCCAACAGGTCAACGGCGTGCTGACTGAATGGGGCTCGCTGATTCCCGGCTTGCGCGCCGGCCGTTTCGACGTGATTGCCGCCGGCATGTACATCACCCCGGCGCGTTGCAAGCAGGTGTTGTTCACCGACCCGCAATACCAGTTGCCCGATGCCTTGCTCGTGGCCAAGGGCAACCCGAAAAACCTCCACAGTTATGAAGACATCGCCAAGCAACCGGACGTGAAGCTGGCGATCATGGCCGGCACGGTGAACCTGGCGTACGCTCGAGATTCCGGGGTCAAGGACGAGCAGATCCTCCAGGTTCCCGACACCACCGCACAATTGCAAGCGGTGCGCGCCGGTCGCGCGGACGCCGCCGTCGGCACACAACTGACCATGAAAGGCCTGGCCAGCAAGGGCGGCGACAAGATCGAGGCGATGACCGAGTTCAAGGACGATCCGTCCCACATCGGTTACGGCGCCCTCGCCTTCCGCCCCGAAGACAAAGACCTGCGCGATGCGGTCAACGCCGAACTGAAGAAGTGGCTGGGCTCCGAAGAACACCTCAAGACGGTTGCGCCGTTCGGTTTCGACAAATCCAACGTGACCAGTAAAACCGCGGCCGAGCTCTGCGCTCAGCCATAGTCGAAACTGACGTGCCGAAACAGGCGTGACGCGCGCTGCGTGATGCCTGTTCCCCTGCTTCATCGGATATCGGGTCGAACCATGGGCGAATTACTTCCGTTATTGATTCAAGGGGCCTGGGTTACGCTGCAGGTGACCTTCTTCGGCTCGCTGCTGGCGATTGTCGCCGCAGTCTTGGCGGCCCTCGGGCGGCTGTCGCCGTGGCGCGTGCTGCGCTGGTTCAGCATTACCTACATCGAAGTCTTCCGTGGCACCTCGCTGTTGGTCCAGCTGTTCTGGTTGTTCTTCGTGTTGCCGCTGCCACCGTTCAACGTCGAACTGAGCCCTTACGCGGTGGCGATCGTCGGCCTGGGCCTGCACATCGGCGCCTATGGGGCCGAGGTCATGCGCGGTGCCATCAGCTCGGTGGCCAAGGGACAATACGAAGCTTGCACGGCGCTGAATTTCAGTAGTTTCACGCGCTTCAAACGGATCATCTTGCCCCAGGCCTTGTTGGCAGCGATTCCGCCGGGCACCAACCTGCTCATCGAGTTGCTGAAAAACACCTCGCTGGTGTCGCTGATCACCTTGTCGGACCTGAGCTTCCGTGCCCGGCAACTGGACCAGGCGACCTTCCAGACCCTGGAGATCTTCAGCCTGGCCCTGGTGATGTATTTCATCCTCGCCCAAGCCATCAACTTCGGCATGCGCCACGTCGAGCGACGACTGAGCCGGGGCCGGATGCGCGGAGGTCTGTCATGACGCTGTTCGATTGGTCCTACGCCGCACACATCCTGCCGGACCTGCTGCGCGCCTCCCTCAATACCGTGGGCATTACCCTGATCGGCTTCCTGATCGCGATTGTCCTGGGGCTGTTCCTAGCGATTGGCCGGCGCAGTCGCACATTCTGGCTGTCGTGGCCGGCCGCCACGGTGATCGAGTTCATCCGCAGCACACCGCTGCTGATCCAGGTGTATTTCCTCTACTACGTACTGCCCAACTACGGCTTGAGCCTGACGGCCATGCAGGTTGGCATCCTCGGCATCGGCCTGCACTACGCCTGCTACATCGCCGAGGTCTATCGCAGTGGTCTCGACGCGGTGCCACGGGCGCAGTGGGAGGCGGTGACGGCATTGAACATCGCGCCGTACGACGCCTACCGCAACATCATCCTGCCCCAGGCGCTGCGCCCGATCGTGCCGCCGCTGGGCAACTACCTGGTGGCGATGCTCAAGGACACGCCGGTGCTGTCGGCGATCACCGTGGTGGAAATCATGCAGCAGGCCAAGAACATCGGTTCGGAGAATTTCCGTTACCTGGAACCGATCACCATGGTCGGCCTGTTCTTCCTCGCCCTGAGCCTTGCCTTGGCCTATCTGGTACGGCGCCTTGAAACGCGCATGGAGCTACGCTAATGACTTTACCTCTGTCCACGCCCACCGATTTGTCCCGGCGCAGCACGCTGGCGTCACAGCAGGAGGCCCCGGCCATGCAAGATCCCACACCGTCCCGGCCGATCGTGAGTTTCCAGGACGTGACCAAGAGCTATGGCAGCTTCACCGTGCTCGACCATCTGAACCTGGATGTCGCCCCCGGTGAAAAGGTCGCGATCATTGGTCCCAGCGGCTCGGGCAAGTCCACGCTGCTGCGGGTGTTGATGACCCTGGAAGGCATCGATCAGGGCCAGATCCGCGTAGAGGATGACTCCCTGACCCACATGCCCAACCGCAACGGCGTGCTGGTGCCGGCCAACGACCGACACATCCGCCGGGTGCGCGGCAAGATCGGCATGGTGTTCCAGAGTTTCAACCTGTTCCCCCACATGACGGCGCTGCAAAACGTGATCGAGGCGCCGGTGCAGGTGCTGGGCATGAACCCGAAAGAAGCCCGGGAGCGCGCCGCCGACCTGTTGGAAATGGTGGGGCTGGGCAACAAGCTCGACCATTATCCGTCGCAGTTGTCCGGCGGCCAGCAACAGCGGGTGGCGATTGCCCGGGCGCTGGCAATGCGGCCCAAAGTGATGCTGTTTGACGAAGTGACCTCGGCGCTCGACCCGGAGCTGTGCGGCGAAGTGCTGAATGTGATCCGCAAACTGGGGGCCGAACATAACCTGACGATGTTGATGGTGACTCACCAGATGGGCTTCGCCCGGGAGTTCGCCGACCGGGTGTGCTTTTTCTATAAAGGGCAGATTCACGAACAGGGCACTCCGGCGCAGATCTTCGAACATCCGCAGCAAGAACGGACGCGCGCGTTTTTGAGTGCGGTGAAAGAGGCCAATTGATCCCATCAAATGAGCTGAGTACACCTTATTGTGGCGAGGGGATTTATCCCCGTTGGGCTGCAAAGCAGCCCTGAGCTCAAACACCTCGGTGTGTCAGTCCGATTGAGCGGACAGTTTGGGGGCTGCTTCGCAGCCCAGCGGGGATAAATCCCCTCACCACAGGTTTTGGTGTCAACCTGAAGGGAAATGGCAGCCATAAAAAAACGGGGACCATGTCTGCATGGCCCCCGTTTCATTTACCTTCCTGCGATCAAGGGTATTGCTGGTAAGTCTGCCCCTGCTGTGCCGGTGGAGTCTGGTACTGCTGGCCCGGAATCGCCTTGAGGTTGACCTCGACACGACGGTTCTGCGCACGCCCATTGACGTCGGCGTTGCTGGCCACAGGGTTGTCCGGGCCGGCGCCACGGGCCGACAGGTTGGCACCGCTCACGCCCTGGGACGTCAGGTAGGTCGCCACGCTCTGCGCACGACGCTGGGACAGGTCCATGTTGTGCTGGCGGCTGCCGGTGCTGTCGGTGTAGCCGACGATTTCGATCTGGTTTTGGTTGAACTCCTTGAGGGAGTTGGCCAGGTTATTCAGCGGCTGGTAGAAACTGGACGCGATGTTTGCCGAGTCGGTGGCGAAGGTGATGTTGCCCGGCATGATCAGCTTGATCTGGTCGCCCTGGCGCTGCACTTCAACACCGGTATTGGCCATGCTGGCGCGCAGCTTCTTTTCCTGCTGGTCGGCGTAGTAGCCGTAACCGGCCGCGGAAGCCCCCACCACCGCTGCACCGATCAACGCACCCTTGCCACGATTATCGTGACCGATGGCCGCACCGGCCAACGCCCCCGCCAGTGCACCGAGGCCGCCATACTTGGCGGTTTTGCTCATGCCCGAAGATTCGGTAGAGGCCTGGCCCTGATTGTCATAGGGGTTAGGCGACGCACAGCCGGACAACAAGGCCACAGCAGTTGCGACAACGATCAAGCGACGCGAGGTGAACATGAAGATGCTCCTGGGTTTTCAGTCTGAATGCCAAAGTGTAGGCAATCGACTCTGGCAGGCGTTGGAACGCGGCAATCGTTAAAAATTCCGTCGCGCTGCGTTGCGCTTCGCCCGGCTGACCGATAAAAAACCGGCCCCCCGGCGAACGCCCCTCACCCCTGCGCCAGACAGCGGCTCACGCCCCTGACAATCATCTCCACTTCTCGCCCATCGATCGTCAACGGCGGCAACAGGCGGATGGTCTGGCCCCGCGTGATATTGATCAGCAGGCCGTGGTCCCGGGCGGCGCGAAGGGCCAGATCGCGGACCGGTTGCTTGAGTTCGATACCGATCATCAACCCCTGGCCGCGAATCGCCAAGACATTCGGGTTATCCGCCAACTCCATGCGCAGCCGGCTCAGCAATTGGTCGCCCTGGTGCCTGGCGTTGTCCACCAGCGCTTGTTGCTCAATGATCTCCAGCACCGTACAGCCGACCCGACAGGCCAGCGGATTACCGCCAAAGGTGCTGCCATGGCTGCCAGGGGTAAACAGCTCGGCAGCCTTGCCCCGCGCCAGGCAGGCACCAATGGGTACGCCATTGCCCAGGCCTTTGGCGAGGGTCATGACGTCCGGCACGATGCCCTCGTGCTGGAACGCGAACCATTGGCCAGTACGACCGATGCCGGTCTGGATCTCGTCGAGCATCAACAACCAGACGCGCCGGCTGCACAGTTCACGCAAGGCCTTGAGATAGCCCGGCGGCGCGAGTTGCACACCGCTTTCGCCCTGGATCGGTTCTACCAGTACCGCGACGATGCGCTCGGCATGAGCTTGCTGGATCGCTTCCAACGCCGCCAGATCGCCGAACGGCACCTTGATGAAATCCCCCGGCAACCGATTGAAACCCAGCCGCACGGAGGGGCCGTCACTGGCGCACATCGTGCCCAAGGTGCGCCCATGGAACGCATTGTCCATGACCACGACCAACGGCTGCTCAATGCCTTTATGCCAACCATAGAGGCGCGCCAGTTTCAATGCGGTTTCGTTGGCCTCGGCGCCTGAGTTGTTGAAAAACGCCCGCTCCAGCCCCGACAGCTGGGTGAGCTTTTGCGCCAGGCGTTGTTGCCAATCGATGCGGTACAGGTTCGACGTGTGCAACAGCAGGCCGGCCTGCTCGCTGATGGCGGCCACCAACCGTGGGTGGGAGTGACCGACATTGGTCACCGCCACGCCCGCCACCGCATCGAGGTATTCGCGGCCATCCTGGTCCCACAAGCGCGTACCCAAACCATGGGTGAAACTCAGCGCCAGGGGTTGGTAAGTGGTCATCAGGCAGGCAGCGGTCATGGCATTAAGCTCCATTGGGTTGGTTTTTTCCAGTATGGTTAGCCACCAAGGCTGGATAAACGCTACTTTACTTCAATCATTTAAAAGCCGAGCTTGATAATGGACTTGTTCCAAGCAATGACCGTTTACGTGAAGGTCGTAGAAACCGGAAGCCTGACGGCGGCGGCCCAGGCGTGCGAAATGTCCACCACCATGGTGGGTAATCATCTTCGTGCACTGGAGCAACGTCTCGGCGTGCGCCTGATCAACCGTACGACGCGGCGCCAGCGCCTGACTGAGTTTGGCTCGACCTACTACCAACGTTGCCTGGAAGTGCTGGGGCTGGTGGCCGATTCCGAGCGCCTGGCCGAACAGACCCAAGGCGAGCCCAGCGGCACCCTGCGCATCACCGCGCCGCTGACCTTCGGCTCCGAACGCCTCGCGCCGGCGCTGGCCGAATTCAGCCAGCGCTTCGCCCAGGTCAAGCTCGACGTGGTGCTGACCAATCAGCGGCTGGACCTGCTCGAACATGGATTCGATGTCGCCATTCGCCTCGGCCATCCCGACCCGAAACTGATTGCCCGTCCGTTGGTGGACTACACCCTGACCATCTGCGCCTCCCCTGCCTACCTGGCCCGGCGCGGCACGCCGGAACAACCGGCGGACCTGCAACGACACGACTGCCTGTCGTTCGCCTATTCGGCAGCAGACGAATGGCGCTTCGCCCAGGAACACTGGCCCATCAACGGCCCGGACGGCGAGATCAAGGTTCCGGTAAACGGACCGATGCTGATCAACAGCTCCTCGGGCCTGCATCGCGCCGCCTTGGCCGGGATGGGCGTGGTGATGCTGCCCGATGCGCTGGTGGCCCAGGACCTGAAGGATGGTCACCTGGTGGCGTTGCTGCAGGACTATCAGTTGCCCCATCGCCCCATGAGCCTGATGTACGCGCAAGACCGCTACCGTTTGCCGAAACTGCGCAGTTTTGTCGAGTTCGCGCTGGAGAAATGGGGCAAACCCCCAACCCAATGATGCTGTGGCGAGGGGATTTATCCCCTCGCCACAAAAGCGAACCCCGTCTGAACATCCCCCGCTAGTTCCTCACACCCCCATCAGCTACTCTTCCTCCTTGGACGAGCATTTTGATATCAAGGCCGATGAGGAAACGACGATGGGAGACGCCTCGAACATCGATATGCTGCGGTTCGACCTGTCCGATCTGGACGAAGGCGTACTGCACACCATCCTGGAACTGGTCAGCGATGGCATCTGGGACTGGAATGCCAACACCGGCTTCGTCTACCGCAACCCCGGCTGGTACACGATGCTTGGCTACCTGCCTCATTCACTGGACAACAACGTGCTGACCTGGGAGAGCGTGATCCACCCGGATGACTATCCACGGGTCATGGCGTTGTTCGACGACTACCTGGAACAACGCTCCCACGGTTACCAGGCCGAATACCGCTGCCGCACGCGCGATGGGGCCTACATCTGGATCGAGGATCGCGGCTACGTGATCGCCCGTAATCCGGACGGCACGGTGGCGCGCATGATCGGCGCCCATCGCAGTATCGACGACAAAAAGCGTCTGTTCGAACAACTGGAACAGCGTAACCAATCCCTGGAAGCCATCATTGAAGAACGCACCCGCGAACTGTCCCGGGTCAACCATCAGTTGCAGATCCAGCTCGACGAGAATCGCCGGCTTGCCGAAACCGATGCCCTGACGCGGGTCGCCAACCGTTATCGCCTGGACCAGGCACTGCCGCTGGCCTGTGAGCGCGCACAGCGTTTCCGCGAGCCGTTGGCGCTGATCGCCATGGACGTGGATGATTTCAAAGACATCAACGACCGCTACGGCCACGCCTTTGGCGACGCAGCGCTGGTGCAAGTGGTGCAGAGCGTCAAGCGTTGCCAGCGCGACGGCGATTTGCTGGTGCGCTGGGGCGGTGACGAATTCATCATGATCTTGCCCAATACCACCCTGGCCGACGCCCGCCTGCTGGCGGAAAGCATTCGCCGGGGTCTGTCCGACCTGCTGCCGGTGGGCGATTTCCAGATCACCATGAGTTTTGGCGTGGTGCAGCGACTCGAGAATGAACAGCACGCGACGTTGCTGCATCGGGCGGATCAGGCGCTGTATCGCTCCAAAATGTCGGGCAAGAATGTGATTTGTGAATGAACCGGGCCCAGGCCCGAAGGCAAAAAAGAATGCAGACATGAGGGGCTGGCAGCGGTCATAGGCTGTATCCCTAGCAAGCAGGCTTTCACCCTTGCCAATTCGATCCCCCTCCTTCCCACGCCTTTACCTGGGCTGCGCCGGCTGGTCGCTGCCCCGGGAGCACTGGCCGGCCTTTGCTGTCGACGGGACTCATTTGCAACGCTATAGCAGCCGATTCCCGGCCGTGGAAATCAACAGCTCGTTCTATCGCCCTCACCGTCCCGCCACGTATGCAAAGTGGGCAGCCAGCGTGGCCCGGGATTTTCGTTTCTCGGTCAAAGTGCCCAAGCAGATCACCCATGAACGGCGACTGATCGACTGCGAAGGGCCTGTGGATGAATTCCTCGGGCAATGCTCGCAACTGGGAGAACAGCTTGGTTGCCTCTTGATTCAGTTGCCCCCGTCGCTGGCGTTCGATGCCGCGGCGGCCGGGGCGTTCTTCAAGGCTTTGCGGGACCGTTATCAAGGTTACGCAGTGCTTGAGCCGCGACACCCGAGCTGGCTCGTGCCCCAGGCCGCAGCGATGCTGCAAGACGAATGCATCGGCCGTGTCGCCGCCGATCCTTCACCCTTGCCCGGCGGCGATCAACCCGCAGGCTGGCCCGGCATTCGCTACTACCGCTTGCACGGTTCACCACGGATTTACTACTCAGCTTACGAAGACGTCTGGCTGGAGCGCCTCGCCCGAGCATTGAAAGCTGACCCCGACACGCCGACCTGGTGCATCTTCGACAACACCGCCAGCGGCGCCGCAACGAGCGATGCCTTGCGATTGATGGACCTGATGCACAACTGAAACCCGCTACCGACAACAAATGGTCAGCTGCTACCGGTCCGACCGTGACAACACCGCCCGCGTCCAATAGATTAGGCGACCGGAAAAAAGCTCAATGCCTTTCTCGCCTCATCCCGCTAACAGAAGTAGTGAAATTTCAATGTCCGATTCCAACACCGCTGAATCCGTAGTCACCCTGTCGTCCAAAGCGGAATACGAAAACTCCATCAATCTTTCACAGCATCTGCCCCAGGCCAAAACCATCAGCGAAATGGTCCTCGACGCATTCCAGTCGAATCGCGAAAGCGACCAGATCCGCGAACTGCGCAACGCCATCCGCCAGGCTCACGATGCGTTCGACGACGACAAGGCCTACGAACTGATGGGCCAGCTCAAACAACTCAAAGACGCCGAAGCCGCCGATTTCGCGGCCCTGGAAGACCTGAGCAGCCGCTTTCCCATCAGCCGTATCCTCTCCAGCTACAAGGACGACCCGTCGTTTCAGGAACTGGTCTACGGCCTGGCCCTGAAAGTACTGAACCAGACCCATCAGGCCATCAGCAATCCGAGCGGCAGCAAGGGCAAGGCCTCGCGGGCCAAGAAGGAAGCCGAAGTGTTTGTCATCAGCAAGGACGGCATCAGCGTCACCCTGCCCCTGCGCACACCACGCTCCAAACCGAACGTCGACCGCGAGGCCTTCGAGTTCCTGGGCTTCAACTTCGTAGGCGAAGGCGACGAAGCCGAGCTGGAAAGCGAAACCTTCCTGGACAATGACGGCACCGAACAACAGGCCACCCGCAAAAGCATCGTCACCGCCCTGCAACAGCAAAAAGCATTCGACGGCTACAGCATCGCCCAGCAATAAGCCATCGCCCAACGATCATTCCCACGCTCTGCGTGGGAATGCCTCCTCGGACGCTCCGCGTTCGGCTTCTTGGGACGCAGAGCGTCCCTGGCTGCATTCCCACGCAGAGCGCTCATCGTTCTACATAACTCTGTTTTCAAGTATTTTGGGAATTCGGAGAAATGGAGAACGATGATTGAATTGGGCACAGGACGAAATGAAAACCGCCGACTTGGGTGATGGCCGTTTAAATGCCAGGCTCGCCAGCTTTTTAGGACGCCTAGCCGATCATCCCGGCAACAGCATCCCGACCGCTTGTCGAGGGCTGGCAGAAACGACGGCGGCTTATCGATTTCTTGATAATGAGAAAGTCACGTTCCAGAAGGTGTTGCAGCCCCATCAGGACGCGACCCTGCAACGGATGCAA
>NZ_FPIX01000091.1:0-1045 GCF_900119205.1 Pseudomonas sp. NFACC16-2 | reverse complement strand
GTGGTGGTGTCGTTGACATCGCTGACGATGGTGCTGACTGGAGCCGTGTTCGGCGCGATGGCTTCCAGGTTACCGCCCGTGGCAGTACTGATGCTTTCGGTGACGGTGGTTGGGCCTTGGTACACGTCGTTGCCAACGGCTACGTCCAATACGCCCGAGTTTGCGCCCGCCGCGATGGTGATCGTTTTACCACTGTCGAGCGTGACCGTCACAGGACCGTTTTGCGCGGTGACCGGGTTGCCGTTGGCATCGGTCAGGGTCGCGGTGTAGGTGATGGTGCCGTTTTCATTCACGGTCGGTGTGGCGGTCAGCGTCACGCTGGTGGTGTCGTTGACATCGCTGACGATGGTGCTGACTGGCGCCGTGTTCGGGGCGATGGCTTCCAGGTTACCGCCAGTGGCGGTACTGATGCTTTCGGTGACGGTGGTCGGGCCTTGGTAAACATCGTTACCCACAGCGACATCGAGTACACCCGAGCTTGCGCCCGCTGCGATGGTAATCGTTTTACCGCTGTCCAGCGTGACCGTCACAGGACCGTTCTGCGCGGTGACCGGATTGCCGTTGGCATCGGTCAGGGTCGCGGTGTAGGTGATGGTGCCGTTTTCATTCACGGTCGGCGTAGCAGTCAACGTCACGGTAGTGGTGTCTACCGAATCGGTAATCGTGGTGACCGCAGGCGAGGTGCTCGGCACCAGATTCTCAAAGTTGCCACCCGTCGCACCCGTGATGGTGGTGCTGACCGTGCTGCCGTTGTTATAGACGTCATTAGCTGGCGTCTCGACGCTGACGGTGCCGGTAGTCTGGCCAGCCGCGATGGTGATGACCGAGCCGTTGCTCAAGGTCACGGTCACCGGGGTCTGGGCCGGGTTGGTCAGGGTGGCGGTGTAGGTGATCTGGCCGCCTTCGGTGATGGTGTTGCTGGCCGTCAGAGTCAGGCCAGTGGCATCCGGCGAATCAGTAATCGTGGTGACCGCAGGTGTAGTGCTCGGGACCAGGTTTTCGAAGTTGCCACCGGTCGCGCCGGTAATGGTGGTGCTGACCGTGT
>NZ_FPIX01000057.1:0-28391 GCF_900119205.1 Pseudomonas sp. NFACC16-2 | reverse complement strand
CTCGCGGAGTAACTTGTGATGCTGATAATCTGTTGACTAGCAGTCTGACTCCACAAGCACCCACACGAATTGCTTGATTCAGTTGTTAAAGAGCGGTTGGCTGAGTCTTTCGTCTCAACCGAGGCGCGCATTCTACAGCGCCCCGTGTATCTGTCAAGCGGTTATTTTCAGAAGTTTTCAAAGTTTCGCTTCGGAAACATCAACAACTTCAACCACTTGCGCTTCCGATCTCTCGTTAGCGGGAGGCGAATTCTACAGCGTTACTCGCTGCTGTCAACACCTCTTTTTCACCGCTTTCGACCGAGAAGATCGAACCGCCGATAGAGCCAAACAACACCGTTCCACCTGCTCCTTCGGGGCTTCGATGAACTGAAGCCCCGCACCTTCGAAACCTACTTAACTCATTGAATCTCAAGGAGTTTTCCGTTTCGACTGCGCCGGAAGTGGGGCGAATTATAGACTTCCAGAATCTGCCGTCAACCCTTAATTTGATTTTTCTATCTTTAGCCCGACATGACACTTAAATCTGCCCGGTATATAGACGGAATCGCTGCATATGCGCAATATACTGCTCAACATTGCCCCCCCCCCCCCGCCTTTATTCTGGACGACACTTCGTAATGACACCCCCTCCACATCGCAGCCTGGCCGCCACCCTGTATCCGGTTGCCCTACTATTAATAGCCATGGCCTCCATTCAATCGGGAGCCTCCCTCGCCAAAAGCATGTTCCCTGTAGTGGGCGCACAGGGCACAACAACGCTGCGACTCATTTTTGCCAGCCTCATCATGCTGTTATTGCTACGTCCCTGGCGCGCCAAGCTCACCGCCCAATCCCTGCGCACCGTGATCGTTTACGGGATGGCATTGGGCGGCATGAACTTTCTCTTCTATATGTCGGTTCGTACCGTTCCACTGGGCATTGCCGTAGCACTGGAGTTCACCGGCCCCCTGGCAGTCGCCATATACGCCTCACGCAGGGCAATCGATTTTCTCTGGATCGCCCTGGCAGTCGCTGGCCTGCTTCTGCTTATACCGACCGGTGCGACCAATGCCGGTATTGACCTGCTTGGAGCCGGCTACGCGCTGGGCGCAGGTGTTTGCTGGGCGTTGTACATCCTGTTTGGCCAGAAAGCCGGTGCGGACAATGGCGTACAAACCGCCGCTTTGGGGGTAATGATCGCCGCTCTGTTCGTCGCACCGATTGGTATTGTGCACGCGGGTGCCGCACTGCTCACACCGAGCCTGATTCCAATCGCCATCGGCGTCGCCATCCTGTCTACGGCCCTGCCCTACACCCTGGAAATGATCTCCCTGACCCGGATGCCAGCCCGCACTTTCGGTACTCTGATGAGCGTCGAACCGGCAGTCGCGGCCCTGTCGGGGCTAGTCTTTCTGCAGGAGTACTTGTCCTTGGCCCAATGGCTAGCCATTACCTGCATCATCCTCGCGTCGGTCGGCGCAACGATGACCATGGGCAACACTGCGAAGCCTGCCGTCGCGGCAGATTGAAGCAGGATTTAACGAAGGTCTGGTATTTGCCCCGCATTTAGGCCATGTTTAGACCGGTAACCCAATGTCAGACATGGATTTTTTCATACAGGACGTCATGAACGCTTCAAGCAAGAGCGAACACAATCGTACGTGGACACAAGATCCACGACGATTATAAGGACGGGAATGAAACGAATTTTGATACTGATCGCCGTACTTGCAGTAGCGGGCTGTGCGGCAACATCGAAAACTGAAGTCAAGCGCGGCAAGAAAGGCCTGCACATCAACTGCTCCGGCCTGTCCTCATCCTGGGATCAGTGCGCCGCCAGCGCCGCCAATTCATGTGCTCCCAAGGGTTACAAGGTCATTGCCAAGTCCGGTGACGCCGTCGAGGAACCCGGGGATTATCCCTTCGGGCTCAACCCCGCTGGCTATACCAGCCGCAGCATGATCGTCATCTGTAAATAGGCCACGTCAGTCGAGCCCTTGCTCGGCCATTCGGCGCCTAATCTCCTCATGACTGGATTTGAGGACGTCACGCTGGACCTGCGGCGTGACCAGCATCCGCGCAACCACCAATGCTCCCACGCATTGAGACAGGATAGCCCAGGCCAGACTGTCGCTTCCCAATATCCGCGCCCAGCTTTCGTGCAAACGACAGATCCACGTTTGCGCCGCCTCCCTCACCTGGACATCCGATCGCGCGATCTCGGCACCCAGCACCGGTAACGCACACCCTGCTTCAGGTTGCTCAACGTGGCTCATGCTCAGGTACTGCTTGAGGCAGCGCTCCAGCTTTATTGAGTCCATCGCACCGTCTCCACTCAGACGATCCAGACTTTGGGCCAATTCCCGCTCAACAATGGCCTTGAAAAGCTCATCCTTCGATGAGAAGTGGCTATAAAACGCACCGCCGCTCAATCCGATAGCTTTCATCAAACCATCGACACCGACCGTGGAGAAACCCGACTTCTTGGCAGAGACGGCACTGCTGGCGAGCAGTTTCTCGCGGGTTTCCATTTTGTGATTGGCTGAATATCGCACGGTTCCTGCCCCTGATTGCTCACCTTGACGCTTGCCGGATCTTAGCATAACGTCCGTTTAGTTAACGATCGTTTACCAATGAGGCTGACCATGAATAACAAGAAGGTCGTACTGGTTGTTGGCGCAGGCGATGCCACCGGCGGAGCGATTGCCAAACGCTTTGCGCAGGAAGGTTTTATTGCCTGTGTTACGCGTCGCAGCGCCGACAAACTCGAACCCCTGGTGGATGGAATCCGCGCCCAAGGCGGCGAAGCCCACGGGTTTGCCTGCGATGCACGCAAAGAGGACGACGTGATCGCACTCATCGAGCAAATCGAGAACCAGATCGGCCCGATCGAAGCCTTTGTGTTCAACATCGGCGCCAACGTCCCCTGCAGCATCCTCGAGGAAACCGCACGCAAGTATTTCAAGATCTGGGAAATGGCCTGTTTCTCAGGCTTTCTCAATGCACGAGAAGTGGCCAAGCGCATGGTCAAGCGCCAGCGCGGGACGATTCTGTTTACCGGGGCAACGGCGGGATTGCGTGGTGCTTCGGGGTTCGCCGCATTCGCGGGCGCCAAGCATGGCATCCGGGCACTGGCCCAGAGCATGGCCCGAGAGCTGGGACCGATGAATATTCATGTGGCCCACGTGGTGGTGGACGGCGCCATCGACACCGACTTCATCCGCGATAATTTCCCGGAGAAATATGCCACCAAGGATCAGGACGGCATCCTGAACCCCGAACACATCGCCGACAACTACTGGTACCTGCACAGCCAACCCCGCGACGCCTGGACCTTCGAACTGGACCTGCGGCCCTGGAGCGAACGCTGGTAAACCTCCCCTCACACAACAAGAGAGCAGATCCCATGAGCAAATCGGTGGAGTTTTACTTCGATTTCGGCAGCCCGACCACGTACCTGGCCTACACCCAGTTGCCGACGCTGTGCGCGCAGACCAACAGCCAGCTGATCTATCGCCCGATGTTATTGGGTGGCGTCTTCAAGGCAACCGGCAATGCCTCACCAGCGACAGTGCCGGCCAAGAATCCTTACCTGTTCAAGGATCTGAATCGCTTCGCCAAGCGCTATGGGGTCGCCTTCAAGTTCAATCCACACTTCCCCATCAATACACTGCAACTGATGCGCGCGGTGACTGGCATGCAATTGCGCCAACCTGAACGCTTCGAGGCCTTCGTCGATTGCCTGTTCCGCGCCTTTTGGGTGGACGCCCGCAACCTCAATGACCCCACGACCGTCGCAGCAGTCCTGAACGAAGGCGGTTTCGACGCCGACTATGTGCTGGCCCTGACGAACGACGAGCAGGTCAAGCAAGCCCTCAAGACCGCCACTGAAGAAGCCGTCGCACGGGGCGTGTTCGGCGCCCCGAGCATGTTTGTCGGCAACGAGTTGTTCTTCGGCCAGGATCGGTTGGACTTCGTCCGTGAAGCCCTTGCCTGATCCTCTACTTCAAATGGCCATCGTTCGCGTGTTCAGCCATTGCAGTGCGTCACCGTCCAGCAAGGGACCCAAACGACGCTGAACCTCGGCGTGGTAAGCGTTGAACCAGTCTTTTTCGTCCTGGGTCAGCAAAGAAGGTTCCAGGCAGCGGGTGTCGATCGGGCACAGGGTCAGGGTTTCGAACTCAAGGAACTCGCCGAACTCGCTGCTTCCGGCTTCACGGTTCAACACCAGGTTCTCGATACGCACACCCCAGCGACCGGGACGATAAGTGCCCGGCTCGATGGAGGTGATCATGCCAACCTGCATCGCCGTTTGCGGCGCGGCAGCGGCTTGATAGGCAATCACCTGCGGGCCTTCGTGGACATTGAGGAAATAGCCGACGCCATGACCGGTGCCGTGGCCGTAATCCACCTGCTCTGCCCAGATCGGTGCGCGGGCGATGGCATCCAGCAATGGCGAAAGAATGCCCCGTGGGAATTTGGCCCGGGACAGGGCAATCACGCCCTTGAGCACGCGCGTGCAATCACGTTTCTGCTCAGCAGTGGGTGTGCCGACCGGCACCATGCGAGTGATGTCGGTGGTGCCCCCCAAGTACTGGCCGCCGGAATCGATCAGCAACAGGCCATCACCTTCGATGACCGCATGGGCTTCTTCCGTGGCGTGGTAATGAGGCATCGCGCCGTTGGCGTTAAAAGCGGCGATGGTGTTGAAACTCAGGGAGACGAAGTCCGGCCGGCGCGTGCGGGCGGCGGTCAGGTGCTCGTCGATGGTCAATTCGGTGATGCGCTCGCGCCCCCAGGCCGCTTCCAGCCAGGCGAAGAACTCACAGAGCGCCGCGCCATCCTGCTCCATGGCCCGACGGATGTGCTCGGCATCGGCCAGGCTTTTTCGGGACTTGGCCAGCGTCGTTGGGTTGAGACCTTCGACCAGCTTCACGCCGCTGCCCAGATTATCCAGCAAGCCGACCGTCACCCGCGCCGGATCGATCTGCAAGCTCGCACCGTCCGGCACTTCACGCAACGCGGCGGCGGCTTCGCTGTAATCGCGCAGGGTCACGCCGTCCTGTTCAAGAACGGCACGCAGCGCTGCGTCAACCTTGTCCAGGGCCACGAACAGCGTCGCCTGTTGCTGGCCGATCAAGGCAAAGGAGACAAACACCGGGTTGAACGACACATCCGCGCCGCGCAGGTTGAACAACCAGGCGATGTCATCCAGCGTGGCGATGAAATGCCAGTCGGCACCACGCTCCTTGAGGGATTCGCGCAGCTTGGCGAGTTTCTCGACCCGGCTGACGGTCGCCTGGGGCGGCAAATGGGCATAGACCGGCTGATCCGGCAAGCTTGGGCGATCGCTCCAGGCCTCCTTGAGCAGATCGATGTCGGTACGCAACCGCGCGCCGCGCTCCGCAAGTTTGCCACCCAGGGTTCGGGCCGATGCCACGGCCATGACCGCGCCGTCGACGGCGACCACCCCACCCTCAGGCGTTTGTTCCGCCAGCCAGTCCAAGGGGCCGGGTTGGCCCGGAATAAGCTTGACCAGTTCGATACCACTGCCCTCCAGCTCCTTGGTGGCCTGCTCCCAATAACGGCTATCGGCCCAGACGCCAGCGAAACTGCCGGTCACGATCAAGGTACCCACCGAACCATGGAAGCCCGACAACCATTGCCGCCCCTGCCAATAGCCCGGCAGATATTCGGACAGATGCGGGTCGGCCGATGGCACCAGCAGCGCATGAATGCCCTCCCGGCTCATCAGTTGGCGGATTTGGGCCAGGCGCTGGGGAACCAGTCCACGGGACAAAGGCTCAGTGCTCATTGTTTCTCCTGCTCATTGATATTGTTGTTCGATGCCGAAAACGGCTTATGGGGTCGTGGCCCAGAACGCCGGCGCAGTCGCGCACGCCGCCTGGATCAGCCGCACCGCCTCGTCGATATCCTGTTCAGTGGTAAAGCGGCCCAGGCTCAGGCGAATGGTCCGCCCGGCCGCGCGCGCATCGTGCCCCAGGGCCAGCAGCACGTGGGACGGGCTGTTCTGCGCCGAATTGCAGGCCGAGGTGGCGGAAAATGCAATCGATGCGCTCAACGCCGCCGGGTTGAACTCCCCTTCGTTGAAGGTCAGGCTCAGCGTGTGGGGAATCCGACGGCTCGCACTGCCGTTTATACGCACACCGGGCAAGGCCCGCAGCGGCTCAAGCAAACGATTGCGCAACCGGGCAATTTTAGCGAGTTCTTCGTCGAATGCCTCGGCCGCGAGTTCGAATGCGGCGCCCATGGCTGCGATCTGGTGGGTCGCCAGGGTCCCGGAGCGCAAACCACCTTCATGCCCACCGCCGTGAATCTGTGCCGACAAACGTGGCCGGGCACGGTCGCCGACGTAGAGCGCACCGATGCCCTTGGGGCCGTAGATCTTGTGCGCGGAAAAAGACATCAGGTCCACCGGCCAACGAGACAGGTCGATCCGCACCTTCCCGGCGCCCTGGGCTGCGTCCACATGAAACAGCGCACCGTGCTCGCGAACGATCTCGCCGATGGCGATGACGTCGTTGACGGTGCCCAACTCGTTGTTCACCAGCATCAGCGACACCAGGAACGTGTCTTCGCGCAACGCCTCGCGAACCGCTTGCGGGCTGATCAGGCCCTCGGCGTCCGGCGCCAGCCAGGTCACCGCGACGCCGCTCTCTTCAAGCTGGCGCGCCGTATCGAGAATCGCCTTGTGTTCGATCAGACTGGTGATGACATGGCCGGCGGAACCACCGCGCGCCTGGGCCACCCCCTTGAGGGCCAGGTTATTGGACTCGGTAGCGCCGGACGTCCAGACGATCTGTTCGGGCTGAGCCCCGACCAGTTGCGCCACCTGCTGGCGGGCACGCTCTACCGAGCGCCGAGCCTCCTGGCCGAACGCATGGGAACTGGAAGCCGGGTTGCCAAAGTTGCCGTCAAAGCCCAGACACTCGACCATGACCCGGATGACCCGCTCATCCACCGGCGTGGTGGCGGCGTAGTCGAAATACAAAGGACGTTTATTCATGGGAAACTCGCAGAGCCTGCTCCGGGATCAGGCGCCCTCGTTGGGTTCGAGACTAGCAATACCTGATCAAAGACCTTAAAGAAGTCGGACTTCGTTTAAAAGTGCGTAGGAACGCTCCTGAACAGCGAGCTTAGCAGGCATCGCGGCGAAGCTCAGCCCTCAACTGATGCTTTCGAGCAACAATGGATACAGCGAAGCGACCAACAGCAGCGCCATGCCCCAGTTGAACAGGCGCAACCAGCGACGATCACGCAACAGGTTGCGCAACAGGCTGCCGCATACCACCCACAGACTCACGCTTGGCAGGTTGATCAGGGCAAACACCGCCGCAATCACCAACACGTTGAAGAAATAACCCTGAAGTGGCGTGTACGTGCTGATGGCACCGATGGCCATGATCCAGGCCTTGGGATTGACCCATTGGAACGCCGCCGCGCCCCAGTAGCTGATCGGCGTATTGTCTGCCGGCTGGCTTTCCGAAACTGGACCGGAGTGGGCGATTTTCCACGCCAGGTACAACAGATAAGCCGCGCCGATGTAGCGCAGCGCCGTATAAAGCAGTGGATAAGTCTGGAACACCGCGCCCAGGCCAAGGCCCACCGCCAGCACCAGGGAAAAGAAGCCGCAGGTGATACCCAGCATGTGAGGAATGGTGCGGTTGAAACCGAAATTGACACCCGAGGCCAACAACATGGTGTTGTTAGGGCCAGGCGTGATCGAGGTCACCAGGGCAAACAGGGCGAAGCCCAGCAGCAGGTCAAGCGAAAGGGTCATTTCAAGTCAGTCCATCAGGGCGGTCAGTCAAGTCACGACCCTACCCCACGCCTTGGCGCAAACCCACGGACAGTTGGGCAAAACTTTAAGCAGTACAGTCCCTCAACTTGACCGGCCTGGCTGTTGCACGACCCGCTCGGCACTCATCTGGCCCTGATCGTCGAAACTCACGTTTTTTTGCGACGAACCGAGTAACTCGGCTTTTTTCGCGTGGTATTCATCGAACGAGAGGCCGCGGCGATTCAAGGCCTCAAGCGCCAGTTCGCGGGTCTCGTCGGCGGTGTAGGGGCGCAGCTCCGGGGAAGAACTGGCGCAACCGCCCAGGAGGGCGGCGGTCAACAGCAGCAAAACAGCAAGGGTACGGTTCATGGCAAGTGTCCGGTGTTCTGGAGTTGGGCGATGAACAAAGGCTACCCGCCAGCCCTGCGCGGCAGAAATCAACCCTCTCGATAGTGGCTATTGCCTTTGCGGATCAGCCGCTGCACTCAGTCGACCAACTGGCAATGCAACGCGTTGTCCAGACTGCGCTCGATGTTGTGCAGCACTTGGAACGAGCCAAACGTCACGGCTTTGGCTCGATGAGCCTGGATCAGCCACCAGAAATCCCGCTCGCCCGTTTCGAAGCTTTGAAGCGCCGCCTCGCCTGCCTCGCGGGTTTGCCACTGCAAATAGTTGAGCACCCGCCGACCATCCTCGCTGGCCTGGATACTGGCACTCAGGAACCCCGGGTGGTTCCGAGCCAGGCGCTCGGTTTGTTCCGACAAGGCGGTTACCAGCGCCTGCTGCCATTGCGGTTCGATATCGAATTCCATCAACTGGGTGAAACTGCGATTGTTCCTTGGTGATTGCATGAAAGGTCCCCTCTGCACGTAAGGCGGATCTTGCGACCCGAACGCGTGCAGGGTAAAACCTAAAGTTAACTTTAGGTCAAGCAGCGAATCGAAGCGATGACGCAGATCGATATCCACAAGGAACTCACCGTCGGCCAAGTGGCCGCCCGCAGCGGCGTGGCGGTCACGGCCTTGCACTTCTATGAATCCAAGGGGCTGATCAAAAGCACGCGCAACCAGGGCAACCAACGTCGCTACTCACGGGCAGTATTGCGCCGCGTGGCGCTGATCAAGGTTGCCCAGCGCCTGGGCATTCCTTTGGCGGAGATCGGCGAGGCGTTGAACAACCTGCCGGACAACCGTGCGCCAACGGCCGCCGACTGGCAGACCTTGTCGGCGCAGTGGAGCAGGGACCTGGACGAGCGCATCAACCAATTGGTGGCGCTGCGTGATCGACTCAACGGCTGCATCGGCTGCGGATGCCTGTCGATGGAGGCTTGCCCGCTGCGCAATCAGGGCGACGTGCTGGGCAAACACGGGCCAGGGGCTCACCTGCTGGAGCAGCCGTGAAGCGTTCGTCGGGACATGAGCCCGTCCACGGCGGCTGACCTATAGTGGATGGGCGCAAAACGACGAAGACTCTCTTCGCCTCCCATAACAACAAGGAGAACCGTCATGGGTGTCAAAGCCATTCCCGAAGGTTTCCATAACATCACGCCCTACCTGGGCATTCAAAAAGCTGCCGAAGCCATCGACTTCTACAAAAAAGCCTTCAATGCCACCGAGGTCATGCGCTTGGCCATGCCCGACGGAGGCATCGGGCATGCCGAACTGCGGATCAACGGGTTTCCTATCATGCTCGGCACGCCTTGCGACCAAGGCCCACTGAGCAACCCGGACAAATCGCCATCGGTCGGCCTGCATTTATATGTCGAGGACGTGGACAGCGCATTTGCCCAGGCCATTGCGGCTGGTGGCACAGTGATTTCAGAGGTCAAGGACCAGTTTTACGGCGATCGTACCGGCATCTTGAAAGATCCCTATGGGCATCTGTGGTTCCTGGCGACGCACAAGGAAGATCTGAGCCAGGAACAGATCGAGCAACGGGCCAGGGAGATGTTCCAACAACAAGGCTGACGTGTTCTAAGGCCAACCGACTGTGGCGAGGAAGCCTGCTCCCTCGCCACACGTCGCGAACATTTGAACGTGAAACATTTTCTTTCATCTTCTCCTTCAGGATTTCACTCGCTCGTTCGTCTTAATTAGATGCAGCAGGCCGCGTCGGCAAAAGCCACGGCCGGCCTTTCAGGGTTCAGGGGTATTGCGAAGCCCGTAATACCGAGCCTTTCATCGAATCAAGACGTTCAATCATGTCGAAGAAGTCCCGCTCCAAACTCTGGTTCCTGGTTCATAGCTGGCTGGCCCTGCCCATCTGGTTTTTCGTGCTCATCGTTTGCGTGACCGGCACCCTCGCGGTGGTCAGCCAGGAGATCGTTTGGCTGGTCAACCCTGACATGCGTGCCAGCAAGCCCTCGGACGATGCCCCGCTGCTCAGCTATGACCAGGTGATTGCCTCGATCAAGCAAGCCCAGCCGCAGACCCAGGTGCAAAGCATCACGCGTCCGGACGAGGCGCATTTTGCGCTGGAGGCCAAGGTGACCTATCCCGATGGACGCCCCGACACGGTCTACATCAATCCGTACAGCGGCGTCATCCAAGGCTCGGCACCGGCGTTCAATTTCAGAGGCTTCACCCGCGCCCTGCACGGATGGTGGTTGGTGCCGTTCACCAACGGCTACAGCTGGGGCTGGTACCTGGTGTCGCTCCTGGGGCTGCCGTTGCTGGCGTCCCTGGTGACCGGGCTGGTGGTCTACAAGCGCTTCTGGAAAGGCTTTTTCCGTCCAACCTTGCGTATCCGCCACGGTGCCCGCATTTTCTGGGGCGACTTCCACCGGCTCAGCGGTATCTGGTCGATCTGGTTCATCGCGGTCATCTCCGTCACCGGCACCTGGTTCCTGATCGAAGCCTTGCTGTCCGACAACCAGATTTCCATCTCCAGCGCCCCGGTCATCCCGGTCGTCGCCCGGGAAAGCGTGCCGCTGTCCGTCGATGGCGTTGCGCCGCCGCAACTGAACCTGGACCGGGCCATCGAGATCGCCCGGCAGCGCATCCCAGGCTTGGAAGCGAGCTTTGTCAGCCTGCCCGGCAACGCCTACAGCCATCTGGAAGTCGGCGGCCGTGGTTGGTACCCGCTGATGTACCAGACCGCCACCATCAATCCCTACAACGGTGACGTGGCGGCCTCGCGGTTGCTGTCGGACCGCACGACGCTGGAGTTCGTCACCGAGTCCATGCGCCCACTGCACACTGGGGATTTTGGCGGCCTCTGGATCAAACTCATCTGGTTCTTCTTCGGCTTGATCCTGAGCATGATGGTCCTCAGCGGGTTGCTGATCTGGACCAAACGCACGGCCCTGGCCACTGCCAATGCGTTCAAGCGCAGCCAAAAACCTGCACGTGAAGCCCGGGCTGCCCGGGCATTGCAGCCGTCCATGCAGCGTGAATCGCCGGAGGGCAACCTGTGAACCCGTCCAACACAGCCTCGCCACCGTCACGCCTGAGCCTGTTCTGGCACAAATGGCGCTTTCACCTCAACGTGCTGTTGCTGCTGATTCCCCTGGGCTTCATGCCCAAGTATTTCTCGGAGGCGTCGTTGTTTCGCGGCGATGCCGGGCTCGGCGAGCGGGAAGTCGGTGAAGTCCAGGTCGGTCCCTGGAGCCTGCGCCTGGCCGAATTTCGCAACGAAGCCCCCCGCGTCCAAGGGCCTGCCGGGCCGATGAAACACTTCAACGCCGCCCTGTGCCAAAGCTGTATTGGCCAGGTCAAGGCCACCTACCTGCGCATCGGCAAACCCCGCAGCCTGCGGGCCGCCGGGGTGATTTTCTTCGGCTCGCCCTATCGCATGGGCGCCTTGTTGCCGGTTCCACCAAAGACCCAGCCCGATGCCGAACTGTGGATAACCCTCGAGGGTTGGGACGGTTCGATGCACCAGGCCTCCATTCCCCTGAGTCAGGCCTCCCCGGCCACCATCGCCTGGCTGAAGAACCAAGGACCCAAACCATGACCCTCCGCGCCTTATCCAACGGCCTGGCGTTGCTGTTCTGCGCAGGCGCCAGCACCAGCGCCCTGGCCCACAACCCGATGTGCGAATGCAAGGCCATCGACGCCGAGCAGATCCAATGCACCGGGGGTTTTTCCGACGGCAGCGGCGCACCCGGAGTGACCCTGGACGTGATCGGCTATGACGAGACCATCCTCGTCCCGGGCAAGCTCGGCGCCGATTCGAAGCTGACCTTCAAGAAGCCGGACGCAGAGTTCTACGTGCTCTTCGACGCCGGCCCCGGCCACGTGGTGGAAATCGACCAAGCCGACATCGAGGCCCCATGAGCAACACCACGACTCAAGTCATCCGCCCCGCGGGTGCGGGCCATGAAACCCTGTATGTGTTGCTGCTGTGCCTGGTCATCGTGGTGGTCGCCGGGTCTGTGGTGGCCTGGCATGGCAAAGCCGAAGACACCACGCACCTGGCCTCGAACCAGCTCGACGCCCGCCGCGACCTCAGCGCCGCCGAGCAAGGCATCTACGCCGACCTGCGGGTGACCCTGGATGAAATTCGCTTGCTGCGCGAAGACCAACCCACCCTGCCCAGTCCGCCAACCCTGGCCGAAGAAGGCTTCGCGCCATTCGCCCAGGACGCCAGTTCCGTCAGCCGGGGCGGCCACGCCTGGCAACAACTGCAGAACCGGGCTTACTTCGGCGCCAGTGCCAATCCGTCGGTGGCCGGCTCGTTTCTGATGCGTATCGGCGAAGCGTCCGACGCCGCCCCGGACATCTGGCTCAACCGCGGAACCGGCCTAGCGACGCCCACCGCGCTGGACGATGCGACGCTGTCCGCCACCGGCTGGCAACAGATCGTCGCGCAATTCGATGCCGGCGTAACCCGCCAGCACCGGCACTGACCCCACGCCTTCATTCGAGAGAAGACCGTTTGCCCATGCCTATTGCATCCCAACGCCGCCCCTTGCTGCGCCTGCTGCTGATCGGCCTGCTGGCCTGCCTGTTCACCTCGCCGGTGAGCGCCGAAACAGCCAAGCGTCTGCGCATCGGCATCACCCTGCACCCTTATTACAGCTATGTGAGCAACATCGTCGGCGACAAGGCCGAGGTCGTGCCGCTGATCCCGGCCGGTTTCAACCCCCATGCCTATGAACCACGGGCCGAGGACATCAAGCGCATCAGCGGCCTCGACGTGATCGTGCTCAACGGCGTGGGTCACGATGACTTCGCCGACCGCATGATCGCCGCCAGCGAAACCCCGAACGTGAAAGTAATCGAGGCCAATGAAAACGTGCCCCTGCTGGCTGCCACCGGCACGGCGGCTCGTGGCGCGGGGAAGGTCGTGAATCCACATACTTTCCTGTCCATCAGCGCCTCCATCGCTCAGGTCAATAACATCGCCCGAGAGCTGGGCAAGCTCGACCCGGACAACGCCAAGGCCTACACCCAGAACGCCCGCGCCTACGGCAAGCGCCTGCGGCAGATGCGCGCCGCGGCCCTGGCGAAGCTGACCCAGGCCCCCAACGCCGAGTTGCGGGTCGCCACGGTGCATGCCGCCTACGACTACCTGTTGCGCGAATTCGGCCTGGAAGTGACCGCTGTGGTCGAGCCGGCCCATGGCATCGAACCAAGCCCCAGCCAATTGAAGAAAACCATCGACCAACTGCGCGAGCTGGACGTGAAGGTGATCTTCTCGGAGATGGATTTCCCGTCCACCTACGTCGACACCATCCAGCGTGAATCGGGCGTGAAGCTGTACCCGCTCTCACATATTTCCTACGGCGACTACAGCCCCGAGAAGTACGAAAAGGAAATGGCCGGCAACCTCGACACCGTGGTCCGGGCCATCCAGGAGTCTGGCGCATGACCGTCCAGGAAACCCTCACTCTGCGACACGTCGGCCCCTTGATCGAGTTCGCCGATGTCAGCCTGAACCTGGGCCGCACCACCATTCTCGACCGCGTGGCGTTTCAGGTGGAACCCGGTAGCATCCATGCCTTGGTGGGCCCCAATGGCGGCGGCAAGAGTTCGCTGATCAAGACCTTGCTCGGGCAGATGCCACACCAGGGACGCTTGAGCCTGCAATGGCCAGGCGAGCCCGGGGTGATCGGCTACGTGCCCCAGGCGCTGGAGTTCGACCGGGGCCTGCCCATGACGGTGGACGACTTCATGGCGGCGATGTGTCAGCGGCGACCGGCTTTTCTCGGCTTGAGCAAGCACTACGCTGGGGCCATTGGCCAGGCCCTGGAGCGGGTCGGCATGCAGGACAAGCGCAAGCGGCGCATGGGCGCGCTGTCCGGTGGTGAGCGCCAGCGAGTGTTGCTGGCCCAGGGGCTGATTCCCTCGCCGCAACTGCTGGTACTGGATGAACCGATGTCGGCCCTGGATGAGGCCGGTATCCAGGTATTCGAGCAATTGCTGCAGGACTGGCGCCAAGCCGGAATCACCGTGCTTTGGATCGAACATGACCTGGAAGCCGTCGGGCGCCTGGCCGACCGTGTCACCGGCCTGAATCGTCGCGTGCTATTCGACGGTCCGCCCCGCCAGATCCTGACGCCAGAACGCCTGCTGACGCTGTTTTCCACCCATCCGCGCACGAACGGGAGCGCTGCCTGATGAGTTATGAAGCCTTTCGTCTGATGGTTCAGGGCTGGGCCTCGTCCGGTTACCTGCCCGAGGCGCTGGCCTACGGGTTCGTGGTCAATGCGTTGCTGGCCGGGTTGTTGATCGGCCCGGTGCTGGGCGGTCTCGGCACGCTGGTGGTGGTCAAGCGCTTCGCGTTTTTTTCCGAGGCGGTGGGCCATGCGGCGCTGACCGGCGTGGCCATCGGCATCCTGCTCGGCGAACCCTACACCGGCCCTTACGGCAGCCTGTTCGGCTACTGCCTGTTGTTCGGCATCCTGCTCAATTACCTGCGCAACCGCACCGGCTTGGCGCCGGACACGCTGATCGGCGTATTCCTGTCAGTGTCCCTGGCCTTGGGCGCCAGCCTGCTGTTGATCCTGGCGGGCAAGATCAATGTGCACATCCTGGAAAACGTACTGTTCGGCTCGGTGCTGACGGTCAATGGCAATGACCTGCTGGTGCTGGCGGTGGTCGGCTCGCTGGTGATGGCCCTGGCCTTGCCGCTGTACAACCGCATCATGCTCGCCAGCTTCAACCCGCAACTGGCGGCAGTGCGCGGGGTGGCGGTCAAGACACTGGACTACCTGTTCGTGATCCTGGTGACGCTGATCACCGTGGCAGCAGTGAAAGTCATCGGCGCCATTCTGGTGGGCGCGTTGCTGGTGATTCCGGCTGCGGCGGCTCGCCTGCTCAGCCAATCATTGAAAGGCTTTTTCTGGTGTTCAGTGCTGATCGCCACCGCCAGCACCTTGTGCGGGATCCTCGCGCCGATTGTGTTCGACCTGCCGATCCCATCCGGTGCCGCGATCATCCTGGTGGCTGGCATCGCCTTCGCCCTGAGCGCCATCGCCCGCGGTGTCGTCCCCAGCCTCAAAGGGAATCTTGGATAAATGGTTTTTTCATTGCGACAACTGAGCCTGGCCGTCGCGTTATGCGGCGTGGCCATCACCTCGTCATTCGCCGGCGAAAAGGTTCGTCTGCTGGCATCGCTGCCAGTCACCTATGGATTGGGGGAAGCCTTACTCAAGGGCACCGAGGTCAGCCTGGAGCGGGCCGCGCCCGCCAATCTGCCCGGCACCCGGCAGAGCGCCTACTTCAGCGGCCGTGGCGCGCCGGCCTTGAGCAAACTGGCCAGCGCTGCTGACGGGGTCATCGGCCTGCGCTCGCTGTGGCCGGACGATCCGCTGTACCCCATGGCCCGACGCAGCAATATTCGCATCGTCGAAGTCGATGCCGCGCGCCCGGTGGACGGTGCCCTGCCCGGTATCGCCGTGCAACCGGGCATGGCCGACGGCCTGGCGAGCCAACCGTGGATGGCCAGTCATAACCTGGGGCGCATGGCCGACGTGATCGCCGCCGACCTGGTGCGCCTGGCCCCGGCGGACAAACCGAAGATCGACGCCAACCTGGCGGCCCTGAAGCAGCGCCTGCTCAAACTCAGCGCCGATAGCGAAAAACGCCTCGCCAGCGCCGACAACCTGAGCGTGGTCAGCCTGAGCGAGCATTTCGGCTACCTGATCAGCGGGCTCAACCTGGACGCCATCAGCACCGATACCCGGCCCGACGCCGACTGGACAGCCGAAACTCTCAAGCAATTGACCGCGACCTTGAAAGACAACGACGTGGCGCTGGTGCTGCACCATCGCCAGCCTTCGGAGGCGCTGAAAGCCGCCATCACCGAGGGTGGCAGCCAGTTGTTGGTGCTCAGCACCGATGGGACCGATCCGGTGATGGAGCTGGAAAGCAATGTGGGGCTGGTCGTTACCGCGCTGACGGAAGGCTGACGGCCATCCCCTGTGGGAGCGAGCCTGCTCGCGATGAGGCCAGCACATCCAACATCGATGTTGGCTGACACACCGCCATCGCGAGCAAGCTCGCTCACAGCTTTTTCGACTCAGTTCAAGACATCCCCCGGCACCCGCACAAACCCTTCCATCAACACCCGTGCGCTGCGGCTCATGATGGCTTTTTTTACGGTCCATTCGCCGTTGACCAGGCTGGCCTCGGCGCCGACGCGAAGAGTGCCGGACGGGTGGCCAAAACGCACCGCGTTGCGCTCGACGCCGCCGGCCGCGAGGTTGACCACGGTACCGGAAATAGCAGCGGCCGTGCCAATGGCAACCGCCGCCGTGCCCATCATGGCGTGGTGCAGCTTGCCCATGGACAGTGCCCGCACCAATAGATCAACGTCCCCGGCCGCGACGGCTTTTCCGCTGGAGGAAACGTAGTCCGCCGGCGGCGCGACGAACGCCACTTTCGGTGTGTGCTGGCGCTGGGCGGCTTCGTCCAGGTGCTTGATCAAGCCCATGCGCAGAGCGCCATGAGCGCGAATGGTTTCGAACATGGCCAATGCCTTGGGATCGCCGTTGATGGCGCCCTGCAACTCGGTGCCGATGTAGCCGACGTCGCGGGCATTGATGAAAATCGTCGGGATCCCCGCGTTGATCAGCGTCGCCTTGAAGGTGCCAACACCGGGCACTTCCAAGTCGTCCACCAGATTGCCGGTGGGAAACATCGAGCCACCACCGCCCTCTTCCTCGGCCGCCGGGTCCATGAATTCCAGTTGCACTTCGGCCGCCGGAAAGGTCACGCCGTCGAGTTCGAAGTCCCCGGTTTCCTGCACCGCGCCGTCAGTGATCGGCACATGGGCGATGATGGTCTTGCCGATGTTGGCCTGCCAGATCCGCACCACGGCCACGCCGTTCTGTGGGATGCGACCAGCGTCCACCAAACCACTGCTGATAGCGAATGAACCGACCGCTGCCGACAGGTTGCCGCAATTGCCGCTCCAGTCCACGAACGGCTTGTCGATGGACACCTGGCCGAACAGGTAATCGACGTCGTGGTCGGCTCGGGTGCTCTTGGACAGGATCACAGTCTTGCTGGTGCTGGACGTCGCGCCGCCCATGCCGTCGATCTGCTTCTCGTACGGGTCGGGGCTGCCGATTACCCGCAGCAACAGGGCATCCCGGGCGGTGCCTGGGACACGGGCCGCTTCGGGCAGGTCTTGCAGACTGAAGAACACGCCTTTGCTGGTGCCGCCACGCATATAGGTAGCGGGAATTCTGATTTGCGGTGCGTGAGCCATGATGCTCCTCAAGCGGACACTCCGGGTGTCCGCGGCTGTGATTTAGACGGCAACCGCCGATTCAAGGAAGTCTTGGGCAAAGCGTTGCAGCACGCCCCCGGCTTCATAGATCGACACTTCTTCAGCGGTATCGAGGCGGCAGGTCACCGGCACTTCGACGCGCTCGCCGTTCTTGCGAGTAATGACCAACGTCAGCGTCGCACGCGGGGTGCGCTCGCCGATCACGTCATAGACTTCGCTACCGTCGATGCCCAGGGTCTTGCGATCGGTGCCGGGCTTGAACTCCAGCGGCAACACGCCCATGCCCACCAGGTTGGTGCGGTGGATGCGCTCGAAACCCTCGGCGGCGATCGCCTCGACACCGGCCAGGCGCACGCCCTTGGCCGCCCAGTCCCGGGACGAACCCTGGCCGTAGTCGGCGCCGGCAATGATGATCAGCGGCTGCTTGCGCTCCATGTAGGTCTCGATGGCTTCCCACATGCGCATGACCTTGCCTTCCGGCTCGACCCGGGCCAGGGAGCCCTGCTTGACCTTGCCGTTTTCCTGGACCATTTCGTTGAACAGTTTCGGGTTGGCGAAGGTGGCGCGTTGCGCGGTCAGATGGTCGCCGCGGTGGGTCGCGTAGGAGTTGAAGTCCTCTTCCGGCAGGCCCATTTTCGCCAGGTATTCACCGGCGGCGCTGTCCAGCATGATGGCGTTGGACGGCGACAGGTGATCGGTGGTGATGTTGTCCGGCAACACCGCCAGCGGGCGCATGCCCTTGAGCGGTCGTGCACCGGCCAGCGCGCCTTCCCAATACGGCGGACGACGGATGTAGGTGCTTTGTGGGCGCCAGTCGTACAGCGGCGTCACTTTCGGCCCGGTGTCTTCCTGGATGGCGAACATCGGGATGTACACCTGGCGGAACTGCTCCGGCTTCACCGAAGCCTTGACCACCGCGTCGATTTCTTCGTCGCTCGGCCAGATGTCCTTGAGGCGGATTTCGCGACCGTCCACCACGCCCAGCACATCTTTTTCGATGTCGAAGCGGATGGTCCCGGCGATGGCATAAGCGACCACAAGCGGTGGCGATGCCAGGAACGCCTGCTTGGCGTACGGATGGATACGTCCGTCGAAGTTGCGGTTGCCCGACAACACGGCGGTGGCGTACAGGTCGCGGTCGATGATTTCCTGTTGGATCACCGGGTCCAGCGCGCCGGACATGCCGTTGCAGGTGGTGCAGGCGAACGCCACCACGCCGAAGCCCAGCTGTTCCAGCTCTTTGGTCAGGCCCGCTTCATCCAGGTACAGCGCCACGGTTTTCGAGCCCGGTGCCAGGGACGACTTGACCCATGGCTTGCGGGTCAGCCCGAGTTTGTTGGCGTTGCGCGCCAAGAGGCCGGCGGCGATCACGTTGCGCGGGTTGCTGGTGTTGGTGCAGCTGGTGATCGCGGCGATGATCACCGCGCCGTCGGGCATTTGTCCCGGCACATCGTCCCACTGCCCGGAAATGCCTTTGGCGGCCAGATCCGACACCGCGACGCGGGCGTGCGGGTTGCTCGGGCCGGCCATGTTGCGCACCACCGACGACAGGTCGAAGGTCAGGCCACGCTCGTATTGCGCGCCCTTGAGCTTGTCGGCCCACAGGCCTGCCTGCTTGGCGTAGGTCTCGACCAGTCGCACCTGGTCGTCTTCACGGCCAGTGAGCTTCAGGTAATCGATGGTTTGTTGGTCGATGTAGAACATCGCCGCCGTCGCACCGTATTCCGGGGCCATGTTGGAAATGGTCGCGCGGTCGCCCAAGGTCAGGGCACTGGCGCCTTCGCCGAAAAACTCCAGCCAGGCACCGACGACTTTTTGCTTGCGCAGGAATTCGGTCAGCGCCAGCACCATGTCGGTGGCGGTGATGCCCGGTTGCAGCTTGCCAGTCAGCTCGACGCCGATGATTTCCGGCAGGCGCATCCACGAGGCGCGCCCCAGCATGACGCTTTCGGCTTCCAGGCCACCGACGCCGATGGCAATCACGCCCAGGGCATCGACATGGGGGGTGTGGCTGTCGGTGCCGACGCAGGTGTCGGGGAACGCCACGCCATCACGTTGCTGGATCACCGGGGACATTTTTTCCAGGTTGATCTGGTGCATGATCCCGTTGCCCGGCGGAATCACGTCGACGTTCTTGAAGGCCTTCTTGGTCCAGTTGATGAAGTGGAAGCGGTCTTCGTTGCGTCGGTCTTCGATGGCGCGGTTCTTGGCAAAGGCTTGCGGGTCGGAACCACCGCTTTCCACCGCCAGGGAGTGGTCGACGATCAGTTGGGTCGGTACCACCGGGTTGACCTGCGCCGGATCACCGCCCTGCAAGGCGATGGCGTCGCGCAGGCCGGCCAGGTCCACCAGCGCGGTCTGCCCGAGGATGTCATGGCACACCACACGCGCCGGGAACCACGGGAAATCCAGGTCGCGCTTGCGCTCGATCAGTTGCAGCAGCGACTCGCGCAGCGTGGCCGGGTCGCAGCGACGTACCAGGTTCTCCGCCAGCACGCGTGAGGTATACGGCAGGCCGTCGTAGGCGCCGGGGCGGATGGCATCCACCGCCTCGCGAACGTCGAAATAATCCAGCGAAGTGCCGGGTAGCGATTTGCGAAATTCTGTGTTCATCGTCAGGACTCGGGTCACGGTGGTTTCAGAAAGGCGCTTGCCACGACCATGATCGTTCCCACGCTCTTCGTGGAAACGCATCCAGTGACGCTCTGCGTCACAGGGACGCGGAGCGTCCCGGGCGGCATTCCCACGCAGAGCGTGGGAACGATCACAGCAATTAGCGTCAGCGCCCTTCCACTCAGCGTTGTTCGATTGGCAGGAACTTGCGCTGTTCGACGCCGGTGTATTCGGCGCTCGGTCGGATGATGCGGTTGTTGGCGCGTTGTTCGAACACGTGGGCGGCCCAGCCGGTCAGGCGCGAGCAGACGAAGATCGGCGTGAACAGCTTGGTCGGGATGCCCATGAAGTGGTACGCCGAGGCATGGTAGAAATCGGCGTTGGGGAACAGTTTCTTCTGTTCCCACATGGTCTTGTCGATGGCTTCGGAGACCGGGAACAGCACCGTGTCGCCGACTTCATCGGCGAGTTTTTTCGACCAGCCCTTGATGACCTCGTTGCGCGGGTCGTTGTCCTTATAGATCGCGTGGCCGAAGCCCATGATCTTGTCCTTGCGCGCGAGCATGCCGAGGGTGCCTTCGATGGCCTCCTGCGGTGAGCTGAAGCGTTCGATCATTTCCATCGCCGCTTCGTTGGCACCACCATGCAACGGGCCACGCAGCGAGCCGATGGCCGCGGTGATGCAGGAAAACAGGTCCGACAACGTGGAGGCGCAAACCCGAGCGGTGAAGGTCGAGGCGTTGAATTCGTGCTCGGCGTAGAGGATCAGCGACACGTTCATCACCTTGACGTGCAGCTCGCTCGGCTTCTTGCCGTGCAGCAAGTGCAGGAAGTGGCCGCCGATGGACACTTCGTCGGTCACGCATTCGATGCGCTGGCCTTCGTGGCTGAAGCGATACCAGTAGCACATGATCGCCGGGAACGCGGCCAGCAGGCGATCGGTCTTGTCATGTTGCTGGGAAAAGTCCTGCTCGGGTTCCAGGTTGCCCAGGAACGAGCAGCCGGTGCGCATGACGTCCATCGGGTGGGCGTCGGCGGGAATGCGCTCCAACACCTCTTTCAGGGCTTGGGGCAAGTCCCGCAACTGGCGCAGTTTACCGGTGTAGGCGTCCAGCTGTACCTGGGTCGGCAGCTCGCCGTACAGCAGCAGGTAGGCCACTTCTTCAAATTGCGCATCTGCCGCCAGGTCGCGAACGTCGTAGCCGCGATAGGTCAGGCCGGCGCCCGACTGGCCTACGGTGGACAATGCGGTTTGCCCGGCCACCTGGCCACGGAGCCCGGCGCCACTGAGTACTTTTGCTTCGGCCATTTGCTGTCTCCATTTTCTTGAATTTGTAGGGGAGTCGCGCCTTACTTCTTCGCCGCGAACAACGCATCGAGCTTCTGCTCGAAGGTGTGGTAGTCGATGCGATCGTAAAGCTCCATGCGCGTTTGCATGGTGTCGATGACATTCTGTTGCGTGCCGTCGCGGCGGATCGCGGTGTAGACGTTCTCGGCCGCCTTGTTCATGGCCCGGAAGGCCGACAAGGGGTAGAGCACCAGGGACACGTCGGCACCGGCCAACTGCTCGGTGGTGTACAGCGGGGTCGCGCCGAATTCGGTGATGTTGGCCAGGATCGGCGCTTTCACGCGGCTGGCGAACAGCTTGTACATCTCAAGTTCGGTGATGGCTTCGGGAAAAATCATGTCGGCACCGGCCTCGATGCACGCGGCGGCGCGGTCCAGGGCCGACTCCAAGCCTTCCACCGCCAAGGCATCGGTACGGGCCATGATCACGAAACTGTCATCGGTACGGGCATCGACGGCAGCCTTGATGCGGTCGACCATCTCTTGCTGGGAGACGATTTCCTTGTTCGGACGATGGCCGCAACGCTTGGCGCCGACCTGGTCTTCGATATGAATCGCCGCGGCGCCGAACTTGATCATCGACTTGACCGTGCGCGCCACGTTGAATGCCGAGGAACCGAAGCCGGTGTCCACGTCCACCAGCAGCGGCAGGTCGCACACGTCGGTGATACGCCGTACGTCGGTCAGCACATCATCCAGGCCGGTGATGCCCAGGTCCGGCACGCCGAGGGAGCCGGCCGCCACGCCGCCGCCGGACAGGTAGATCGCCTTGAAACCGGCGCGCTTGGCCAGCAGCGCGTGGTTGGCGTTGATGGTGCCCACCACTTGCAGCGGATGCTCATTGGCGACCGCATCGCGAAAACGCTGGCCTGGAGTGCTGTTGCTCATGACTCACCTCGTTCAGTGGCGCTGTCCTGGAAATGACGCGCGATGTTGCGTTTGGAAGCGCCGATGTGCCGGCGCATCAGTAATTCAGCCAGTTCGCCGTCGCGGTCGGCGATGGCGTCCAGAATCCGATGGTGCTCGGCAAAGGCCTGGCGCGGACGGTTGGGCGTGGTGGAAAACTGGATGCGATACATGCGCACCAGTTGGTACAGCTCGCCGCAAAGCATTTGCGTCAGGGTTCGGTTGCCGCTGCCCTGGATGATCCGGTAATGGAAGTCGAAATCGCCTTCCTGCTGGTAATAACCGACACCGGCCTGGAACGCCGCATCGCGCTCGTGGGTTTCCAGCACCCGGCGCAGTTCGTCGATTTCTTCCAGGGTCATGCGTTCGGCCGCCAGGCGGCAGGCCATGCCTTCGAGGGACTCACGGATTTCGTAGAGTTCCAGCAGCTCGGCATGGCTCAGCGACACCACCCGGGCACCGACGTGAGGCACCCGCACCAGCAGGCGCTGGCCTTCCAGGCGATGAATCGCCTCGCGCAGCGGCCCGCGGCTGATGCCGTAGGTGCGCGCCAGCTCGGGCTCGGAGATCTTGCTGCCGGGGGCGATCTCACCTTTGACGATGGCGGCCTGGATACGTCGGAAAACGTTCTCGGAAAGCGTCTCCGAATCGTCTTGGGCCACCACCGGGGTTTCGAGCTGATCGAGCATATTGTCGACACCTTGCAAATCAATATGGCAAAAACTAACCAATATCGGCGTTAACGTCAAAGCAAAAATCAATATTGTCGACAATCGTCTAATAAGCTTACCCGCCATAACCACTCGTTTGAATGCGTCGTAGCGCCCGGCCAGCGGTGGCGTCAGAAAACCACCGTGCTAGAATGCCGCGCGATTTGCCGCTCTCCTTTTATAGGGAAGGCTGCCCAGGGAGCTTGTGCAGCAATGCCAGGGCCTGAACCGATAAACGGAACGCTGCGCACCAGGATCTATGACACTCAAGCCCTTCACCGCTGCTCTTTATTTCATGTGCCTGCCGGGGCTTGCCGTGGCGGGTGAAAAAACCGTGTACGGCCTCAACGAATACGCTGCCCTGCAGGGCATCGACCTGGAGGTCGCCGCCAAGCTGGACACCGGCGCCAAGACCGCCTCCCTCAGCGCCCGGGACATCAAGCGCTTCAAGCGCAATGGCGAATCCTGGGTGCGCTTTTACCTGGCCATCGACGCGGCCCACTCGCACCCCATCGAACGTCCGCTGGCCCGAGTCAGCAAGATCAAGCGCCGCGCCGGTGACTACGACCCGGACGAAGGCAAGAAGTACACGGCCCGGCCGGTCATCGAACTGGATATCTGCATGGGCTCGGCCCTGCGCAGCATCGAAGTGAACCTGACCGACCGCAGCGCCTTCCAATACCCGTTGCTGATCGGTTCCGAGGCGCTCAAGCGCTTCGACGCGCTGGTCGACCCCAGTCTTAAATACGCTGCCGGCAAACCCGCCTGCGCCAATGCCGCTCAAACCGCAGAGTAATTCCAATGCGCTCCCTTACCCTCCATCTGAAAATGCTGATCGCCATCCTGGTGGTGCTGGGCCTGTCGGTGACGGCCTATCAGATTTTCGTGCTCGGCATCCCGGTCACCGAAGACGCCACCGACGACTTGTGGAACATCGACGCCAAGGTCGAGTTCGTGCCCAATGCCAAGGATCCGGTGAAGATCCAGATGTTCGTGCCGCCCCTGAGCCGCGACTACGTCAGCCTCAACGAAAGCTTCATCTCCAACAATTACGGGGTGGCGGTGAACCGGGTCGACGGTAACCGCAAGGTGACGTGGTCGGCCCGTCGGGCCAAGGGCAACCAGACCCTGTATTACCGCCTGGTGCTGACCAAGCGCTACAGTGCCGAGAAAACCAAGGTCAAGGGCCCGACCTTCCGCGACAGCATCGCCGTCGAAGGCCCGGAGAAACTGGCCGCCGAAGCCCTGCTCGCGCCGATCCGCCAGCATTCGGCCGACGTCGAGACATTCATCAGCGAAGCGATCAAGCGGGTCAACAACCTCAACGACGATAACGTCAAGCTGTTGCTGGCCGGCGATCCGTCCTCGGCCAACAAGGCGCGCATCGTCGAACTGGTGCTGTCCATCGCCCACGTGCCGGTGGAAAAGGTCCACACCATCCGCCTGGTGGCCGAGCAGCCGCAGACACCTGAACTGTGGCTGCGCAGCTTCAACGGCACCGACTGGCTGTATTTCAACCCGGACACCGGCGAACAGGGCCTGCCCACCGACCGCCTGCTGTGGTGGACCGGCGATGAAAACCTGATCACCGTCGATGGCGGCAAGAAAGCCACCGTCACCTTCAGCATGAACAACAGCGAAATGAACGCCATTCGCCTGGCCAAGCTGACGGACGAGAACACCGACGCCAACTTCCTCGAATACTCGCTCTACGGCCTGCCGCTGCAGACCCAGCAAACCTTCATGATCATGGTGATGATCCCGATCGGCGTTCTGGTGATCCTGATCCTGCGCAACCTGATCGGCCTTCAGACCCTGGGGACCTTCACCCCGGTGCTGATCGCCCTGGCCTTCCGTGAAACCCAGTTGGGCTTCGGCATCATCCTGTTTACGGTGATCACCACGCTGGGCCTGTCGCTGCGTTCGTACCTGGAGCACCTCAAGCTGCAGATGCTGCCAAGGCTCTCGGTGGTGCTGACGTTCGTGGTGGTGCTGATCGCCGCCATCAGCCTGTTCAGCCACAAGCTGGGCCTGGAGCGCGGCCTGTCGGTGGCGCTGTTCCCGATGGTGATCCTGACCATGACCATCGAGCGCCTGTCCATCACCTGGGAAGAGCGCGGCGCCGGCCACGCGATGAAAGTCGCCATCGGCACTCTGTTCGCCGCGTCCCTGGCGCACCTGATCATGAGCGTGCCGGAACTGGTGTACTTCGTGTTCACCTTCCCAGCGATCCTGCTGATCCTGGTGGGCTTCATGCTGGCTATGGGTCGTTATCGCGGCTACCGCCTGACCGAGCTGGTGCGGTTCAAGGCCTTCCTCAAGGCAGACTCCTGATGTTCGGCTTCTGGAAGACCTGGAAGGCCCTGGAAGCCCGGGGCATCATGGGCATCAACCGGCGTAACGCCGACTACGTGCTCAAGTACAACAAGCGCAGCCTGTACCCTATCGTCGATGACAAGATCATCACCAAGGAACGGGCCATTGCCGCCGGCATCCATGTGCCGGAGCTGTACGGGGTGATCTCCACCGAGAAAGAAATCGACAAACTCGACGAAATCATCGGCGGGCGCACCGACTTCGTGATCAAGCCGGCCCAAGGCGCTGGCGGCGACGGCATCATCGTCATCGCCGACCGCTTCGAAGGCCGCTACCGCACGGTGTCCGGCAAGATCATCAGCCATGAGGAAATCGAGCACCATGTCTCCAGCATCCTCACCGGCCTGTACTCCTTGGGCGGGCACCGTGACCGGGCGCTGATCGAGTACCGCGTGACGCCGGACCAGATCTTCAAGAGCATCAGCTACGAGGGCGTGCCGGACATCCGCATCATCGTGCTCATGGGCTATCCGGTGATGGCCATGCTGCGCTTGCCGACCCGCCAGTCCGGCGGCAAGGCCAACCTGCACCAAGGCGCCATTGGTGTGGGCGTCGACCTCGCCACGGGCCTGACCCTGCGCGGCACCTGGCTGAACAACATCATCACCAAACACCCCGACACCACCAACGCGGTGGACGGCGTGCAACTGCCCTACTGGGACGGCTTCATGAAGCTGGCTGCCGGTTGCTATGAACTGTGCGGGCTGGGCTACATCGGCGTCGACATGGTGCTGGACCAGGAAAAAGGCCCGTTGATCCTGGAACTGAACGCCCGGCCAGGCCTGAACATCCAGATCGCCAACGACTGCGGCCTGACCTTGCGCACCCACGCAGTGGAAGCCCACCTGGAAGAACTCAAGGCCCGCGGCGTTACCGAAACCGTGGAAGAGCGCGTGGCGTTTGCCCAGGCGTTGTTTGGGCATATTCCGCCGGTGGAAGGCTGATCCCTCTAAACCTGCACCTTATAAATTGTTTGGACCGGGGACAGGGTGGACTTGTGGCGAGGGGATTTATCCCCGCTGGGTTGCGAAGCGACCCCAAACAGGCAGATGCAACGAACCTGATGTACTGGGGTGGCAGATTTTGGGGTTGCTACGCAACCCAGCGGGGATAAATCCCCTCGCCACAGGATGTTCTCACCACAAATATTCACCCACAGTCATCTTCGACAGCCATTGACGTGCTCATCTCCGACATCCCCCTAGGAGCAAATCCTACAGGGGATTACAATCGCTCCCCCGCCTGAACGGCTGATCCGCCCCGCCCATGCCAACCTGTTCCGTATACCCGCTGCCCTACCACGCCAACCCCGCCGAGTACTTCGCGGCGATCCGTCATGCCCCCGGTAGCGTGCTGCTCGACAGTGGCCGGCCGAGTGCGGAACGCGGGCGTTACGACCTGCTCAGCGCCTGGCCGTTGGAACAACTGGCCGTGTTGCCCGACGAGAGCGGTAGCGATTTCCTGCAACGCCTGCGCATTCAGCTGACGCAGCTAGGTGACGCGGAACTACCGACCACAGTGCAATTGCCCTTTGCCGGCGGCGTGATCGGCTACTTGAGCTATGACTTCGGCCGACACCTCGAAACCTTGCCGTCCCACGCCAAGGACGACCTGCAACTGCCCGATGCGCGTTTTGGCGTGTACGACTGGGCGCTGGTCAGTGATCACCAGGCCGGCACCAGCCAATTGGTCTTCCACCCTCATTGTGGCGAAGACGAACGCCAGCGCCTGATCGCGCTGTTCAGCCAGCCGACTGCGGCATCGGTTGGCGTCTTCAGCCTCGAAGGACCGATGACCCCCGACCTCGCCGCCGAAGCCTATCGACAGGCCTTCGAGCGCATCCAGGCGTATATCCAGGCAGGTGACTGCTACCAGGTCAATTTTGCCCAGCGCTTTCGCGCACCCTGCCAGGGCGATGCCTGGGCCGCTTACCAAGCGCTGCGGGCGGCATGCCCAACACCATTTTCCGGCTTCCAGAGCCTACCCGATGGCGGCGCCGTGCTGAGCCTGTCCCCCGAACGCTTCGTCAAGGTCAGCGAAGGCCAGGTGGAAACCCGGCCGATCAAGGGCACCCGACCCCGCGGCACAACACCCAGCGAAGACGCGGCCCACGCCGCCGAGCTGCTGGCCAGCCCCAAGGACCGGGCGGAAAACCTGATGATTGTCGACCTGCTGCGCAACGACCTGGGCCGCACCTGCCGCATCGGCTCGGTGCGGGTGCCGGAGCTGTTCAGCCTGGAAAGCTACCCGAACGTGCATCACCTGGTCAGCAGCGTGACCGGCGAACTGGCTGTGGATAAGGACGCCTTGGACCTGATCGCCGGCAGCTTCCCTGGCGGCTCGATCACCGGTGCACCAAAAATCCGCGCCATGCAAATCATCGACGAACTCGAACCGACCCGACGTGGCCTGTATTGCGGCTCGTTGCTGTACCTGGACGTGCGCGGGGAAATGGACAGCTCCATCGCCATCCGCAGTTTGCTGGTCAAGGATGGACAGGTGTGCTGCTGGGGCGGCGGCGGGATTGTCGCGGACTCGGACTGGGGGGCCGAGTATCAGGAGTCGATTACCAAGGTTCGGGTGTTGCTGGAAACCTTGCAGAACCTCTGAACAACTCCTAGGCCTCACTGATCGTTCCCACGCTCCGCGCTCATCGTTCTACACAACTCTCGATGAGCGCACGCTGGGCTTCTAACGCGATAACAAACTCGCGTATTCGTTGCATCCCTATCCACATGGCCTTAGGGCCAGGAGGCCCGTCATTTTTGCGCCCTAAGTAGCCTCCCAGGCTTGTGACCAGTAAAACCATCTCGCCCAAAGAAGGTGGTACAGAGGGCGGTTGGCACCGTTTGACCACAACATAGGCCGCTTTCCATTCCGAAGCCTCAAACACCATCTCGCAGCTTAAATCCGGACAAGCACGTCCCAGCATCAGGCCGTAAAGCACGCGCCATGTGGTAATCAAGTACAAACCA